>CAJMRP010000087.1 GCA_905215765.1 uncultured bacterium
GGGACCTCCTCGTTCTTAAGCTCGGCAGCCACTGCCTCGCCAGCGGCCTTGGAGCCGTAGGTGAAGTAATTGATCTTGCGGATGCCGGCATCGATGGCCTTAGCGTAATCCTCGTCGGAAACACCCGAACCGCCGTGCATGACAAGCGGGGTGAGGGTGCGCTCGCGGATCTGATTGAGCACATCAAAGGAAAGGTGCGGCTCGCCCTTATACAGACCGTGGACCGTACCAAACGAGACAGCCAGGATGTCGCAGCCGGTTGCCGCGATAAACTCATTGGCCTGGTCGGGATCGGTATAGATAGCGCCAGCTTCCTCGGCAGTGCCGCCCTCGACCTTTGCACCGGCCTCGCGGCTGCCCATGGAGCCAAGCTCGCACTCAAGACCGCAGTCGAAGCTGTGGCACATCTCGGCAGCGCGGTGACCGAGCTCGCAGTTGCGCTCGTACGGCAGGAACGAGCCGTCGAACATGGCGCCGTTAAAGCCCATCTCCAGTGCGCGACGCATATAGGACAGGTCCTCGCAGTGATCGAGGTGCACGCAGACAGGAGCAGTGGAGCGCTCGGCAAGAGCAATCAGCACCGGGCCCATGACGTCGAGCGGGGTGATCTCCTCGTGACCTTGAGCGTGATCGATGATAACGGGGTAACCCAGCTTCTCGGCCGTATCGATTGCGGCGCGGGCAGACTCGAGGCTCGGCGAGTTGAAGGCGCCGATTGCCATGTTGTTCTGCTCTGCAATAGCGGTGATGTCACGAAGGTTAACGAGCATGGTGCACATTCCTTTCAAGTGCGGCGCCAGAGTGTCCCAGCGTCAAACTAACCATACGAACTAGCTCTATAGTAGCCGAGATGGGCGTCTACTTGTACATGATTATTTGAACAAGTTTTCGTCACAATAGGAAGCTCCCCTTTTGATTCGATTCAAAGGAGAGCTTTCTAAAAAACGATGATGTTTACTGCCCTAGAGGCATAAAGCCCGAGCAGCCGAGGACACTACGGCATCTAGATCGTCAACGTTGGGATGCGCCAAAGCCGAATCAAAGTTGTCGATGAGCGCCTGCATGCGAGCGTCATCCGGATTCTTGGCAAGCATGGCCTCGTAGCGTGCGCGAACGCCAGGGCCCATCTTGCCCTGGCACATCGCCCAGCCCGCAAGCTCGGCATCCCCAGCCAAATTGGAAGTTACGCGGTCGATAATCTGCTGATAGTAGCTCTGGTCGGCCCCAAAGCCGCAGGTGCCAAACAGGAACACGCGCTTACCGTGCAAGGCGGAGAGCAACGCCGCGACCGAAGGCGTGCACGCGCCCTTGTCGCACCAAAAACCGACGAGCACCGTGTCGGCCGCGCAGGCGCCCTGCGCCTCGAGCGCAACCTGATCTGCATCCGCATCGTCGCTCAACGCCGCGGCATGGACAAACTCAACACCCGCAGCCTGCAGAGTGCGCTTGATCGCGCCCGAAACCATCCTGGTATTACCGCTCTTGCTGTTAACCACCAAAGAGCACGTCATAGTCACGTTGCCTCGTATCCCCCAAAACTAAAGCCACTAATGCAATTTATTAGATGACTATCTTAGTACTAACGTGACAGATGTAAACCACCGTCTGTCGATTGATTAATTTGCCCCACGGGCTTGCTCACTGGGCAAACTGGCTGCGGTAGAGTTCGGCGTAGAAGCCGCCTGCCGCTAGCAGCTCGTCGTGCGTGCCGCGCTCGATAATCTGGCCGTCGCGCATGACCAGAATGCAGTCGGCGTTGCGAATCGTGCTCAGGCGATGCGCCACGACAAAGCTTGTGCGGCCGGCCATGAGCTCGTCGAATGCTGCCTGCACCTGCAGCTCGGTGCGTGTGTCGATACTCGAAGTCGCCTCGTCCAGCAGCAGAATCGCCGGGTCAGTGAGCATGACGCGTGCGATGCACAGCAGCTGCTTTTGGCCCTGGCTAAACGTGCCGCCGTCCTCGCCGATCACCGTATCGTAGCCGCCTGGCAGCTGCACGATAAACTTATGCGCATGAGCGCGCTTGGCGGCCTCGACAATCTGCTCGCGCGTGGCATCGGGGCAACCGTAGGCAATGTTCTGGGCCACCGTGCCCTCGAACAGCCAGGTGTCCTGCAGCACCATGCCAAAGGCGCGGCGCAGACTCGCACGCGTGTAGTCACGCGAGGAGCGACCATCGACCGCGATGCGCCCAGCATCGATATCGTAAAAGCGCAGCAGCAGGTTGATGAGCGTCGTCTTTCCACAGCCCGTGGGACCGACCAGAGCAAAGCGCATACCGGGCTTGGCATCGATGCAAATATCCTGCAGCAGTTTGCGGTCGGGAACGTAGCTAAAGTCAACGTGCTCAAACGACACCTCGCCCTTCGGGGCGGCGAGCTCAATGGCATCCGCAGCGTCGGGCTCCTGCTCGCGCGCATCGAGCAACGCGAACATGCGGCGCGCCGAGGCGTACGCGGTCTGGATCTGCGTGATGACGTTCGTGACCTCGTTGAACGGCTTAGTGTACTGGTTGGCGTAGGACAGGAAGATCTGAACGCCACCCACCGTGAGCGTCGCAGGCACGCCCGTGATCACGCCCGCGCAGCCGATCGCAGCGACCACGGCATAGATGATGTTATTGATAAAACGCGTACCGGGGTTGGAGAGCGAACCCATAAACTGCGCGCGCTCGCCCGCGGTGTAGAGCTCGGCATTGAGGGCATCGAAGCGTTGCTGAGCGTTCGAGCCATAGGCAAAGGCGTCGACAAGCTTCTGCTCGCCCACGTACTCCTCGATATGGCCGCCAAGCTGACCCTGAATACGCTGCTGCGCCGTAAAGCTTTTGTTGGAAAGCTTGGCGATGGCGCTGGCCGCAAAGATGGAGAGCGGCGTGACGAGCACCACCACGAGCGTCATGGTCAGGTTGATGGAAAGCATAAACGCGAGCGTGCCCACAATGGTGATAACGCCGGTGAAAAGCTGGGTAAAGCCCTGCAGCAGACCGTCGCCCACCTGGTCGACGTCGTTGACCACGCGGCTCATAAGGTCGCCGTGGGCATGGCTGTCGATAAAGCTGAGCGGCATGCGGCTGAGCTTATCGCTCGCCTCCACGCGCATGTCGCGCACCGTTTCGTAGGACAGGCGGTTGACGCAATAGCCCTGCAGCCACTGGAAGGCCGCAGCGCCTACGACGACAATCGCGAGCTTGGTAACGAGCGGCAGCAGCGCATCGAAGTCCACCTGCCCGGCGGCGACGATAAGGTCGATGCCCTCGCCGATGAGAATGGGCGTGTAGAGCTGCAGAACCACGGAGATGGCGGCACTCACAAACGACGCTACAAACGAAATGCGATGCGGACGAACGTAGCCCATCAGGCGGCGAGTCACCGCACCCACGGGATAGCGCTCGGGATCGCCGGGCTGGCGCGGACCGTCTCCCAGGTCGTTGAGGTTATCGTTGCCGGACACGTTGGCCGTCATCGTGGCGACCGAACCGGAGGAAGTGTACGGATTCATTTAGCAGCCCTCCTTTGCGCAGACGGATGTGGGGACGGTCGGGGCGCCTGGGGCGGGCGCGGGCGCCGTACTCCCCTGCTGACCCTCGAGCTCCTCGCGGCGAAGCTGCGACTGGCAAATCTCGCGGTAGAGCTGGCAGGTCGTGTAGAGCTCATCGTGCGCGCCCAGGCCCGCGACCGAACCGTGGTCGAGTACGCAGATCATGTCGGCATCGCGCACGGTCGAGACGCGCTGGCTTACGATGACGGTCGTGAGCGGCAGCCCGCCCTTGGCGGCACCGCGCACACTGCGCTCGCGAATGGCATGGCGAAGCGCCGCGTCGGTCTTAAAGTCGAGCGCCGAGGCGGAGTCGTCCATGATCAATATCTGAGGCGAACCCACCAAGGCGCGCGCGATGGTCAGGCGCTGGCGCTGACCGCCGCTGAAGTTCTTGCCGCCCGCCTCGACCGGGGCGTCGAGGCCCTGGGGCTTGTTGTGCACGAACTCGCTCGCTTGCGCCATATCGAGCGCTGCCCAGAGCTCCTCGTCGGTCGCCGACTCGTCACGCCAGGTCAGGTTGCTGCGGATAGTGCCGTTCACCAGCGACGCACGCTGCGGAACGGTCGCGACCACGTGGCGCAGCTGGTCGAGCTGCCAGGCGCGCACGTCGGAGCCCATCACGTACACGCTGCCCACGCCCGCATCGTACAGGCGCGGGATAAGCGAAACGAGGGTCGACTTACCGCTGCCCGTGCCGCCGATAATGCCGAAGGTTTCGCCCACCGGCAGCTCCAGAGTCACATCGCTCACGGCATTTGCCGCGCCGGCGCCAAACGAGAAGCTCGCATGGTCAAAGCTCAGCGCAGGGACCGGAACAGCGCCACCCGTCAGGTCGCTCGGCTCAGGCAGCGCGACCGGCTGGTTGCCCTCGTCAGCGATGCTCGGCACGCAATTGAGCACCTCGTTGATACGCGACGCGCTGGCGCTCGCTTTGGTAAAGACCACGACCAGGTTGGCGACGTACACGATGGAGGTGAGCGTCTGCGTCATGTAGTTCACAAACGCCATGACCTGACCCTGCGTGAGCTCGCCCACGTTGACCTGGATGCCGCCCACCCACAGGATGGCGCACACGCCCAGGTTCATCACCAAAAACGTGACGGGGTTGAGGATCGACGAGAGCTTGCCCACCGCGATTGCGACACGCGCCTGGTCATCGGCCGCCTGGGCAAAACGCTCACGTTCGTGACCCTCGCGCACAAACGCCCGGACCACACGGGCGCCCGAAAGCCCCTCGCGGCAAATAAGCGCGATGCGGTCGAGCTTTGCCTGCAGCTGCTTGTAGTACGGGATGCAGCGCGCCATGACAAACCAAAACACCAGGCCGATGGCGGGCGTGCAAATCAAAAAGATCATGCCGAGCTTAAGATCGATGGCAAGGGCCGCGACCATGGAGCCCACCGCCAGGAAAGGCCAGCGGATGAGCATGCGCACGCCCAGCGCCACGGCAAGCTGCACCTGGTTGACATCGTTGGTGATGCGCGTGATGAGCGACGGCGTGCCAAAGCGGTCGAGTTCGGCGTAGCTCAGTTTGTTGATGTGCTGGTAGAGCGCGCCTCGAATGTCGGTGCCCATGCCCTGCGAGGTGAGCGCCGCCATCTTTTGGCAGACGAGCGTAAACGAGATGCCGATCACAGCCATGGCGCCAAGTACCATGCCGTAGTGGATAACGGCGTTGACATCGTGTGCGCCAATACCCTTATCGATCATCTGGGCAATCACCAGCGGCGTCAGCAGATCAAAGATCACTTCGATCAGCTTACACGCAGGGCCGATCACCATATACCGGCGAAACTTTCCACCAAAACGCCCGAGCAGCTCAATCATGTATAGGCGCTCCCTATCATTATCCACATTCAATTCGAACCATGATAGTACCGCCACCCCAAAAGAAGCGTAAACAACTCGTCATTTCTAACGGGATTCAGTTTTCAGAGGGGTATACGCGCACACCCAGCCAGTGTCGGGTCAACTAGCATGGTATATTTACATTAGTGCTACCAAGTTAGTCGCCGACCCTTGAAATGAGGTGCCGAGATGAACGACATTCTCGCAAGAAGAGCAAGACGAGCAACTGTGGGCATCGCCCTTTCCGCGGCACTTGTCGCGGGAATCGCCCCCGCAACGGCGATCGCGGCAGAAACCAGTTCCCCCACCGGTGCGGCCGTTTCGCAGACGAGCGCCACCAGCGGCAATTCGGGCGCCCCGCAGACAGAAGATGCGGCCGCCGCAAAAGAAAAAGCGTATGCAGCCATGCAGGAAGCGCTCAAAAAACTCGAGGCCGCAAAAAACGCCGCAAGTCCCGAGAAAATTGCGGAAATCGATGATGACATTGCCGCATTTCAAGAACTCTACGACATGGTGGTGGCGGAAGCCGCCAAACGGAGGGAACCCCTTCCCGCCATGCAAGCGAACGTCGATGCAGCCCAAGCCAAATACGATGAGGCCCACAACCGGACAAGCGGCCTTCAGGCAGAATTAGATAAGGCACTTGAAGCACTCGGCGGCGAGGAGCCCAGCACAGCTATTAAGGAGCATATTAAGCAGTTGCGCATGGACATCATGACGGCAGAAAGGCGAGAAGAATCTTGTGAAGATGATCTTCACCGCTACCAACGCCGGCTCGAAAGCCAGGAAAAACAGGTTCAGTATTTCGAAAGTGAGGCAAAGGAAGCTAAAGCCCACATCGACGAGGACATAGCCAAGCGAAATGCGCTCCTCGGCGATTTGGAAAAGGCGCAAGCGGCCTATGACGACGCCTGCAAGGCATACGAAGAGGCAAAGGCCGCGGCAGACAAGGCCACCTCGCCCGAGATAACGAAACCGACCGAGACGACGCCTCCCTCCGGCTCAACGCAACCCGCCGAGGCGACACCGCCCGTTGCCTCACCTGCAACCGGCAAAGACGCCCTACCAAGCTCCACCAAGCAGGCGAACTCGAGCAGCGGCAAGCAAGCAAATACGACCGCCGGCAAGCTCGCGAACACGGGCGACGCAGCGCCGAGCGCAATCGCACTCGCAGCAATCGCCGCCGCAGGCCTCGGAATAACCGCCACAGCCACACGCCGCATCAAGAACTCAAAATAGCCGCCAAAGCATTCTGCCTTCACCAATCCACAAGCCCAGAGACAAAAAGAGGCCCGTTTCCCCAACCCAGGGAAACGGGCCCCTTTAACTGCAAAAATGCAAGCAACAGCACCGCCGCCTCTTGAACCACGTAGCCATCAATGCCCAGACAAAACCAGCAAGCCGCATTCCGCAAGGGATAGATTAAATTAGATAAACGCGCCTTTACGGGTGATTTTTGGACGACGGGGCCCGGCCGGTGACGAGGTATTTGGTAGTCGAGCGATCCCGCAGGCGCAGCCGAGGACCAGCGAGACACCAAACACCTCGCCGCCGACCGGACCATGTCGCGGCACCAAAAAACGCCCGTGCGCTCGATGGATTCGGATGCCCGACAGAGGCTCCTTATGGCTGCTTCCTTCCGGACCTGACCAGATTCGGAACATGTCGTCATCCGAACCCATCGAACGCGCTAGGCGCTCGGTATATCTTACCTGCTCCCGCCCGCCAGAGCAAGGTAGCTAATTTGGGACGGAGCTTTTTTGACTACTTTTGCAGCCCGATTGCCAGAGCAGCCAATGAGTAGTCAAAATAGTCCCATCCCAAAATGACCGGCTTGGTGCCGCACCACAGAAAGGACCCATCTACTACGTTTAGGCCACAGGGGTCGACCATAGCCGACTTTTTCGAAAATCGGCAAGCTTTCTACCTGCGGTTTTGTTTTTGTAAATTCCGGGATGGTCGAGAGTGGCCGGTTTAACGTAGTAGATGGCCACGTTTCGTGGCAAACGGTCCGATCCAAGACCCAAGGCAGCCAACCTCGAATGGACATTCTCGAAGTTGCGGTGGAATACGGACTGAATTGGCACCTTAAAGGCAAAAACACTCCGTATTTCACCGCAACTTATCGAGGGGATGGGTTTTAGATACGGCCAAGGTCGTAGGATCGAGCGGCTGCTTCGCCGGCGCAGATAAGGTTGGCTGTGGCTTCTTGCGGATCGAGTGCCTGCTCCAGGTCCATGGGCTTGCGACAGATCGGCAAAACCAAGTCAATACCCTGCTCATGCACCGCATCCAGGTTGTCAGCGCGACCGCCCACGACGGCAACCACCGGTTTGCCACACCGCTTGGCACGGCGCGCCACGCCCACCGGCGCCTTACCGGCGGCGGATTGCTCATCCATATTGCCCTCGCCTGTAATGACCAGGTCGACATCGCGCACGCGCTCGTCAAACCCCACGAGATCGAGCACCGTCTCCACGCCCGAACGCAGCTCCGCCCCGAGCGCCAGCAGCGCGGCACCCAGATAAAACAACATCATACCCATCTTGTTTTCCTCCTCTCCGCTGCATTACAGCCAGCCGCCGGCGCGC
>CAJMRP010000088.1 GCA_905215765.1 uncultured bacterium
GGCCACGCGGCGGGCAGCGAGCGCCAGGCCGCGAGCACCATCCGAGATAAACGTCGGCATCGAAGCCTTCTCGCGCAGGGCATCGAGCGTCGCGTCGCCCAGCTCCGCCAGCCACGCGTTAACGGCACGGCTGCGGATATGCGTCTGTGCCACCGAGTCGATCGCCGAATCGGGAATACGTTCGAGCATGGAGTCGGACGCATCGGCGAGCGACTCGTTGATGCGGTCGGCAAGGTCGGCCCGGACGCGCTCCAGCTGATCGGACAGACGCCGCCAGCTCGCCAACGAGCATGCCGCGTCGACCATCATCGCGACCGCGACGATAAAAGCGGACAGCCGCACAATCAGCACCGGCAGATGGCCAAGCAGCCCCAACAATGCCGGCTCCACTAAACGGCAAATGCACAACGCACCCAAGCCAAACGCGCATGCCCAGTACAGACAGATGCGTCCGTGCAGGTTAAACGGCAGGTGCGAATAGTCCCAAAAGCGAGCCCCCGTTGTTTTTTCCAGCAGCACGCCTACGCTGTACTCAATCACGCTGCATACGAGCGCTGCAGCGACAAACTGGCTCGAGGCATCCGGAATCCCACGCAACAGCAGCCAGCAGGCAATGCCGCCCGCGCCATAGATGGGGCAGCACGGCCCAAGCAAAAAGCCACTGTTGGCAAATCGTCCGTGATTGAGCATGGCGCATACTGTCGACTCCCATGCCCAACCGCAAAACCCGTAAAAGGCAAACGAGAGCACCAGTGCCGAGAGTGGGCAGGCGGCAAGCGTCGCGCCGCCAAACGCCATATCAATCGCGGTCCCCACCGTCTACCCTCTCCTCTTTTCGCTCGATTCGCCACTCACGTCATCGTCCGCCTCGTCCTTGCGCCGCAGACGACCGGCGACCGTCTCGCGCAGAGCGCACCATTTATCTGCCAGGCATACAATCCAAGCCTCACGACACGTCGGCGGCACTGGCACCAGCGGAAACATATGCCGCACGATAATATTCCGTTCGCGCGGCGTCAGCTCAAAATCTTCCTCCGCACGTGCCAGGGCAAAAAACGGGTGGCGAAAGCCATGCAGCCGATGGCTTGGGTCGGGATCGTGCCAGTCATAGAGAAAGTAATCGTGCAGCAGGGCCCCGCGCAACAACGAAGCACGGTCGACCGAAATGCCGGCACGGCCCAAGCGCTCGGCAAAGGACAGGCTCGCCCGCGCTACCGAAGTCACATGTGCATAGACCGTCACGTCGCCATGCTGGATAAACTCGTGCGTCAGGTCCAAGCGGCCCGCCTGGGCCAGCTGGCGGGCGGCATAGTCGACCTCGTGCGCGATTTTTTCGGCACGAACGGCATCGGACATGCTGCCTCCTTCCAGCGACTCACGGCGACAAGCCACGGCCTGTGCACAATCGATAAAAACATCATGGAACATATCAGTATGGCATCGGACAAAACGTTTTGCCCCACCAGTTGGCGAATTACCGCGCCGCCGTCACATATCAAACGCCAAAATGTGCGAGACTGTCTTGTGCAATTGTGTCGGCCGAGGGAGCGCCGGCGCTCGATTCGCATGGAGTAACCCACAACGATGCTGCTTACGCAAACGACAACGCCCGAGGACGTCAAGGCTCTTAATCGTGCCGAGCTCCCGCAGCTCTGCGACGAGATTCGCCACGCCATCCTCGAAAGCTCCGCCGCCGTCGGCGGGCACGTTGCCCCCAACCTGGGCGTCGTTGAGCTTACGGTCGCGCTCCATCGCGTGTTTAACTCCCCTATCGACAAGATTCTCTTTGACGTTTCGCACCAGACCTACGCCCACAAGGCGCTGACTGGGCGCGCGTACACTTATATCGATCCGAAGCGCTTTGGCGAGGCCTCTGGCTTTGCCAATCCCGACGAGTCCGAGCACGACCTGTTCGCCATGGGCCATACCTCCACGTCGGTGAGCCTGGGCTGCGGCCTGGCGCACGCTCGTGACCTGGCGGGCGATACGTACAACGTCATCACCGTTATTGGCGACGGCTCGCTTTCGGGAGGCTTGGCGTTTGAGGGCTTTAACAATGCCGCCGAACTCGATAGCAACCTGATCATCATCGTCAACGATAACGACCAGTCCATTGCCGAGAACCATGGCGGCCTGTATCGCAATCTGGCCGAGCTGCGAGCCAGCAACGGTACCTGTGAGCGCAACGTTTTCCGCGCGATGGGGCTCGACTACCGCTATCTGGACGCCGGTAACGACGTGTTGGCCCTCGTCGACGCGTTGCAGGAACTGCGCAATATCGATCATCCCATCGTGCTGCACGTCTCCACCGCCAAGGGCAAGGGCTTTGAGCCAGCCCAGAACGACCCCGAACGCTGGCATCACGTGGGTCCGTTTGACATGGCAACTGGACGCAAGCTCTGCCCGGGCCATCCGAGCGAGCCTGCGCCGCGCACCTATGCCGACATTACGGGCGAGGCGCTCAGCGCCGCCATCGAGCGCGATTCGCAGGTCGTGGGCATCACGGCCGCCACGCCCTACATCATGGGCTTTACACCCGAGCTTCGCGCTGCCGCCGGCAAACAGTTCGTCGATGTGGGCATTGCCGAGGAGCACGCCGTGACCTTTGCCACCGCGCTTGCGCGCTCGGGCGCCAAGCCAGTCTTTGGTGTGTACGGCACGTTTTTGCAGCGCGCTTACGACGAGCTGTGGCACGACCTGTGCCTCAACGACGCCCCGGCAACCATTTTGGTGTTTGGTGCGTCAATCTTTGGCACCACGTCCGAGACGCACCTCTCGTTCTTTGATATTTCCATGTTGGGCGGTCTTCCCAACATGCACTACTTGGCGCCGGCCTGCATGGAGGAATATCTGTCCATGCTGAGCTGGTCGCTCGACCACCGCGAGCATCCCGTGGCAATCCGCGTACCGGGCATCGGCCTGGTAAGCCGCCCCGACCTTGCGCCCGCCGAAGACACCGACTACAGCGCCGTTCGCTACAACGTGGTGCGTCAGGGCCGCGACGTTGCCGTGCTCGCGCTTGGCGATTTCTTTGAGCTGGGTGAGCGCGTGGCAAACCGTCTGACTGCCGAGTACGGCATCGAGGCCACGCTCGTCAACCCGCGCTTTGCAACCGAGCTCGACCGCGAGTTCCTCGACAGTCTTGCCGCCGAGCATCGCGTCGTCGTCACCCTCGAGGACGGCATCTTGGACGGCGGCTGGGGCGAGCGCGTGGCATGCTATCTGGCATGCACGCCGTTGCGCACGCGCACCTTCGGCATCGCCAAGGGCTTCCCCGACCGCTACGACCCCAACGAGCTGCTCGCTCAGAACGGCATGACGGTCGAGAACATGGCCGCCGAAGCCGTAAGACTACTCAACGAGTAAGAAAACCTCCGCAAGGAAAGCACCCCTGCGGAGGTTTTTATTTTCGCGACGCGATTATCTCAATCTGTAACATCTAGGGTCCGAATTTCCGTCTAACTGTTACAGATCTGGATAAGACGTCCTAGTCCCAGACCTTTGTCTCAATCTATAACAGATAGAGACCTTTTGGCCGTCCAGATGTTACAGATTGAGACATTCGAATTCCCCTGAAGAGAAAATCTCGATCTGTAACAGTCGCTCGGCAAAAACGGCTGCAGATGTTACAGATCGAGACAAAGCAACAAGGCATGCCGCCGCATCGGCCAAAACCACCACGAAGGTGCCTGTCCCTTTTTAGTAGCTAGAATAATCCATAAGGTAAGTATGTTTCTGAGTTATTTCGTGTTGACCCATTTGAGCGCGATAGGGTATAACTCTACTCAACCGCTAGGGATTTTATTGAGAAAGGTGTTCTACCATGAGCAAGAACCTCTCCCAGCAGGTCGTTCTCGACCGCCGCGGCTTCGTTGCCGCCACCTTCGCAACCGTCGCCGGCCTTGGTCTTGCCGGCTGCTCCGACACCAGCGCCGAGGCCGACAAGGGTTCCGCCGCCGGCTCCTCCAAGAGCTCCAATGATACCGAGGCTTCCACCACGCTCGACGCTAAGGCATTCGACAAGCTCGTCGACAACGGTCCCAAGGCCGATGACGACGCCATCGCCGCCAGCGCCTGGGCCACGGCCGTCAAGGACGCCGGCGTCTTTAAGATCGGTGGCGTTCAGACCTCCACGCTCTTCTCCCTCCTCAACGAGAAAGACGGTCAGACCCGCGGCTTCGATGCCGGTATCGCACAGCTCCTGTCCAACTACATTCTGGGCGAGAACAAGGTCGAGATCACCCAGGTGACCTCGGACACGCGCGAGTCTGTCCTGCAGAACGGCCAGGTCGACGCCGTCTTTGCCACCTACACCATCACTGACGAGCGCAAGAAGCTCGTCTCCTTCGCCGGCCCCTACTACTACACGCAGCAGGCCATCCTGGTGCTCGCCGATAACGACGACATCAAGAGCGTCGACGACCTGGCCGACAAGAACGTCGCCGTCCAGTCCGGCTCCAACGGCCCCGCCATCCTGGAGGAGTTCGTTCCCAAGGCCAGCCAGCAGGAGTTCAAGACCGACGAGGAGGCCCGCCAGGCACTCCAGCAGGGTCGCGTTGATGCCTACGTCATCGATAACAACATGCAGCAGAGCGCCCTGGTCCGCGAGCCCGGCAAGTACAAGATCGCCGGCAAGCCCTTCGGCAGCAAGGAGCCCTACGGCATCGGCCTGCCGCTCGATTCCGACGGCGTCGCCTTTGTCAACGACTTCCTTAAGAAGATCGAGGAAGACGGCACCTGGACTGAGCTGTGGCAGATCTGCATCGGTGACCGTACGGGCGACACCAATGTTCCCGAGCTGCCCGAGATCGGCGCCTAGGCAGCGAGCCTGGTAACGGCCGCAACGAAACCATACGGAAACGCATGATGCGCTTTATTGCGGTAAACTGTTTCCTCACTGAGTTGTCGGGGCTTCCGTACACACGGGAGCCCCTTTCCTTACCGGCGGGAGGTCCGCATGAGTCTCTCCGAGCTCTGGTCGCTTTATGGCCAGAACTATATCGACGCGCTGCTAGCAACCTGGGGCATGACGCTTGAGTCGTTTGTCATCGCCATGGTGCTGGCCGTCGCCGTCACCGTGATGCGCGTGTCGCCGCTCAAGCCGCTGCGCGTCTTTGGCGACCTGTATGTTCAGGTCTTCCGTAACATCCCCGGCATCGCACTGCTCATTATCGTCGTCTATGCGCTGCCGCCGCTCAAGGTCGTTCTGCCCTACCGTACCTGCGTTATCGTCGCCACGGTCCTTTTGGGCTCGGCCTTTGGCTCCGAGAACTTTATGAGCGGCATCAACACCGTTGGCGTCGGTCAGGTGGAAGCCGCCCGCTCGCTCGGCATGAGCTTCAGCCGCATCCTCGCCAAGATCGTGATTCCGCAGGCGCTGCGCTCGAGTGTGCTGCCCATGACCAACCTCTTTATCGCCGTCATGCTCACCACCGCACTCGGCAGCCAGGTGCCGCTTAAGCCGCAAGAGCTCACCGGCGTGGTGAGCTATATCAACACGCGCTCGCTCGGCGGCGTCGCCGCGTTCTTTATCTCGGCGCTCGGCTACCTGGGCACGGCCTTTGTGGTGAGCCACATTGGCAACTACATCGATAAGAAGGTGAGGATCCTCCGATGAGCAAGCACTCCACCTCCGCGCTCACCATGCGCGATGCGCTCTACGAGGCTCCCGGCCCCAAGATGCGCGCCAAGATTCGCATCGGCACCGCCATCTCACTCGTCGCCGTCGCCGCGCTCGTCGCCCTGGTACTGCAGCGCTTTTATGTGACCGGCCAGCTTTCGGTCCACTATTGGTATTTCTTTACGCACCTCACCACCTGGAAGTTCCTGCTTGCCGGCTTTGAGGGCACCGTTAAAGTCGCACTCACTGCCGGCGTCATTGCGCTGGTACTGGGCTTAGCCCTTATGCTCGGCCGCACCAGCGGCATCAAGCCGCTGCAGCTGGTCTGCCGCGTGCTCACCGATTTCTTCCGCGGCGTGCCGAGCCTGCTGTTCATCTACTTCTTCTTTTTGGTGCTGCCCCAGTACAAGATAGCGCTGCCGTCGTTTTGGATGCTCACGCTTCCCGTCGCGCTTGCTGCAGCCGGTGTACTTGCCGAGATCTTCCGCGCCGGCGTCAACGCCGTGCCGCGCGGCCAGGTCGAAGCCGCCCAGGCGCTCGGTCTCTCCAAGGCTAAAATCACCTTTAAAATCGTGTTGCCGCAGGCGATTCGATTTATCATTCCGTCGTTGATTTCGCAGCTTGTGGTCGTAGTCAAGGACACCACCGTCGCCTACGTGGTGAGCTATCCCGACCTGATGCAAAATGCCCGCGTGCTCATTACCAACTACGACGCCCTCGTGTCGGTCTACCTGGTAATCGCGGTCATCTATATCCTCATCAACGTCGCGATCAACAAGGCCGCTGTCTATGTTTCGCACAAGACCGGCGCGACCATCATCCGCTAACGCTTTACCATTTCGAGTCATAAGGAGCCGAGCACCATGGCACAGAGCACCTCTTCCACCGGCAATCAGCCGCTGATCGAGCTCAAGCACGTCGATAAGCACTATGGCGATCTGCACGTCCTCAACGACATCAATCTCTCGGTCGACCGCGGCGAGGTCGTCGTTGTAATTGGCCCCTCGGGCTCGGGCAAATCGACCATGTGCCGCACCATCAACCGCCTGGAAACCATCGACTCGGGCGAGATCCTCATCGAGGGCGAGCCCCTGCCGCAGGAAGGCAAGGACCTTGCCCGCATGCGTGCCGAGCTGGGCATGGTATTTCAGCAGTTCAACTTGTTCGCACATATGACCGTACTGCAGAACGTCATGCTGGGGCCGGTCGATGTGCTGGGCGTGTCCAAGGAGGAAGCTCGTGAGCGCGCCATGGACCTGCTGAGCCGCGTGGGCGTGGCCGAACAGGCCGACAAGGTACCCGCACAGCTCTCGGGCGGCCAGCAGCAGCGCGTGGCCATCGCCCGTTCACTCGCCATGCAGCCCAAGGCCATGCTTTTTGACGAGCCCACGAGTGCCCTTGACCCCGAAATGATCAACGAAGTGCTCGAGGTCATGGTCCGTCTGGCCCAGCAGGGCATGACGATGATCGTCATTACACACGAGATGAACTTTGCCCGCCGCGTGGCCGATCGCGTCGTCTTTATGGCCGACGGCCAGATCGTGGAAACCGGCACGCCCGACGATTTCTTCGACCATCCCCAGACCAAGCGCGCCCAGGACTTCCTCAACTCCATCAAGGGCCACTAACCAGCCTCCCCGTGGGACAAATACATTGAAAGTGTTGTCCTACGTCTCTCATGCGCCCTGTCACCTTCAGATTCGAAAGCAGCACCTATGATCGGAACCCATACTTCCTCGTCCTATACCCCGCACGTCGACGTTGCCCCCGCCGACCGTCCGCTCATCCTGGTGGCACCGCGTTGGGAAGAAGCAAAGCCGTTTTTGAGCGAGACGCTCTCCCCCAACGAGGAAATCGCAAGTGTCTTTGTCGATGCCATTCTTGCCGCCGGCGGCCTGCCGCTGCAGATGTCCATCACCGAGGACATTGAGGTCATCCGTCATTACGTGGAAATCGCTGACGGTATCGCCATTCCCGGCGGCCCCGATGTCAATCCCAAACGTTGGGGCGATGATCGACCCTACGACCCCACCCTCTGCTGCGAAATCCGCGATAGCTTTGAGTTTAAGCTGGTCGACGAGGTAATCCGCGCCAAAAAGCCGCTCTTTACCACCTGCCGCGGCACGCAGCTGCTCAACGTCGCCACCGGCGGCACCCTGTGCATGGACGTGCCGAGCCTGGGTGCGCGCGAGGGTCGCACGCAGTGGCGTCACACCCACGTGCTCAACGATCCCGTGCACCCCGTCGAGGTCGTGCCGGGCTCGCTGCTGGAACGCGCGGTTGGCGGGCACAGGCTAATCCAGACCAACTCCGCACACCACTGCTGCGTCGACCGTCTGGGGAA
>CAJMRP010000089.1 GCA_905215765.1 uncultured bacterium
GCCCGGCTCCGCATCAAGACGGAGCCGGGCCTTGTTGCATTTGCCCAGATAAAACCTGCCAAAATAAACCTGTCCCTTTTTGGCAGGTTAGCGGAGCTTGCTGGTCTCGAAGTACTCGGGGAACTGGTCCAGAACTTCGGTTTGGTTGCGGAACATCATGTGCAGGTGCTTGCTGACCAAAAAGCTCGCTTCGATGGGGTCGCGACCGGCGATAGCGCGGCGAATCTGCTTGTGCTCGTTCACGATGTCCTGATTGTCGAGAACCTGCGTGGCGGCGCGCAGCCAGCGGAAGCGCTCCAGGTCGGCATTGGTCTCTTCGAGCCACGACCACACGGTGCTGCGACATGCGATGCTAAAAATCATGTGATGCATGAGGTTGTCGCTCAAAAAGAAGCCGATGCGATCCTCTTCGGCCATGGCCTTTTCCTGCAGCACGATGGCGCGGTCGAGCTGCTCGATGCCAGCCGACGTGGCGCGCGCACAGCACTCCACGATCACCTGCTTTTCCAGATGCTCGCGGATGTAACAGGCACTCTCGGCAAGGGTGAGGTTGATGGGTGAGACGTAGGTGCCACTCTGGGGCACGGTGCGCACCAGGCCTTCCTGCGCCAAGCGAACCAAAGCCTCGCGCACGGGCGTGCGACCCATATCCAGGTCATCGCAAAGTTGCTTGACGCCCAGCTTTTCGCCCGGCTTGTAGTCCAGGTAGACGATTTTGCGTCGAATGGTGTGGTAGGACTGGTCCTGTAGGCTCGTTTCCTGCTCGCCGACGTGCATCGATTCTTCCATAGCGCCTCGCAACTGTTCTATCAAACTCATATGTCAGTTGTTAATTATGCCGCGAATCAGCTCTCCGCGGTGGGTAATTCGGCTGTTGCCTGAGAACTATTGCGGCATCTTAGTCTGTGTTTGCGCAAGGCTGCGCTCAATGTTGCCGTATCATAAGCCGTCGCAAACGTGAAATAGAAAGAAGGAATCCCATATGCAACTGGCAAATATCGTACGCGAGCGCTGGAAAGGCGTCTTGTTCTGCCTGATCATCGCCATTCCCGCGACGTTGCTCGGCAAACAAATTGAGGTGGTCGGTGGGCCGGTATTTGCCATCCTCTTTGGCATGGTCCTGGCGCTCGTCTTTCCCAAGAATCGTCGCGAACAGCTTGCCGCCGGCGTTACCTATACGTCCAAAAAAGTCTTGCAGTACGCGGTCATCCTGCTTGGCTTTGGCATGAACCTCTCCCAGATTCTGTCCAAGGGCGCCCAGTCGCTGCCCATTATCGTGGCGACAATCTCGACCTCGCTTGTCATCGCCTTTGTGCTCTGCCGCGTTATGAACGTGCCGGGCAAGATCGCGACGCTTGTAGGTGTGGGTTCGTCGATTTGCGGCGGTTCTGCCATCGCCGCGACCGTGCCCGTCATCGATGCCGACGATCGCGAGATTGCCCAGGCTATTTCGGTCATCTTCCTGTTTAACGTTATCGCGGCGCTCGTGTTTCCGACGCTCGGCGGCATGCTCGGGCTGACCAACGAGGGCTTTGGCCTGTTTGCCGGTACCGCCATCAACGACACCTCGTCCGTAACGGCTGCGGCGAGCGCTTGGGACAGCATGCATCCCGGCGCCAATGTGCTCGAGAGCGCTACAGTGGTCAAGCTTACCAGGACGCTGGCCATCATTCCCATCACGCTGGCGCTTGCTTGCTGGCAGATGCATCTGGCACGCAAGGCCGGCGGCGACGCTAAGAGCACGTTCTCGCTTAAACGCGCGTTTCCCATGTTTGTGCTGTTCTTTGTGCTGGCGAGCGTGATCACCACGGTGCTTCAGCTTCCCGCGTCCTTTACGGCGCCCATCAAGGAGCTGTCGAAGTTCTTTATTGTGATGGCCATGGCGGCTATTGGTTTTAATACCGATATCGTCGAGCTGGTCAAAAAGGGCGGCAAGCCCATCGCATTGGGCTTTTGCTGCTGGATTGGCATTGCGTGCATGAGTTTGGGAATGCAACACGTACTGGGAATCTGGTAGAGAAGTAGCTTGTTTGCGTGCTGCGTGCTGGCGAGCACATTCTCACGGTGGAGCGATAGGAGCTCTTGCGGGTATGGCTTGTCCGCAGGTTTATAAGTCCCGAAGAGCTCTTATCGCCCCGCCAGGATGGCGATGCGGGGCAACACCTATACTCGCAGGACGGCGCTTTCTGCCCTATAGTGTTTGGTGAGCAATATCGTTCAATTTTGAAACACTCGGTCGTACGACCGTCGGCGGTTGCACGACGCCGCGGACAGGGGCAAATCATGGATAGCGATGCCAAGCTGAACATCTTGACCGATGCCCTGGCTGCTGCCGGGGCCTCGGCATTGACAATCGATGCGCGTGGGGACGTCGCGATCTCGACCATGAATGACGCGGCGCTTGAGCGGGATGTGGCGGCTTTTGTCGCTGAGCGCCTCGACCGTATAGGAGACGGCGCGCGTCTGGTTATGGGGCGTGAGGGTACGCGCCTGAGCCTGACCGTTCGCCCCACCGACAAAGAGGGCGGGGGGCTTTGGGTCGTCGTGGTCCGCGAGGTGCGCGGTGCCGCGGCGCATGCGGGTATCGAGTGGCTCAACGCCGACGAAGTTGAGGCCCGCTACGAATCGAGCGCGTACGGCATCGTTGAAGGTGCCGCTGCGGTAGCCGCACCGGTTGCCGAGAGCTATGCGCGCGGTGTGCCCCTTATGCTCGAGGGCGAGCTGGGAGCGGGTCAGGTTGAGATCGCCAAGCGCCTCTATCTGGACGGTCCTTTTGCCGATCAGCCCTTTGTTTCCGTTGCGCTCGATGAGCTCACCGATCGCGGTTGGCGCCATGTGCTCAAAAGCTCCGAATCGCCGCTGTTCCAAACGGGGCTGACCCTTTGCATTGAGGGCTGGAACGCGGTTGGCCCCCAGCGCCTCCGCGAGCTGGTCTCCACGATGGCCGACACCGCGTTGGCGACGCGCTGCCATGTGGTGCTGACGGCGAATGACATGCCGGGCGGTAGCGAAAGTGATCAAGCCGCCTTTGTGACCGAGCGCTTCGCCTGTGCGGTGAGCGTGGCGCCGGCAATCGCCGAGCAGGGAGCCTCGTCGACGAAGGTTGCGCGCTATTTGGAATATCTCGCTGATGCATTTGGGACGGCAGCGCCCACGCTGTCTTCCGCGGCGACGAAGACGCTCGATGCTTACCGCTGGCCGCGCAATTATCTGCAGCTCCGCGAGGTCTCGGAACGACTGTATATATTGGTGGGGGCGGGCGCGGTGGACCGCGCTGTGGCGGAGGAAGTGCTCGCCCAAGAGGACGTGATTAAGACCGCAGCCTTTGGCGCCCCGACGCTCGAAAGCGACCTGTATATCCTGCGACCGCTGGCCGATACCGAGCGAGATATCGCGCATCTGGTTGTAGATCATCTCCACGGCAACCGAACCCGTGCGGCGGAGGTACTGGGCATAAGCCGTACAACGCTGTGGCGCTTGCTGAAGGACGATGACCGTTGAGCGAGGCGCCCGTGACCGCGCGCGACGCGTGTGCTACAGTCCAAAGCGTTATTGTTTCGATTTGGTTACGGCGTGCGAGGGCATATGGCTGAGACTTCAAAACCGAGCCGCAGAAGGCGGAGTGCCGCGCCGGTCAACCGACGCACGACATCGGTGACGTGGGGTAAACACGCCTCGGGGTTTGATGGCTCGTTCAAGCGCACTAAATACGGCTATCCTTCGGCAAGCGCCCGCTTGGCAATGCAGGCAGAGTCCTCGCTGTGGGGCCGCAAACGCGTGGTGGGCTCAAAGCTCAAGCACGACGGAACGCTCGGTTACATCAGCCGCGGGGCGGCTCGCCGCAGTGGACTCAATCCGGCTGGTTGGCATCGTTATGTTCCGATCGTGGCCGTCGTTGCAGTGATCGTCATCGCACTCGCTGCGCTTGGCTACGCCGGCGGTGGCGCCAACTTGGACGCAGTGTTTAAATCGCCCGAGCTCGCGCATGCAGGCACAGAAGTTATCGAGGGCGCTCAGACCCAGACAGGCGTCGCGCCCCAGCGCGGCATCGTCGCGGCGGCCACCACCATCGCCGATGCTCAAAAGGACGAAGACAAGCAAGGCGACGACGCCGAAACGACCCAGACAAGCGAGGCGACGACAACTCAAATATCAACATAGCTTGCCGGCAGAAGGGGACGTTCCTTTTCTGCCGGCAGTTTGGGACACTCCTGCGCTACCTAACGTACACCACGTTGTCGCGGCGCGGCTTTGCCTCGGGTAGCGTGTCCTCGGCATAGCCCAGAATGCAGTGACCGACGCCGCGCAGGCTGCCGTCGGCGGGCAGGCCCCAGCTGGCCAGCAGCTCCAGGCCCTCGGGCGAGTCAAAGACCTCATGCGCGCGGTGAATCCAGCACGAATCGACGCCCAGCGCATAAGCGGCGTTGAGCAAGTTGCCCATGGCGAGCGAGCCGTCTTCCAGATGTGTGGGCACGCTGCGGTCAACCAACACCACAACAACGGTCTTGGCGCCATAGAAGGGGTCGCCGTTGCTGCCCATGACCTGGGCGTTGAGCTGTGAGAGACGCTCGACGGTCGCGGGGTCGGTGACGGCGACAAACGTCACCGGCTGGCGGCCCATGCCGCTCGGTGCATATTGGCCGGCTTCGATAATACGTGCAAGCTTTTCGGCCTCGACGGGACGATCGCTGTAGTTGCGGCAGCTGCGGCGGTGAATGAGTGCTTCGATAGTCTCCATGGTGTCTCCTTGCGGTGGCGTTGCAGATGCCCCGTTCATACCCGCCGGGCTTAAACGATAGACGGTCAATTGCCCGGCCAAAAGGATAGATTCCAATTGAGAAAGTAGGTTTGCATAAAAGTACCTTCAGAATGTGACAAACAAATGGGATGGTTAAACGTTTTATCCCGTCTACCCTGCGGTTTTTTACCACTTGCCTAAATGACGAACGCATAACCTCTGATAAAGGTTTTACTAAAGGAGTACCAACGTTTATCAATGCGCCGTGGTGGCGCCGGGCCAGGAGGTAACATCATGTTCCAGGCTGGAGATGTCGTCGAGACCGATTTCGAAGGATTTCTGAAGCTGCTGCGTTCCAAGACGCGCGCTTTCGTGTCGATCAACGATCGCGAGTACTACATCACGCACACCGATGGCTATTGGCGTGTTCAGGATTGCGAGGCCCTCAACGACAAGGGCCACTTTACTGACTGCTCCGAGCTGGTCAACACGGTCTGCGAGGTCGTCGAGCTGCCGTGGATTGCCGGCAAGAGCCTGCATGACAGCTTCTCGGGCGCTACGGTCTATGAGGCCGTCGCCGCTTAACGGGCAATAAAACCCGATTTTCACGTGACCGCTGGCGCCGCCCCCGCGCCGGCGGTCTTTTTCTGCCGATAGGCCATAAAATGCGCGCATTTGCGGAGAGCCTGTTGACGATAGTCAAAACTCGGACTAATCTAGAGACACAAAATTGGTCAAAAATCGGACAATCGAATGGTGGGATAGATGAATAGTGCGGTTGCGCTGGTCGACTTCGACCGGTTGCTCAATGGACTCGACCATATCTATTCGGAGTTCTCGCGCGCCTGCGGCCTTTCGGACTGCGCCTATTGGATGCTCGTCGACACCAGCACGGCGGGCGGCAGTATTGCCGTAAGCCGTCTGACAAGCGAATGGTTCTACAGCAAGCAGACCATCAACTCGGCAATTAAAACCTTGACGGCGCGGGGCTTCGCAACGTTGGAGTTTGCCGAAGGCAGTCGTAAGAACAAGGTTGTGAGCCTGACCGAAGAGGGCAGGCGATTTGCCGAGCGTTATGCGCTGCCGGCACTCAAGGCCGAGCAGCGAGCCTTTGGCGCGCTTGAGCCATGTGAGCAGCGCGAGATTATGCGCTTGATCGGCAAATTCTCTCAGGTGCTCGGCGATGAGTGCGATGCCTTTAAGCAGCATATCGCTGCCGAGAGCCAAGCCGAGAATCAAGGTGAGGGGGAGTCGTGCGACTGTTAATGAGGTTTTTGAAGCCCTATCGAGGGCTTGTCGCAGTGACGCTGCTGGTGCTGCTGGTGGATAACGTCGGTACGCTGTTGGTTCCCACGATGCTGGCGAACATGGTCAACACCGGTATTACCACGGGCGATATCGACTACATTTTACGCAACGGCCTATACATGTTTATCGCGACCAGCATGGCTAGCGGCGGCACGGTGCTGGGCTGCTATCTTTCGGCGCGCCTGGCCGCCAACGTGGCTTGCGATATCCGCAATGCCGTGTACGACAAATCGCTCGAGCTCGCGGCCAGCGATTTTGAGCGCTTTGGCACCGGATCGATGATCACGCGCTCGCTCAACGACATCAACGTGATTCAGCAGGCGATTCTGCAGACGATTCAGCTGGTGCTGCCCGTGCCGTTTTTGGCTGTGGCGGGCATCATCTTCGCCTGGTTTATCGATCCCGCCATGGGCACGCTTCTGGGCGTAGTCGTTGCGATTGTGCTGGTGGCGGCGGTCTTTACGGTTGCCAACGCGGCGCCGATTTTTATGCGCCTACAGGGCTTTATCGACCGCATGAACGTGGTGCTGCGCGAAAACATCGTGGGCGTGCGCGTCATCCGTGCGTTTAACAAGGAGCGTCACGAGGAGCGGCGCCTGGACGAGGTGTTTAGCGAATACGCCGCCAACGCCATCAAAGTCAACCACCTGTTTGTGGGCCTCGACAGCTCAAGCTTCTTTTTGATGAACATCGCCGAGGTGGCGGTGCTGTGGGTGGGCGGCAACCGCGTAGGCGCCCACGCCATGCAGATTGCGAGTATCTCGGCGGTGCTGGAGTATGCAATTCTGATCCTGTTCTTTGTGATGATGGCGCAGATGGTGGTGCTGACGCTTCCGCGTGCTGCCGCGTGCCTGAACCGTGCGCAGCAGGTGTTGGAGATTGAGCCGAGCATCGTCGATGGCGAGCGCACGCTGGATGACGGGGCGCGCGAGCCCCAAGACGAAGCCGATGCGGTGGCCGTGTTCGACCACATGTCGTTTCGCTTTGACGATGCCGACGAGGACACCCTGTGCGACCTGAGCTTTGCCTGCCGTCGCGGTCAGACGACTGCGATCGTTGGCTCGACAGGCTCGGGCAAATCGACGGTGGCAAAGCTTCTGCTGCGCTTCCACGATGCCACCAAGGGCTCCATTCGCCTGAATGGTGTGGACCTGCGCGAGCTTACGCAAGATGAAATCCGCGGGCGCATTGCCTATGTGCCGCAGAAGGCGTGGCTGTTCTCGGGCACGGTGGCGAGCAACCTTCGCTTTGGTAACGAAGGCGCGACCGAGGGCGACATGCTTCACGCGCTTGAGGTTGCCCAGAGCACCTTTGTACTCGACCAACCGCAGGGGCTCGATACCCCGGTTGCCCAGGGCGGTACGAACTTTTCGGGCGGCCAGCGCCAGCGCCTGGCCATTGCTCGCGCGCTCATGAAGCGCGCCGACCTGTATATCTTCGACGATAGTTTTTCGGCCCTGGACTTTAAGACCGATGCGGCCCTGCGCCATGCGCTGCAGGACGAGACGCGTGACGCTGCGGTGCTCATCATCGCGCAGCGCATCTCGACGATCTTGCACGCCGACCAGATCGTCGTGCTCAAAGATGGCGAGGTTGTGGGCTTGGGCACGCATAGCGAGCTTATGGAAACCTGCGAGGTGTACCGCGCCATCGCGGAATCGCAGATGAAGGGAGGTGAGTAGCATGACCGAGGAGCTCAAGAAGCAGGGCGGCGTTGATGACGCCGCTGCCGCGGGACTGGTCGAGGAAACGGCTGCCGTGGCACCCGAGCTGGATGACGCCGCCAAGGCTGCAGCCGAGCGCGAGGCTCGCCGCCAAGCGCTCTACGAGGAAAACGAGCGCGCCGAGGACGAGCGCGCCCGCGCCGAGGCGGAGCGC
>CAJMRP010000090.1 GCA_905215765.1 uncultured bacterium
GTCATGGCCCGTCTGCGCATGCAGAAGGTGCCCGTGCTGCTGGGCGGCGCGGCCGGCTTCGTCCCACTTAAAGACGCCGGCGTTGTCGAGCACGTGGCCAAACACCACGCCGACCTCCTCGTGCAGGATATCGATGGCGTTGTCTGCCGTAAGCTCGTCGGCGCGGCGGGCAAAAACGTCTTCGGCCCATGCGGCGTGGCTGCGGCATAGATCATCGCCCTCGAGCGCGCTAGCAAGGTCGTAGCTGGCATCGACCTTGGCCGCCAGCAGGTGCTCGCGGACAGCGCCGAGCTCGGGAACCAGGCGCGGCGGAAGAATGGCCAGGCCCATGACCTCGATCAGGCCGATGTTCTCCTTCTTAATGTGGTGGTACTCGGCATGCGGGTGGAACACGCCCAGCGGATGCTCGTCGGTCGTGATGTTGCAGCGAAGCGCCAGGTAGGCCTCGTAGATTTCGCCGCCGGCATTTCCGCGAGAGTCGACGCGGCGGATGACGGGCGTCACGGTGTTGTGCGCCACGCCATCGGCTGTGTACGCGATGACGCCCACAGACTCATCGGTCCACTCGCGCCAGGCGAGGATAATCTTCTCGGCAGCGTCGAGCAGCTGAGCGCGGTCATGCGAGCGCAGGCGCAGCACCGAGAGCGGCCACTGCAGCACAGTGCCGGTGACCTGGTCAAATCCGGGCACGCTAAACTGCGAGACCTCGGCGGCATGCATCATGGGGAACTCGTGCGCGCCGCCCTGGAAGTGGTCGTGCGACAAGATCGAGCCGCCCACGATGGGCAGGTCGGCGTTGGAGCCAATGAAATAGTGCGGGAACAGGTCCACAAAGTCGAGCAGGCAGGTCAGGCCCTTGCGGTCGACGTGCATCGGACGATGCTCGGAGCTCATGGCAATGCAGTGCTCGTTAAAGTACGCGTACGGGCTGTACTGGAAGCCCCAGCGCTCGCCATTAAGCTGAATGGGAATAACGCGCAGATTCTGGCGGGCGGGATGGGCGCCGCCGTCGGCTGCGGCGGAGCGTCCGGGATAGCCCTCGTTTTCGATGCAGAGCTGGCAGGCGGGATACTTCTCGCCCGTGTTCTTGGCTGCACCTGCCACAGCGATATCTCGCGGGTCCTTCTCGGGCTTGGACAGGTTGATGGTAATCTCCAGGTCGCCCCAGTTGGTTGGGGTGTTCCATTTGATGTTGCGCGCGATGGCGGCACGGCGCACGTAGCCGGCGTCGCAGCACAGGCCGTAGAACCAATCAGTCGCGGCGCGGGGCTCGTTGACGCCCATGCGGCCGTTGAATTCCTCGTTTACAACCGAAGGCCTCGGCATCAGCACGCCCATGATGCGCATGGCGATGCGGTCGCGGCCCGATACCGTGTCCTCGGCAGCACCGTTGGCAACAGCCGCCTCGGCAAGCGCGGCAAGTGTGCCTTCAAGGTCAAAGTTGGGCAGGGTATCGGGGTGCAAGAGCGAGAGTTTCTCGACCTGGAGCGCCCAGGCCATGTCGAGCGCCGGGCCCGTGGCGCCGATGCACTCCAAAATGGTGTTGTAGGCCCAGATGCGATCGTCCTGGCCGATCATCGATCGGTGGATAGCGTATTCGATCAGGTTCTGCGCGGCCTCGCGCACGTCGGTCATTACAGCCATGCCGCGTAGGCCCCCTTGTCAGAAATTGCGTAGTGGCGGGCAGAGCCCTCGCCCAGCCAGCCGTTCATCTTGGTGATAAAGGTGCCGACAAGCTCGAGCGGTACGAAGGCCTGGATGGTGCCACCAAAGCCGCCGCCGTGGATGCGGACGGCGCCACGGCCGTCGAGCACATGCTCGGCCAGTGCCAGGGCATACATCGAAGGCTGCTCGGAGCCCAGCTTGGCAACGACATTCTGCAGGTACATGGCAGAGCTGGCGCCGGACTCGCGCGTCAGGACCAGGAACTGATCGATGTCGCCGGCGTTCAGGGCCGCCCAGCGCTTATCGACCAGGCCGTTCTCGTACCAGTAGTGAACGGCGCGCAGGCAGGCACGGTCGCCCAGCTTGGCGCGCAGCTCGGGGAGCTTGGCGTCAAAGTCCGCCACGTTTACCTCGCACAGGCGTGCCTTGCCAAACTCGGCAGCGACGTCCTGCATCTCGCGCGGAACGGCGGCGTAGTCGTCGGTAGCTGCCACATGGTCGGCGCCAACCTTAACGAGCACGAGCGCATAACCGTGATCCTCAAAATTGAGCTCGAGCTTCTGGGTTTTAGGCTGAGCCTGGTCCTCAAAGTCCATGTAGGCAAGGCCGCCCAGGCACACAGCGGCCTGGTCCATCAGACCGCAGGGCTTGCCGTAATAGTTGTTCTCGGTGCGCTGGCTCATCTGGGCGAGCGCGACGGGCTCGATGGCGGGTGCGCCCCAGAGGGTTTCCATGGCGCGACCGTACGCGGCCTCGACAGCAGCGGAGCTGGAAAGGCCGCCGCCCGAGGGGACAGAGCAGGTGAAGGCGAAGTCGAAGCCCTGGGGCTCAACGCCCAGAGCAGCGATTTCGTGGGCCATGCCGCGGACGAGGCTCGCGGACGTGCCCTTCTCGGACTCCTGAACATCTAGCGTATCGAGTGTGATCTCAAAGGTGGGGTAGCCCTCGTCGGCTACGCGAACCTTGTTGGAATCGGTTGCCACGGCGATGCCGTCGACGGCGACATCGAGCGAGCCGGCGATAACGTGGCCGCCCTCGTGGTCGGTGTGGTTGCCGCTGATCTCGGAACGGCCGGGCGCGTGCACGTAGAGCACCTGGCGGTCGCCGATGGGGCCAAACTCCTCCTCGAACAGCTTGGTGAGCGTGGCGAATGTCTTTTCGTCGGGGGTGGTCATGGGAGTCCTTTCCTTGGCGCGCACGGGTGGGTTTTGCGTCGTTATGAGTACGTTAACAACTTGTAGCGGTATGAACCAAGTGTTCACGGTACCGCACGTTACGGGCTATGTTAACGTACTCATAACACATCGCTTGTCACTTTTTGAGAATCTGGTAATCGGTAGAAATACAGCCGTGAACGGTACTGCCGTATGGACTTATAAAGCAGAAGAGATGCAGATAGAAAAAGTAGAGTACGTTAACATGCGTCCGACGATAGCGGGCCTCGGCGCGGGATGTATTTCTGCCCGGGCCGGCATTCACGCTATTCAAATCTCGCAAGGGTGAAGGTGATCCTGTGGCAAGGCGCCCGTCCAACGATACAGGTACGCGTCCGGTCTCCATGGCCGACGTCGCCCGCGCTGCTGGCGTTTCGCAGCAGACGGTTTCGCGCGTCGCCAACGGCTTGCCCAACGTTAACGAGCAGACGCGCCAGCGCGTGCAGGCCGCTATGCAAGAGCTCGGCTTTCGTCCGAGTTATGCTGGTCGCTCGCTGCGCGACGGCCGTTACCATTCGGTCGGCCTGTGCGTCAACGATGTCACCAAGTTTGGCAACCTCTCAATGATCGATGGCATCGCCAGCGCTGCTCGCGAGCATAATTGCGCCATCACGCTGGTCGAGATGTCCAAGACCGAGGAATTCTCGCTTGCCGAGGCCACGCGTCGTATGGCCGCATTGCCGGTGGACGGCATCATCATCGGTATGAGTCGCATGGCGCCCGATTTTGAGACGTTCGATCCACTGCCGGGCATTGGCACGGTCATCGTTACCATGTATGCGCACCCGCGGGTGACCACGGTCGATTCCGATCATTACGGCTGCTCGCTATTGCTTATGGATCACCTGTTTGAGCTGGGGCACGAGCAGATTCGCTATATTGGCGGCCCGTCGTTCTCGGTCGACGAACAATTTCGTCGCGCCGGTTGGCAGGATGCACTCGAGCGTAAACACATCGAGCCGGCAGAGCCGCTCGAGGGCGACTGGTCTGCAAACAGCGGCTACGAGGCCGGCAGGCGCCTGGCCGAGCACGATCACACCATGACGGCGATTTACGCGGCAAACGACCAGATGGCAAACGGCGCAATTGCGGCGCTGCGCGATAGCGGCCTGCGTGTGCCCGAGGACGTGAGCGTGGTGGGCGTCGATGATTCGCTCGATGATTTTGTGGCACACAACGAGCTCACGACCGTGCGATTCGATCTACATCAGCGCGGACGCGAGGTGTTTGAGCATGCGGTCCCCGAGGCGGGTACGGCGGGCAAAACCGTTGCCATCCGTATTCCCGGCCAGCTCATTATTCGACATAGCACGGCGATACTGCGCGCATAGTTTGTGCAGGTCAACGGCAGTATATTCCGCCTCAATTACAATCGGTAAGGATGCTGACGGATAGCCGTGGCTATGAAGGCGAGTGTTATGATAGACGGGTTCTTTTGTCTATCTAGGAGGCTTTGCCTGATGGAGATCACCAAGGATATCCGCTACATCGGTGTCGACGATCACGACATTGACCTGTTCGAGGGCCAGTACGATGTGTCCGAGAACGGTATGGCATACAACAGCTACGTTATCTTGGGCGAAAAGATCGCTGTCGCCGATTCGGTCGACGGCGGTTTTGTTGACGAGTGGCTCGGCAACCTCGAGGCCGTGCTCGATGGCCGTACGCCTGACTACCTGATCGTCCATCACATGGAGCCCGATCACTCCGCCGGTATCGCTGCCTTTATGGAGCGCTATCCCCAGGCCCAGATTGTGGCCAGCATGGGCGCCTTCCGCATGATGGTCAACTACTTTGGCACCGACTACCCCGAGCGCAAGATGGTCGTCAAAGAGGGCGACGTGCTCGACCTGGGTGGCCACAGCCTGACCTTTATCGGCGCCCCCAACGTTCACTGGCCTGAGGTGATCTTCTCCTACGAGTCCACCGACAAGGTGCTCTTTAGTGCCGACGGCTTTGGCAAGTTTGGCGCCAACGACATCGAGGATCCCGAGGGCTGGGCTTGCGAGGCTCGCCGCTACTACTTTGGCATCGTCGGTAAGTTCGGCAAGTTTGTGCAGGCCGTCCTCAAGAAGGCCGCCGACCTGGACATCCAGATCATCTGCCCGCTCCACGGCCCCGTGCTGACCGAGAACCTGGGCTATTACCTCGACACCTATAACACCTGGTCGAGCTACCAGCCCGAGGACAAGGGCATCACGATTGCCTATGCGAGCGTGTACGGCCATCTGAAGGCTGCCGTCGAGGAGCTCGCCGCAGCGCTTGAGGCTCGCGGCCAGAAGGTCTCCGTCTTTGACTTGGCTCGCGACGACATGGCCGAGGCCGTTGAGGATGCGTTCCGCTACGACCGTCTGGTGCTCGCCTCCATCACCTATCAGGGCGAGATCTTCCCGTGCATGAGCACCTTCATCCATACGCTCGCCGAGCACGCCTACCAGAACCGTACGGTGGCGCTCGTCGAGGCCGGCTCTTGGGCGCCTGCAGCTGCCAAGGTTATGACCAAGGAGCTCGAGGGCATGAAGGACATCACCCTGACGCAGAACAAGGTGACCGTGCTGGGCTCGCTCAACGACGCCTCGCGCGCTCAGATCGAGGCCCTTGCCGACGAGCTCTCCAAGTAGCGACACATTCACTTCTGATGCTCAACCACCACAAAGGAGACCTTTGTGGTGGTTTTTGTTTAAGCGCCGGCGATGAGGAGATTTGGGCGGGCGTTGTCGACGATCTCGGCGATTGAGGTGGCGACGGCATGATCGGGGTCACGGTCCATCACGATGGTGTCGACATCGGTCAGCTCGGCAAAGCGGTACATGCCGCGTCCGTTAACCTTGCTGGCGTCCATGAGGGCGACGCTTTGATGGGCCGCGGCGATCATAGCCGTTTTGGTCTCGGCCATCTGGGGAAAGTCGGTCGTAAAGCCGCAGCTGGAGACAAAGGCGCCGGGGCACATGACGGCCAGATCGGCATGGACCATTTGGAGCGCTTGCATAGTGAGCGGTCCGTACAAATAACGATGGCCTTTGCGCAACGCCCCGCCCAGCATGACGACATCGACTGAGGGCATGCTCTCGTCGATGTAATCGGCAATGGTAATGTCTGCTGTGATGACGGTGATACCGTCGCGTTGATCGAGGAGCCGGACGAACTCGAGCGCCGTGGTGCCCGAGTCGACGAGCAACGTGTCGCCGTCATTGACGAGCTCGATGGCGCTTTGCGCGATGGCCTGCTTGGCGGCGACGTTGACGTTGATGCGGCGATCCTGCGTGGAGACGGTCAGGCGTTTGTGGAGCGATACGGCACCGCCATGCGTGCGGCGCAGCTTGCCTGCTTCGGCGAGCGCGTCCAGGTCGGCGCGGGCGGTGACGGAGGACACGCCAAAGGTCTGGGCGATTTCTGCTACCTGCACCGAGGCGTTATGATCGAGCATTTCCATAATGGCGGTACGGCGTTCGTCGGCAAAAGCACGGTTGGTGGCTTGGGCCATGCTTGCTCCATTCTCGGCTAAATTTGCAGGAATTGTGTTGACTCTATTTTCGTTCATTTTCTTTTTGAGTAAGAAAACACCTTTCGATTACTTATCTTTTCTATAAAAGAAAGACGCTGAACGCCCAAAATTCAATATCGAACATGTCCACTCGGCTCAAATTCCTTCCGTTTACTTTTCAAAAACGACTGTATTGACCTGCATGGGCTCAATATCTCGCGCGTGTAAAGCCGCTGAATTTCATACAATGAGCGCAGCAAAACGCAAGGTAAAACGCCTTGTGAACAACTACGCCCGATGTCCAGATGCGGGCGAGGGAGAGGAGCAAACGCTCATGGCACTTGTTACCACCGAAAAGATGCTCAAGGACGCTCAGGCCGGCCACTACGCTGTTGGCGCGTTCAACGTCGAGAACCTCGAGTTTGTTATGGCCGTTCTGGCCGCTGCCGAGGAGACCAAGTCCCCCGTCATCATGCAGACCACCCCGGGCACCATCAAGACCGCTGGTCTGGACTACTTCTACGGCATGGTCAAGGCTGCCGCCGAGCGCGCTTCCGTGCCCGTCGCTCTGCACCTCGATCACGGCGATGGCTACGACCGCTGCATGCAGGCTTTCCGCACTGGCTACACCTCCGTCATGATCGACGGTTCGCACGAGTCTTTCGAGGACAATATCGCCCTGACCAAGTCCGTCGCCGACGCTGGCCGCGCCATGGGCGTGCCCGTCGAGGCCGAGCTCGGTAAGGTTGGCGGCAAGGAGGACGACGGTCCCGCGGTTGAGGGCGAGAGCCCCTACACCGATCCTGCCGAGGCCAAGGAGTTCGTCGAGCGTACCGGCTGCACCTCGCTGGCCATTGGCGTTGGCACCAGCCACGGCGTGTACACGAGCGATCCGCACATCGAGCAGTCCGTGGTCAAGGCCATCCGCGACGCCGTCGACGTGCCGCTGGTTCTGCACGGCACCTCCGGTGTGCCCGATGAGCAGGTTGCCGAGGCTGTGAAGAACGGCATCTGCAAGGTTAACTACGCCACCGAGCTGCGTCAGGCCTACACCAAGGGCTTCATGGCCTACATGGCCGAGAACCCTGCCTGCTTCGATCCCAAGAAGCCGGCCAAGGAGGGTATGCGTGAGATCACCGAGCTGGTTAAGATCCGCATGACCAACCTTAACTCTGTGGGCAAAGCAGAGTAACAGCAAGGGTACTCTGATCCCACCGGACGGCTTGGGCGGGTCCCCGTACTTAGTTTCCAAAACGTCCTCGCGCATGAAGGCCCCCGTTGCCTCGCTTCTACGAAGCGTTGGCAACGGGGGCCTTCGCGCTGCGGAATGATTTT
>CAJMRP010000091.1 GCA_905215765.1 uncultured bacterium
CATCGGCGGCGATGGTGGTCAGGAACTGGTCGAACTCATCGTCGTGGCGAAGCTCCAGCAGGTCGCCCTTGCCCACGGGCTCAAACAACTCAATGCGGGCGATGGCGGCGCGGCGACGACGGTCGTCGGGTTTGAGCCCACGCACGTCGCGGTTGGCCAGACGGCTGCCCAGCACCGTGCCCACAATCTGGCCGCGGTTGTTGGAGCGCTCGTAGCTCATCATCTCGTCGCCCGAGGTGCCGTCTTGGTAGGCGTGCGTAAAGTCGCGGTTAAAGCAGCGCTTGAGCTGGCGCTGGCGGGCGTCCTCCTCGTGCTTATCTAGGGCGACCCCGGCCAGCATGTCATCGATCTGATGACGGTACACATCGACGATGGAGTATACGTAATCGGGTGCCTTCATGCGGCCCTCGAGCTTGAGCGATGCGGCGCCGGCGTCATACAGACGGCGAACGAGCTGCGAAGTGTTGGTGTCGCGCGGGCATAGAGCGCGCTCGCGACCGGCAGGGGAGAGCGCGCGGCCGTTCTCGTCGATCAGCTCGTAAGGCAGGCGACAGGGCTGAGCACACATGCCGCGGTTGGCCGAGCGGCCCGCCATGGCAAAGCTCGACAGCAGACACAGGCCCGAGTAGCAAAAGCAGATGGCGCCGTGGCTAAAGACCTCCAGGTCAACGTCGGGCGCGGCATTGTGAATGGCGGCGATCTCGTCGATGGAAAGCTCGCGCGAGAGGGTCACGCGATCGGCGCCCTGCTCGCGGCACCAGATAGTTCCACGGTCATCGTGGATGTTCGCTTGGGTCGAGATGTGTGTCTCGATGCCGGGCATGGTGCGCTTGACCTCAAAGAACAGACCCCAGTCCTGGATAATGAAGGCATCGGCGCCCAGCGTGGAGCAGCGGTGGATGAGTTGCAGCGCATCGCCCATCTCGGACTGCTTGATGACGATGTTGACCGTGACGTAGACGCGCGAGCCGGCCAGGTGCGCAGCGCGGCAGGCCTGCTCAAAGGCCTCGTCGGTAAAGTTCGTTGCCTTGCGGCGGGCGTTGAAGCTGCCCATGCCGCAATAGATGGCGTCTGCCCCCGCGGCGAGTGCGGCGGCAAAGGGCTCCGGGCCTCCGGCGGGGGCCAAGAGCTCGGGTCTGCGGTTGGTGGTTCGACTGGCGGTTGCGGTCATATCCTGCCTTTCAAAATGCTCAGATACTCAAAAGTATAGTGGCGCCGTCGCGATGGACGATGCCCGCAGCCTAAGCAGGACAAAGTCTTCAGCAGCCCCTCAGGCAAAACTGACCCCTTTTCCTCCGTTCCTAAGGGATCACGGGATCCGAAGGGGACGGAGGAAAAGGGGTCAGTTTTTAGGCAGGTTGCCAGTCACGCCGTTCAGCGGCCCGTACGCGCCGTTGGGCGATAAAATATTATCGCAATCTGATAATAATCTTGCATCAGGCAAAATCATCCCCTACTATCCCAATCAAGCGCGGTGTTCAGACCGAACTGTGCCTCCCGGTGTGAACGCCGCGCTCACGCTCTCTATTTGATCGTAAGGAGAAAAACATGAGCAAGACCGTCGTGTCTTCCGATAACGCGCCCGCAGCCATCGGCCCGTATTCCCCCGGCATCCAGACCGGCAACATGGTGTTCCTGTCGGGCCAGCTGGGCATCGATCCCGCGACCGGCAAGATGCCGGAGGGCGTCGAGGCCCAGGCTAAGCAGTCCCTTGCTAACGTCGAGGCCCTGCTGACTGCTGCCGGTGCCACCTTTGCCGATGTCGTCAAGACCACGGTCTACCTGGCTGACATCGCCGACTTCGCCGCCGTGAACGAGATTTACGCCTCCAAGTTCGAGGCCCCGTTCCCCGCGCGCAGCGCCTTCCAGGTTGCAGCTCTTCCGGCTGGCGGTCTGGTCGAGATTGAGGTCGTCGCCGCTCTCTAAGGCGTTGGCAACAGCTAAACATGACATGCAAAAAGACCCTGCAGCACTTGTGAGCTGCAGGGTCTTTTGTCAAGCGATGCGGCAAAATGATCCGTTTTCCTCTGTCCCCAAGGGATCGGCGGGTTAGCCCTCCTTGCGAACTTTTTGCAGGTAGCGGTAGACGCTGGGCTCCGAGATGCCCAGCGCGGCGGCAGCGCAGGCAACAGCGCCCTTGAGCATAAATACACCGTTGCCGTTAAGGTGGCGAATCACGTCCACGCGATCGGTCTGCCCAAGCGAGGCGACATCCTGTCCGCGGCTTTCGAGCAACTCGGAAATACTGCGGTCGATGAGCTCCTGTGTAGACTCCGAAAGACTTTCGACCTCTATAGACGCGGGCTCCGCCTGCCTTGGCACAGCGTCGAAGCACGCCATGAGTTGTTGCGCCATGGCATTGATGGAGCGCACGGTCGAGAGGTCGGTGTTGACGCAGAGCATGCCGACGATCTCGTTATCCTCGCGGATAAAGTACGTCGCCGACTCCAACGTCTTGCCACCGGCGCCGCGCCCCTCGTAGCCCGTAATAAACGGCAGGTCGCGATACTTGGCGTCGTGCATGATCTTGAGTGCCAGATCGGTGGCGGGACCGCCGACCTTGCGGCCGCTCACGATGCCGTTGCGAATATCGACGATGGCATGGTCGGGATCCGAGAAATCGTGCAGCACGATTTCGCTGTTTTTGCCGAGTATCTGCTCCAGGAAATCGACCATCGGCAAAAAGCGACGTACGGTCTCGTTCACGGGCAACTCCTTGGGGTGAAATCGGAAATGTTCATAACAATTTTTTCTCATGGTAACACGGTGTCTATTGACTCGCATATTCGCAGGTACATTGCGTAATACGGACGAGCGGTAGGAATTTGGCGGTAAACGGTCGACCAAAAGAAAAGTTAGATGTTATTTTGATCAGACACTTTTCTGACCTGCGGAAATGCATTGTCTCAGCTCAAGAATAGTCTGATAACAAAAAATTATTATTGAGAATGAGAATCATCTTTAATACGATATGCAACGAAGGCACAACCTCACCCCCGCACTACGTCACAATAGAGCGTTAGATGCGAAAACAACTATTTCGAGGATTGGTGGTCAAATGGCCCAGGAGACGGTTACGAACGGCACTGAAGCCCTGTTTACTCGCGAGGGCATGCCGCCCGTTAAGGAAATGATCCCGTGTGCCCTTCAGCACGTACTGGCATCGTTTGCCGGCATCATTACCCCGGCGGTCATCATGGCCGGCGTCTACGGCTTTAATAGCCAGCAGAGCACCGACATCATTCAGGTTGCGCTCATTCTTTCGGCAATCGACACGGCCCTTCAGGCCTTCGCCCCCTTCCGTCGCATCGGCGGCGGCCTGCCCATCGTCATGGGCGTTTCGTTCGCGTTCCTGCCGGCCCTGCAGGCCATGGGCGCCTCGGGCTTTAGCTTTGGCGCGCTGCTGGGCGGCGAGATTGTCGGCGGTGCCGTCGCGGTCCTCTTTGGTTTGGCCTACAGCAAGATTAAGTGGCTGTTCCCGCCCGTCGTGACCGGTACGGTCATCTTCTCCATCGGCGTTTCGCTGTATCCCACGGCCGTCAAGTATATGGCCGGCGGCATGGGTGCGCCGCTGTGGGGCACCCCGCAGGCCTGGTGCGTCGCTCTTATCACCTTCGCCGTGGTCTTTGCGCTCGCCAACTTTGGCAAGGGCACGCTCAAGCTGGGATCCGTGTTCTTTGGCATGATCGTCGGTATGATCGTCTCCATCCCCTTTGGCATGATTGACTTCTCCAGCGTCGCTACCGCTCAGGTCTTCGCCCTTCCCAAGCTCATGCCCTACGCGCTCGAGTTTGATCCCGAGGTCTGCATTACCCTCGCCGTCGTGTTCCCCATGGTCGCCATCCAGGTTATCGGTGACGTCTCCGCCGCTTGCCTGGGCTCCATCGACCGTATGCCTACCGAGCGCGAGCTCTCCGGCGCTATCGTGTCCCAGGGCCTCACCTCTATGGTCGGCGGCCTGCTGGGCGGTCTTCCCACCAGCGCCCTTGGCCAGAACGTGGGCATCATCTGCTCCAACAAGGTCGTCAACAAGTGGGTCTTTGTGATCATCGCGGCCGTCTTTGCCATTGCCGGTCTGTTCCCGCAGCTCTCTGCCGTCCTTTCCGCTATCCCGCAGCCCGTCATCGGCGGCGCGACCGTCGGCGTCTTTGGCACCATCACCATGAATGGCGTGCGCATGTTCACCCGCGAGGGCCTCACGCAGCGCACTACCACCATCGTCGGTACCTCCGTCGTCTTTGGCCTGGGTATCTGGATGGCCAGCGGTTGCCTTGCCGGCGAGGGTATGCCCGCCTGGGTGTCCACCGTCATCGGCTCCAATGCCGTAACCCCCACCGCCATCATGGCCATTGTCCTTAACCTGATCCTTCCGCAGACGCCGGTCGTGGCTCAGCACATCGATGCCGCCAAGGACGCTGCCGTGGATCTGGTCTTGCCCGAGAGCAAGAAGTAACCAATTCGGTGCTATTCGTCGGCGGACGCATCGCCTCGTCCGCCGACGTCATGCGGCGCCAAGCCGCACTTCAAAGGGTTTGTCCCTTTGGTGAAGCGTTGACGGGAGAGGGCCCGTTTCCGGTGTAGGCCGGCGCTTCGCACTCCGCCATGTCAGAGGTGTCAAACCCCGCCTCTGATGTTGAAGGGAGCATCCATGCTTCTGGTCGCTAACGGTTCCGTTTTTACCCGCAACGCTCAGACCCCGTTTATTCCAAACGGTGCGGTCGCCATTGACGGAGATACGATCGTCGAAGTAGGTCCCGAGTGCGAGCTCAAGGCCAAGTACCCGGATGCCGAGTACGTCGACGCCCAGGGCAACCTCATCATGCCCGGACTCATCAATTGCCACACCCACATCTACTCGGGTCTGGCCCGCGGCCTTGCCATTAAGGGCTGCAACCCCACCAACTTCCTGGAGAATCTTGAGCAGCAGTGGTGGAAGATCGACGACAACCTGACGCTCGACGGCACCAAGGCCAGCGCCTATGCCACGATTTTGGACTCCATCCGCGATGGCGTCACTACGATCTTCGATCACCATGCGAGCTTCTGCGAGATCCCGGGAAGCCTCTTTACCATTAAGGATGCCGCTCAGGAGCTGGGCATGCGTTCGTGCCTGTGCTACGAGGTCTCCGATCGCCGCGGCCAGGAAAAATGCGACCAGGCCATTGCCGAGAACGCCGAGTTTGCCCAGTGGGCCGCCAAGGAGCGTCGCGATAACGACAACCACATGATCGCCGCCATGTTTGGCGGACATGCCACCTTCACGCTTTCGGACGAGACCATGGATAAGATGGCCGAGGCCAACAACGGCCTGACCGGCTTCCATATCCATGTGTGCGAGGGCATGAATGACGTGTGGGACTCCCGCCTCAACCGCGGTGGCATCAGCCCCGTCGAGCGCCTGCTGCAGCACGACCTGCTCGGTCCCGACACCATGCTCGGCCACTGCATCCACGTGACGCCCGCCGAGATGGATATCGTCAAGGAGTCCGGCACCTGGCTGGTCAACAACCCCGAATCCAATATGGGCAACGCCGTGGGCTGCGCTCCCGTGCTCGAGTTCTTCCGCCGCGGCATCCCCGTGTGCATGGGCACCGACGCCTACACCCACGATATGCTCGAGAGCCTCAAGGTCTTCCTGATCATTCAGCGCCACAACGCCGCCATGCCCAACGTGGGCTGGTGCGAGGCCATGACGATGCTGTTCGAGAACAACGCCAAGATGGCGAGCAAGTACTTCGACCGCAAGCTCGGTGTGCTCGAGGCCGGCGCTGCCGCCGACGTCATCGTTATGGACTACAAGCCCTTTACGCCGCTGAGCGAGGAGAACATCGACGGCCACATGCTCTTTGGCATGATGGGCAAAAATTGCCGCACCACCATCATCAACGGCCGCGTCCTGTACAAGGATCGCGAGTTCGTTGGCATTGATGAGGACAAGATCAACGCGTGGACCATGGCCGAGTCCAAGAAGCTCTGGGGCACGCTCAACGATCGCGCCTACTAATTACAAGTAGATTCGCGCGCGTCAGATGCTTCGCCGCATCCGACGCGCGTATAGGCGACCTCCGCGGGGTCGCCGGCGCTGTGCTAGCGCTACACCGTATTTGCGCCCGCCGCGCGGTCTCGCCGGGCGTTACAGAGAGGAGCTCACTATGAGCGACATCATGAGGCCGATCCCGTTTTCGCAGCTGATGAACTGGATCATCGAGGAGCACAAGACCCAGGACGCCATCTTTGGCGTGCGTAAGATGGTCACGACCAACCAGGAGGGTGCGCTTCCCATTTTTGACGAGCGCATCGAGACTCCGTTTGGCCCGGCCGCCGGCCCCAATACGCAGCTTGCCCAGAACATCGTGGCATCCTATGTTGCCGGTTCCCGCTTCTTTGAGCTCAAGACCGTCCAGGTTATGGACGGCGAGGAGCTCTCCAAGTGCGTCAACAAGCCCTGCATCGTGGCGCAGGACGAGTGCTACAACTGCGAGTGGTCGACCGAGCTCGAGGTTCCGCAGGCCTTTGCCGAGTACGTGAAGGCATGGTTTGCCTGCCACCTGATCGCTCGCGAGTACGGCCTGGGCAGCCCGGACGGCTTTGTCTTCAACATGTCCGTGGGCTATGACCTGGAGGGCATTAAGAGCCCCAAGGTCGACGCGTACATCGAGGGCATGAAGGATGCCAGCGGCTCCGACGTCTGGAACGAGTGCCGTGCCTGGGCGCTTGCCAACCTAGACAAGTTTGAGCATGTCGACGCTGCGTTTGTCGAGTCCATCCCGGCACGCGTCTCCAACTCCATCACCGAGTCTACCCTGCACGGCTGCCCGCCGGCGGAGATCGAGCGCATCGCGACCTATCTGATCACCGAGAAGGGCCTCAACACCTACATCAAGTGCAACCCCACGCTGCTGGGCTATGAGTTTGCCCGTCAGCGCCTCAACGAGCTGGGCTTTGATTACATCGTCTTTGATGACACGCACTTCCGCGAGGACCTGCAGTGGGTCGACGCCGTGCCCATGTTCGAGCGCCTGATTGCCCTGTGCGCCGAGCGCGGCCTGGAGTTTGGCGTCAAGCTGACCAACACGTTCCCCGTCGACGTGACGAGGAACGAGCTGCCTTCCACCGAGATGTATATGTCCGGCCGTTCGCTGTTCTCGCTGACCATCGAGGCTGCCCGCCGCATTACCGAGCAGTTTGACGGCAAGCTGCGCATCAGCTACTCCGGTGGTGCCACGGTCTACAACATCCGTGCCCTGTACGATGCCGGCATTTGGCCCGTTACCCTGGCGACCGACGTACTCAAGCCCGGTGGCTACGAGCGCTTTAGCCAGATGGCCAGCGAGTTTACCGATCTGGACGGCAAGCCGTTCGCGGGCGTCTCTCTCGAGGCCGTGACCGCGATCCAGACCGACTCACTCACCAACCCGCTCTACAAGAAGCCGCTGCGCCCGCTGCCCGATCGCAAGGTCGCCGGCAAGAGCCCGCTTTCCGACTGCTTTATCACGCCGTGCCGCACGAGCTGCCCCATCCAGCAGGATATTCCCGCCTACCTGGCGGCTGTTGACGAGGGCCGCTACGAGGATGCGCTCAACATCATCATCGAGCGCAACGCCCTGCCGTTCATCACCGGCACCATCTGCGCGCACCGCTGCCAGGGCAAGT
>CAJMRP010000092.1 GCA_905215765.1 uncultured bacterium
TTCCCCCGGCGCGGGGCGTTGGGGGGGCTGGAGGCGAGCCCCTCGAGACAGCTCGCGTGGCTCGGGCAGACGCAGCGTCCCTCCTCGGTGGGACGGGTCCTTACCAGCATGTGACCGGCCTCGGGGTGCAGCATGCCGTGAAGGAGTCTGCCCGCGCACATGACGCCCGCGCCCACGCCGGTGCCGATGGTCACGTAGACGGCGTCCTCGAGCCCCTTGCAGCAGCCGAAGACCACTTCGCCGAGGCAGGCAACGTTCACGTCCGTGTCGTAGGCCACCGGAATCCCGAGGGCGTCGGCGAACGCGGCGCGAAGACCATGGCCTCGCCACGCGAGCTTGGGCGTCTGGAGGATGGAGCCGTAGCGCTCGTCGTTGGGGTTGACGCAGGTCGGGCCGAAGGCGCCGATGCCCAACGCGTCCACATCGCGGGCGGTGAACCACTCGATCATCTGCGGGACGGTCTCGGCGGGCGTAAGCGTCGGGGTCTCCATACGGTCGAGGACCTCGCCGTCGCCGGACACCACGGCACAGACCATCTTGGTCCCGCCGGCTTCGAGGGCGCCGAGCCTCATTTGCTTTTCGCTCATGTGATCCTCCTTACAAAGGGACGCCCGCAGTCATGGTCAACCGCGGGCGCCCATAACGTTGGCTTGTTTCGAGGCGACCCTACCTGGGCACGCGGTCCTGCCTTGCGGCAAACGGGGCGAGCACGGCGTGCGGCTCGCTTTGGTACCAGTAGGCGACGGTGGAGATGTCGTCCTCGCGCTCGTAGAGCTTGATGTCGTCGTTGCCGAGGTCCTGGAACGTCACGCGCAGGTCCTCCTTGAACGAGATCGGGTCGGGAAGGTGCCACCTGTAGAGGCCGTGCCTGGGCAGCGCGTCGTCGTTAGTCGCGAGCATCGGATTCGGGTTCGGCTTGCCCGCGCTGAAGCGGTCGCGCGTGGCGTCGCGCGTCGAGCGGTACGGGTAGCCGGCGAACAGCGTGTTGAAGCACTGCGCCTCGGGCAGCGCGTGGGGCGGCCTGTCGAGGAAGGCCCAGGCACCGCCGAAGTAGTCCTCGGCTCCCGTCGAGGTGACCGTGGGGAACTCCTCGTCGCCGTCGAGGAAGAACTTCATCTCGCCCTCGCCCCACCAATAGCGCTCCAGGGCGCACAGGGCCATGTAGGTGCCGACGTAGTAGCCCTTGCCGCGCACGCCGTCGAGCACGGTGTAGTCGACGCCCCTGCGGGTGCTGCGCTCGCGGTTAAAGCGGGCGTGGAAGTACATGGCGTCGTCCGGCACGTCGGTGAGCGCGTAGTTGAACGTGTAGAAGATGTACTTAATGAACCCGGGGTGCTCGCTCGTAAGCGTGACCTTGGCGTGCTTCCTGAAGGGCATCTCGAAGTAGCAGTTCATGCCGCCCGTCGGGTTCACGCAGATGGGCATCGAGTTGACGATGGCGCGCTCACCGAAGCCGTTGCAGAAGAAGTCGCCGACAGGGCACTCGACCGAGGGGGTCTCCTCGTCGTCCCAGTAGAAGCGCAGCACGAGGTCACGCATGACGAAGCTGCCGGCGGCGGTCTTGTCGGGGACGGTCATCCAGATGTGGCGGATGATGCCGGGGCCCTCGATGTCCGCGAGCGTGATGGTCTCGCCGGACTCAAGGGGCACGCAGCACGAGCCCTTGCGGCCGACGCCGAGGTGGCTGGCCGACATGGCGGCGCGGCCCTTCTCGCCCGTGATGTTCTCGGGGGTGATGGCGCGGCTTTCCTCACCGCCGTGCATCCACACGTCCTTAAGGAACTCTCTCATCGTCGACCTCCTCTATTCGTCGTCGTCGCACTCGGCGGAACTGGCACCGTTCACGTAGATGATCTGCTGGCGCGCCTCGTTGACGAGGGCGTCGAAGTCGAGTTTCTCGTCGGGGCGCGCGAGCGCGACCGTCATGGCGAGCGGGAGGTTGACACCCGCGATCACGTGGATCCGGTCGGAGGCGAAGCGGGAAAAGCGCTGGTTCACGCTGCCGCCGTACGCGTCGGTGAGGACGACGACCTCGTCAGTGCCCGAAAGAGCCGCCTCGACCGCCGCGTCGAGCCCCTCGCCGTTGTCGTTCACGTAGGCGCACACGGCGTTGACGGCGTCGCCCTTACCCGTAAGGAACTCGAGGGTGTCCTTGAAGCCCTGGGCGAGAAGGGAATGGCTCGCCACAACTATCTTTCTCATTGATTCACCAATCTCTTGGGTCGAAGCTAGGCGAGGATGCCGGCGGCGGAGGCGACCATCGCGAGGACGATCACCACGAGGATGAGGGCCGTCATGCTCGCGTTCTTCTTGGTAAGAAGGTAATACGCGCTTCCCGTGATGGCGGCGGGGATCATGGCAGGCAGGATCTTGTCGAGCAGCGGCTGAATCTCCATCGCGACGTCGCCGAAGCTGAAGCTAATCGGGCAGGTGACGCCGATGACCGAGGCGATGAGGCAGCCGACCACGGTGAGGCCGAGCACGGAGGCGGCGGCAGTGAGGTTGGGAAGCTTCTCGCTGAAGTCGGTGACGAGCTTCACGCCCTGCTTGTAGCCGAACTCGAGGGCGTGCATGCGGACCCAGAAGATGGCCAGGATGAGCGCGAACCAGATGCCGGCTCCCACGGGGTTGCCCTCGATGGCCATGTAGGCGGCGATGGAGCCCATGATGGTCGGGATCATGGTCATGAGCAGGGAGTCGCCGACGCCGGCGAGCGGTCCCATGGTGCCGATCTTCAGGTCTTGGACGGCGTCCGCCGCCGCTAGGCCGTCGCGCTCCTCCATGGCCACGCAGGCGCCAAGGATGATGGCGGCGAGCCAAGGCTGGGTGTTGTAGTAGCGGAAGTGGTTGTTGAGCGCTTGCTTATAGTCCTCGTCGTTCGTGTAGATCTTCCTCAGGACCGGCGAGAGGGCGTAGGCGACTGAGGCGCCCTGCTGGGTCTGGTAGTTGAAGGTGCACACGCTCATGAGCCAGCGCCAGTTCGCGTTGTGCAGGTCCTTCTTGGTGACCTTGTAGCCGGAGGGCTTGCCCTCGGCGACGGCGGTGATGTTCTCGTTTTCCATGGTTACTCATCCTCTCCGATGAAGGCGTCTGCGGAAGCGTGGGCGGCGAGCTCGGTGTCCCTCTCGGCACGCTGGTAGAACGCAATCGCGAGGGCAACGCCGACGATGGCGGCGCCGATGATGGGCACGTTCAGGAAGGCCGAGAGGAAGAAGCCGGCGAGCAGGTACTGGAAGTACTTGGCGGTTGGCATGTAGCGGAGCAGCATGGCGATACCGACGGCCGGGAGCATCTTGCCGGCGAGGGTGAGGCCGGAGAGGAACCACTGGGGCATGACCTCGAGGAGCCAGTTGACGGCGGGCTGGCCGAGCGTCACGGAGACAAAGACGGGCAGGGCGGCGCACAGGCCGAAGAGCGCGGGGCAGACCCACAGGATGGCGTTCATCTGATTGAACTTACCCTCGTTGCAGAACTTCTGGGACTTCTCGACGACAAAGCCGTTGAGGATCTTGGCGACGACGTCGAGCTGGATGCCGAGCATGCCGACCGGCAGGCCGATGGCGAGGCCCGTGTCGGAGCCCAGGGTCACGCCGTAGGCGGTGGCGATGATGGCCATCGTGCCGTAGTCGGGAATGGAGGAGCCGCCGAAGCCCGCGACGCCGAGCTGCATGAGCTGAATGGTGCCGCCGATGACAAGGCCGGTCTTCCAGTCGCCCATGACGACTCCGGTGATGAGGCCCCAGAAAACGGCGTAATTGACGAAGATCATCGGGATGCCGTAGTAGTCCACGTGCTTGATGAAGGCCAGCAGGGTCAAAAGGACGACCTGCAGGATAGTGAAGTTGACCATATTCCCCCCTTAGATGAGGTCTGCGACGGAGACGGGCTTGTCGGCGGGCACGAACTGGGCCGTCACCTTGACGCCACGGGCGATGAGCGCCTTGTAGCTCTGGACGTTCTCGGCGGAGGCGTAGGCGCGCTGGGTGAGCTGGATGCCGTCCTCCTTGACGAGCGAGCCGCCGACGACCAGCGACGGGAGCTCGACGCCCGACTCGACCAGGCGAAGCATCGTCTCGGGCTCCTTGGCGATGACGAAGACCTTCTCGCGGTCGTACTTGCCCGCGGCGAAGTTCTTGAGCGCGGTCTGCTCGGAGATGATCGAAACGGCCATGCCCGCGGGGCGCGCCATCCTCATGGTGGACTTCAGGACCTCGTCGCCGGCGACCTTGTCGTCGATGACCATGACTCGGGTCGCGCCCGACACCGGGGCCCACTGCGTCACGATGATGCCGTGAAGCAGGCGATTGTCGATTCGTGCCATAACAACACTCATGTTTGCTCCTATCAAATGAAGTTTTACGTTCGGTACTGCCTCGGCGCTATCCGGATTCGCGCCGGGCAAGGGGTTATCGGATTATTGAGGACGCGCGGTCAGCTTGCGGCGGCGCGGGGAAGGTCACTCGTCGAGCAGGAGGTCCGAGGAGCCGAGGCGCTCTTCTCGCGCCGGGGCGGCGCTCACGCTTATGTAGTCGAAGACATATGCGATCTCGCTTACGGGAACCTCTACGCGATAGCGCGTCGAGATGCTCGAGAAGCTCTGCCTGAAGGACTCGATGAAATCGGCGCGTTCCTCCTCGAAGCGGTCCTGGCCAACGTAGGTCTCAATGGGGTTTCTGGTAACAAGGCGCTCGACGAGACAGCAGAGGTGAACGTAGAGCCCAATGACGGCGTTGCTGCCGATCTTCTCGCCTGTCCTGCGCTGAAGCTCGTGCACGGCGCTCTCGATCTCATGGAATAGCCGCTCCGGGTCGAGGATGGTAATGGAGCGGATGACGTTCTGCAGCGTCATGTTCGAGAGCAGCTTCTCGTGGAAAGAAGAGAGCTCGGAAGCGTCAAGCCACCTGCCGAACACGGCATCAACCTTAGAGGCGGACGCCGTCGACATGATGTCCTCGAGGGCGACGAAGGGGACGGAGGCGACCCCGGGGTCTCCCGTGCCGATGACGGCGCAGACGCGGTGCTCGGAGAAAACGGCGTCGTTCGACCCGTTCGCGACGAGCTGCTTAAAGGGCCTCGTGAGCAGGCGCGCGCCTATGGTGTGCGGGAGGCTCTGCGAGACGAGCTGGCGTATCCTCTCCGCGGCGTCGACCCCGGACTCGGAGCAGAAGACGATGGCGTCCTCACGGTTGACGCGCTCGATCACCTTGCAGTGCGTCACGCACGCGGCGGTCGCATCGCCAAGAACCTCGGCGATGGACTTGCCGCCGAGCAGCCCGACCCCGATCTCGAGCGCAAGACCGGTAGAAACGTTGTTCACCACGCCGATAGTGGAGTCGGTAACGTTCTCGAGGGCCTTATAGGCCTCCTCCAAGGAGCCCATGTCGACGAGGAACACGACCCCGGTGCAGTAGGAATGGCGGTCGACGAGGCGCTGGAGCGGACCGACGATGTCCTTCAGCTGCTGGTCGTAGGGCATGTCGACAGCCTCGTACACATGCATGCCGAGCATACGGTTCGCCGCGTCGGCGATGCTCGTCGCCGTTGAGTAGCCGTGGGACAAGATGACGCAGAGCGTCCGAAGGGCCTTCGCATCGCGAGACTCCGATGCGACGCACAGCGTCAGAAGCGTCTTCGTGAAGTGATCGAGCGAGATTCCCAGCGCCCCTTCCACGTCTGCGGCGACCTGATCGGAGACACTCGAGGCAAACGGCAATTCGGAGGTCACGGCACCGAGGAGATGGGAGATTTGCTCCGCACAGGCAGACTTTCGCTTAGCCAGGCCGATACCCGGCCACAACTGCAGGCAAATCTCCTGGGCCAGTAGAAAAGCGACCTTCCTCGAAAGCTCGATGCCATAAGAAGAGCCTGCGTCGGCAAGGACCGCGCCCACGACGCGCTCGAAGGCGCGCGACCTCGAGGAGGCGACGCCGTGGTCGAAGATCAAGTGATCCTCAACGCCGCGCACAGCGGAGACAGCTTGCGAGACAAGCTCGGAGACAGAGAGCTCCCCGGCGCAGAATCGCTCATCGAGGGAGCACAGGGCATCGAGCGCCTGCTCGACCGGCCCTGTGCTCTCGGCGGCATCCAGAGACGCGTCGATCAGAACGCCATCGTCGGGCTGTTGATCGATCTGCGCGGAGGAGAGGAGCCCGCTGGGAAGAAGATACGGGCGAACGACGACGTAGTCGCCCTCGCGATTGAGGAACGCTTTGGCGCAGCAGTTCGTCACGCAGGCGCGCAAGCCGGCGATGTTATCGGAAAAGTCCGCGTTCACGAGGCAACGGTATGCGCCGCGGCTGATCTTCACATCAGAACCGATTCGGCACCCCTCGCTGCGCAGGAAGCTCAAGATGAGATCCTCGCGCTCCTCGGGGGTCCGCTCCTTGAGTGAGGGGACGCGGGCACAGATGGGCATTTTGCTGTAGGCCGAGGAAACCTTCAGGTCATCGGCGGAAAGCGTCGTCGAAAGAACGAGGCGAGCGCGCGGCGCATCCTGGGAGGCATCGAGCCCGAGGGCCGTCGCAAGGCAGTGCTCCATCGCAGAGGGAGAGAGTGCCTCGATGCCGTTGACAAAGACCACACCCCCGCGCGCTTTCGCGATCGACTCGTCAAGAAGCCCGTTGAACGAGGCGGCGTCCGGGACCCCGGCGCAGTCGATGCGCACATAGGAGGAGTCGCGGGACAGCAAGCCCTGGTTCTTGCCGTACTCGTACACAAGGCGAGAAAGGAAAGACTTACCGACACCCACGCCGCCGCTCAAGAGGATGGGCAGGCCAAACGGAGGGTACTGAACCGCAGCCTTGCACTGCTCGACAACGGAGCTGAGGCTCATGTCGAAGCCCACGGCACGCGCGAAGTCGCGGTGATCGGCGATTCCCGTCGCCTGGATGAGGTCGGCGAGCGAGGCGTACTCGCTTGCAGAGAGCTTTACCTGAAAACGCTTCTGGAACGCGCGGCGATGAAAATAACGGACAGGCCTGCCCGCCACCTTAACCACAAGACCGGCGCGAACAAGGTCGTTGAGGTACTGGCTCGCCAGGCTCCTGGAGATGATGAGCGTCTCGGCGATGTCGGAGGTGGACAGACGGGCAAGGTCGTCGAGCGAGACGGCAGAGGTGAGGGCCTCGAGATGCTCGAGAATCCTGTCCCTCATGTCGACGGGTTTCTTTGCCAAGCTGTCCTGTGTGGTCTTGTCCATGACTTCTTACCTCCTCGTACAAGGAGTATAAGGGGAGAACAGAGAACGGAAGGGGGCGCGTGGGGGAATCAACAGCTCCGAGGAAAAGTCCACCACTTGAGGGGCAGAAAACAACGGCCATTGAACATTCAGGGCCGACGCTCAACACTTCGGTTCGACACTTCGCTTTGGAAAGGGCCCCGGCGCGCCGGGGTCCCAACATAAAGAAGGGCCCCGGCGCGCAGGGCCTAAAGCTTAACCATGCGCGCGGCGATGCGGGCGCAGTCGCAGGCGGCCTTCTTCTCGAAGGTGTTGTAGTCGACGACCCGGCCCTCGGCGCAGGGCTTGTCGCTGATGGCGCGCACGACGACGAGGGGCACGCCGTTGAGATAGGCGGCCTGCGCGATGGTGCAGCCCTCCATCTCGCAGCACAGGTCGCCGAAGGTCGCGAGG
>CAJMRP010000093.1 GCA_905215765.1 uncultured bacterium
CACCATCCGCCAGCGGCAACGCGGCCACCTGGGCATCGGGCCAAACGCGGCGCACGCCTTCGGCAACCGCCGCCTCCGCCTGCGCGCTCGAAACGCTGCCCTTAAAGGAGTCGATCGCCAACAGCACACGGCGGGGTCGGCGGCACGCAGGACCAAAGTCAACCGCCGTGCCAGCATCCTCACCGGCACCTGCAAGCGCTGCGGCGTGAGCTGCGTGCGCTTCAAGATCGGCCCCACAACCGCAATCAACGCCGCCCGCTCCGCGCAGACCGCCAAAATAGCTACTCAGCAGCTCGCGGCATTCATCCGCCAGGACCCCAGCCGTCACGTTAAACCGATGATTCAGGCGCGAGTCGGCATTCAAATCGTATAGGGATCCCAACGCGCCCGCCTTGGCATCACTCGCGCCATACACGCAGCGTCCCACGCGCGCGTTGACCATAAGGCCCGCACACATGCAGCAGGGTTCCAACGTCACATAGACCATACAGTCGGAAAGGCGCCAGCGGCCGAGCGCCTGGGCAGCAGCGCACACAGCCGCAAACTCGGCATGAGCCGAAGGATCCTGGTCGAGCTCGCGCCGATTGTGCGCCCTCGCGACGATCTCACCGTCGCGCACTACCACGGCACCAATGGGGACTTCGCCCACTGCCGCGGCGGCGCGCGCCTCGGCCAGCGCCTCGCGCATGAACTTCTCGTCGATTTCGGTGATCGTCATCGTTCGCCTTCCCTGTTGCAAATTCAAAACGATGCTATCATTACGACTCACGGAGAGATGGCAGAGCGGTTGAATGCGGCGGTCTTGAAAACCGTTGAGCGCGAGAGCGTTCCGGGGGTTCGAATCCCCCTCTCTCCGCCACTCCTAGTGATGCACCGGTGTCATGGTCCGCTCAAACAACGCATCGACCACGTCGGCTATCTCAGGTCGACGCTCAAGATCGTGGCCCGATTCCCACCATATCGTGAAAAGACGAATAATACCGCCGGCGACAAACTCAGACGTCGTCTCGAGTGACACGGGGGCCAGGGCATCCTCGGCAAGCACGTTCATCACACGCTCGCGGATGGAGCGGGCAATGCGGTCGCAAATAACGTTGGTCAACATGCCCGACATGCTGCTTGCCAAAATGTTATCCATGAGCCGCTCGTGCGCCAGAATCAAATCCATGGCATCGTCCAAAATCGCGTGTCGAAGCGCGTGCACGTCCTCGGCAGACACTGCGCCGGCCTCATCGGGCTGTTTTTGCGGCAAGCCCGACATAAGCTCATCGATATAAAAGGCAAAGTAATCGTTCTTGTCGCGAAAATGCTTGTAGAACGTCGTGCGGCGAATCATGGCACGGTCGCACAGCATGGCAACCGTCAGGTCCTCAAAACGATGCTCTTCCAAAAGCTCGGTAAAGGCATCGAACAGGGAGCGGTAGGTTTTCTTGATGCGAAGGTCCACTGGTATCGCCATCCTCAGGGCAAAGACAACACTCGTCAATCTGTCGCATATCTTACACCTGTACCTCGCGCGCTTTGCCCCGGTGCCGACCCCGACGAAAACACAACGCTTACCGGAAAGTTCGGCACGACAAAACGTTGCGGGTATACTAGTAGCGTTATACCAACGGCAGCTGGCGCATGCCGCCGCGGCCATTCGAAACGGAGACATCATGCTTCCCGTCATCATCGGCATCGTTGTTGTCATTGTGATTGTCTGCGCCATCGCCGGCATCTACAACAACATGGTCACCAAGCGTAACCGCATCGATAACGCCTGGCAGAACATCGATACGCAGCTGCAGCGCCGCAACGACCTGATCCCCAACCTGGTCGAGACCGTCAAGGGCTACGCCAAGCACGAGCAGGAGACGCTCTCCGCCGTGATCAGCGCGCGTAACACCGCCGTCAAGGCCACCACGCCCGAGGCCAAGATGGAAGCCGACAACGTGCTGACCGGCGCACTGCGTCAGCTCTTCGCTGTGGCCGAGGCCTATCCCGATCTTAAGGCAAACACCAACTTTACGCAGCTGCAGGCATCGCTCGAGGACACCGAGAACAAGATTAGCTATGCACGCCAGAGCTACAACGATTGCGTGCTCAGCTACAACAACGCCATTCAGACGTTCCCGGCTGTCATCTTTGCCGGCATCTTCCAGTTTAAGGAGCGCCAGGGCTTCGAGGCCGCCGAAGCAGCCCGCCAGGCCCCGACCGTCAAGTTCTAGTAGTTTGGCAGCGCATCCTTAATCGACCAAATGCATAAACTGCCCCGTCGAATGCATACTTCGACGGGGCAGTTTCCTTTTTCGCGAAGGTCCCCCTCTAAGCGCCGTGCATTTTTAGGAGTATTCAACATAACCAAGAGCTTCGGACGCCACGATAAATGCCAAAGACCGCGAATGTCCCTGCAAATCAAACGCTGTCAGCCCATAACCCCGCCCATCATCCGTAGAAAACATCGAGAAATCCCGATTTTTTGCCCGAGGTCGGTATGCAGGGGCCTTCGATTGCAGAATACTCGCAAAAATGCACGTCGCCACCGCCCCCACATGGCGCGAAGCAAAACAAAAGGGCGACCTTCCTTTCCGGCGCATTCCGCAGGACGCAGAAGCCCTCGCCGCACGAAGTGCGCAGCGAGGGCTTCTTGCATGTCCGAGGACGCGCCGGGAGGGAGCTTGCTCTCCGCCCGGGCAGGTAAGACGAATTACGCGACGGTGTAAACCCAGTTGTGCTTATCCTCAACAGCACCAGACTGGATGCCCGTCAGAGTCTCGCGGAGCTTCTTCATCACAGGACCGATCTCGGTGTAGCCAGCCGGGAAGGTCACAGTCTCGTCGGCACCGTAGACCTTGTTGTCGATCTCGCCGACCGGGGAGATAACGGCAGCGGTGCCGCACAGACCGCACTCAACAAAGGTGCCGGCCTTGACCTCGGCCCACTCGACGGGTCGCTGATCGACGGTCATGCCCAGGTCCTCAGCGACCTGAACGAGCGAACGGCGGGTGATGGAGGGCAGGATGGAGTCGGTGTGCGACTGCGGGACGACAAGCGCGCCGTCCTCCTTCACGAACAGGACGTTGGCGCCACCGGTCTCCTCGACATAGGTGCGGGACTCGGAGTCGAGATACAGGTTCTCGGCATAGCCCTCGCGGTGAGCCTCCATCGTGGGCTTCAGGGACATGGCGTAGTTCAGGCCGGCCTTGATGTTGCCGGTGCCGTGCGGTGCGGCGCGGTCGTACTCGGAAACACGCAGCTTGACAGGCTTGAGGCCACCCTTAAAGTACGGACCGACCGGGGTCACGAGAATGCGGAACGTGTACTCAGGAGCGGGAGCCACGCCGATCACGTCACCGGAGCCGATCATAAACGGACGCACGTACAGGGTTGCGCCGGAGCCGAAGGGCGGGACCCATGCGGCGTTGGCAGAGACGACCTGCTTGACGGCCTCGACAAACTTGTCCTTGGGGAACGGGGGCATCTCGAGGCGCTGGGCAGAGTTATACATACGCTCGGCGTTCATGTCGGGACGGAAGCAGACGATGCTGCCGTCCTCGGCGGTGTAGGCTTTCAGGCCCTCAAAGACCTCCTGACAGTAGTGGAAGATGCCGCCGCACTCGGAGACATGCAGGGTGTGGTCGGTGGTCAGGCCGCCCTCGTCCCACTCGCCGTCCTTCCAATGAGCCTCGTAGCTGTAATCGGTCTTCATGTAGCCAAAGCCGAGGCTACCCCAATCGATATCCTTCTTCTCGACAGTCATATGTCGCTCCTTACATACGCGGTTGCATACTCGCGAACCCGCACGCAAGGACCGAAGCCGGCCGCGTCGCAACGTCGCATACCCGGAAGCGTAGAGCCGGGCAGGACACGCGGGCAGCATCAAAGCCGATGGCGCGTCGATTCGCATGCAGGTGATTGTACTCCCCGCACGCCTTGGATAAAACGCTTTTCTTTAACTAAGTAAAGTATTTTCATTTGCCTTCAACACAAAAGGCCCGCCATCGAATCCGATGACGGGCCTTGGAATTAACGTCCGAAAACAAGCTCGGACTAGGCGTTCTTTTTACCGAGCTTAGCCTTAACCAGACCGACCACGGTCGGGATGATCGACACGGCGACAATCCCGATGATCAGCAGCTCAAAGTGCTCCTGCACAAACGGAATGCCACCAAAGAAGTAACCCAGCAGCGTAAAGACCGTCGACCAGGTAATGCCACCCAACACGTTAAAGACGACAAAGTTGCGCCAATGCATGCCGCCCATGCCAGCGATAAAAGGCACAAAGGTGCGGATGAACGGGAAGAAGCGGCCGAGGAAGATGGCCAGATGGCCCCACTTGTCCAAGAAATCCTCGGACTTTTTGATGCGCTCGGGCGTCATGGCCTTTACCTTGCCCGAGGCGATGATCTTGCGGCCAAAGAAGTGGCCGATCATAAAGTTGCACTGATCGCCCAGGATGGCTGCGGCCCATGCGGTGGCCAGAAGCGCCACGATGTTAAAGCCGCCGTTATGGGCAAAGAAGCCCGAGGCAAACAGCAGCGAGTCGCCGGGAAGGAACGGGAAGAACACCACGCCCGTCTCGATAAAGATGATCAGGAACACGCAGCCGTAGGCCATAAGCGGGCCGGCGGCGATCCAGCTAGCGATCGCGGTGCGCGGGTCCTTAAGCAGCTCGGCGATAAAATTGATGAAACCCATGAAGTAAAACCTCTCAGTTGTGGGCGCGGACACGTCCAAGTTGACCAGTATACGGTTGCGATGCGAGCGCGGGCCAAACCCCTCAAAAGTCCTACTTCATTACCAGCAAGTTTGCATAACTGACACTTGTCGCCCAAAGCAAAGCAAGATCGCCCTTCCTAATCCCTAGCGAATCGCTATACTTTATTGAATCGCATTGTCACGGTGCTAAGGGAGGGCGGCCGGTGAGCTTTATCAATACCATTCGTGAGGACATCAAGACCGTCCAGGCGCAAGACCCCGCCGCGCAAAACGGTCTGGTCATCTTCCTTTCCTACCCTGGCCTGCACGCCAAGTGGAACCACGTGCCCGAGCACTGGCTGTGGGAGCACGGCCATCGCTCGCTCGCCCGTGTGCTCTCGCAAATCACCCGCCACATCACCGGCGTTGAGATTCATCCCGCCGCGCAGATCGGCAAGCACTTCTTTATCGACCACGCCATGGGCGTCGTTATTGGCGAGACTGCCATCGTGGGCGACAACTGTGTGCTCTACCAGGGCGTCACGCTCGGCGGCACCGGCAACGAGACCGGCAAACGCCACCCCACCCTGGGCAACAATGTCACGGTGGGCACGGGCGCCAAGGTACTTGGCAACATCCACATTGGCAACAACGTCAAGATTGGCGGCAACTCGGTCGTCGTCAAGGACGTGCCCGACAACTGCACCGTCGTGGGCGTGCCCGGGCGCATCATCAAGCGCAACGGCTGCCGCGTGTTCGAGGAGAGCTTCGACGCCAAGCAGCATCGCGAGTACATGCCCGACGATGCCGCCGAGCAGAGCGCCCTCAACCGTCAGGGCATCACCGAAAACGCCCGTCGCGTCAAGGAACTCGAGCAAGAGGTGGCCGAGCTCAAAGCCCTCGTCGCCAAGCTCGCGGACGAGCGCTAGAAGCGGACGGCCACCGACAACATTGACGCCAACACAAAAGGCGCGCCAGGGAATCCGCCCCCGGCGCGCCTTCTTTTCGATGTGACATGCGGGGCTGCCCCTTTGTCACCTTATGCGAACTGGCTTAGGTAGAGGTCGGCATAAGCGCCCTCGGCAGCCAGCAACTCCTTGTGTGTACCCTGCTCGATGATATTGCCGTGATCCATGACCAGGATAAGGTCGGCATCGACGATCGTCGACAGACGGTGCGCGATCACAAAGCTCGTGCGCCCGCGCATGAGCGCATCCATAGCACGGCCGATGGCGAGCTCGGTGCGCGTGTCCACGCTCGACGTCGCCTCGTCCAGGACGAGGATCGCCGGGTTGTTGAGCAGCACGCGCGCGATAGTCAGCAGCTGACGTTGGCCCTGGCTGATGCTCTCGGCATCGTTAGCCACACGCGTGTCGTAGCCCTGCGGCATGGTGCGCACAAAGAAGTCGACCTGAGCGGCACGTGCAGCCGCGACAATCTCCTCGCGCGTCGCCTCGGGACAGCCATAGGCGATGTTCTCGGCAATGGTGCCATCGAACAGCCAGGCGTCCTGCAACACCATGCCAAACTGCTGGCGCAGCTCGCCGCGATCCATGCGGCTCGTGTCCACACCGTCGAGGGTAATGCGGCCACCGTCGATCTCGTAGAAGCGCATGAGCAGATTGATGAGCGTGGTCTTACCCGCACCCGTGGTTCCCACCACTGCGATCTTCTGACCCGGCTCGGCGGTAAACGACACGTCGCGCATAAGCGGCTTGTCGGGCGAATATCCAAAGCGCACGTGCTCAAAAGCGACACGGCCCTCCACCTTGCCCGGCAGCTTGGCGGCGGCCGCCGGCAACGGATCGGCTTCCATCTCGGACTCGTCGAGCAGGTCGAACACGCGCTCGGCGCTTGCCAGCGCGCTCTGCAGCGAGTTAAAGGTAAACGACAGCTGCGTCATGGGCTCGGACGCCTCATAGATAAACTGGAAGAACGCCTGGAACACGCCGACGGTCATATGCCCGGCAACCAGCATGCTGCAGCCCACCAGCGCAATCACGATCTGCGCCAAGCGGCCGATAAAGCGCACCGCGGGACCGACGGCGTTAATCATAAAGTCGGCCTTGGTGCTCACGCGCGCCAGCTCCCTCGAAGCCTCGTGCACCTCGGCAGAGCTCTGGCACTCGCGGTTAAACGCACGGATCACCAGACGGCCCGAGTAGCCTTCCTCGACCGCGCTCGTAATCTTGGACACCCACTCCTGGCGCTCGCCCGTCACATCGTGCGTGCGGCGCGAAACGACCTTCGTCACCAGCAGCGAAAGCGCCGTAAAGAACAAAAAGACGAGCGTGAGCGGCACGCTAAACACGAACATCACGCTCACGGCGCCCACCACGGTACCGATCGACACCAGAAGCTGTAGCAAGCCGCGCTGCATGCTCTCGGACATCTTGTCCAAGTCGTTGGTCGCACGGCTAACGACCTCGCCGGGACGATGCGCGTCAAAGTAGGCAAGCGGCAGGCGGTTGAGCTTTTGTGCGATGCGGTTGCGCAGGCGCAGGTTGAGGCGCTCGGCAACGCTCGACATCAAAAAGCTCTGAAGCGCGTAGAACGAGGCAGCGGCTGTCCAGATCATAAAGTAGATGAAGATGGTCCTGCCGCAGTTCTCCCAGGTAATGCTGAAGGTAGCGTTGTTGGCAAACGCCAGCTTCATGTGCCCCCACAGCTCATCGATCACGCGGGCGCTGTAAGCCGGCGCCGCGGTGTTAAAGATGACATAGAACACGATGCTCGCGAACACGATATAGAAGCGCCAATGGTCGCCGGCGGCTTCGCTCCACAGGCGGCGCACCGTCGCCCAGGTGTCGCGGGGCGTCTCGTCCTCGTCCTCGTCGTCAACGTCGCGCATGCGCT
>CAJMRP010000094.1 GCA_905215765.1 uncultured bacterium
GGTAGGTGATATGCGTGTTGTGCGGCGTGGTGATATAGACGGCGTCGATATCCGGATCGGCGTAGAGGTCCTCGACCGTCTCATAGACCTTCTCGATGCCATACTGCTCGGCAAAAGCTTGAGCCTTGGATAGCGTACGGTTTGCGACGCCCGCAAGCTTGCGGCCGGCAAGAGCTAGAGACTGGGCCATCTGGTTGGCGATAACACCGCAACCGATCACAGCCCAGCGAAGCTCGGGAGCCGTAAAAATGTCGTCGGGGAACGGCCGATCCTGGACCGAGGCAAACGCCGCCTTAGCGGCTGCTTCGGCGTCGAGCGGAGCCTGTTTGGAATCTGCCATGAGTGCCTCCTGCGTCGTGAAAAGACTTTCATTTCTGACAGCTCTATATTCGCACAAATGCGCGCGTAATTGCTCGTATTTGCGTGTTCATTTGCTTTACAGTCATCATTTAGCCATAGTTTGCACATGTTTGCGCGGTTAAACGCATTATCGCGCAATAATATGCGCGCTAATGCGCATGCGATGATCCTTACGAAACATAAAGAGGCGGAACACCAAAGCCCTAAAAGACAGATCAGGCAGTGATACTCCACCCCTCAAGGGGCATCAGACATCAAAGGACCGTCCCAAACTGCCGACACATGGGGAACGTCCCCAGGTGCCGGCATTTCAACGGCACTCATTTAAGTCTGTCCCCAATGAGTATAAGTCTGTCCCCAATGAGTAGGGATAGAAAAAGGCCCGGGTGCCGTGGGGCATCCGGGCCTTTGCTAGCAACTTGATGTTGTGGGCAGCTTAGAACTTGTGGCCGCACTTCTTGCAGACGCGCAGCTTGTTCTTGCCGTCCTTCTCGTGACCGACGCGGGTAACCTTACCGCACTCGGGGCAGACGAGATTGACGTTGGAGGCGTCGATGGGAGCCTCCTGCGAAACGATGCCGCCCTGCTGGTTGGCAGCGTTGGGCTTGACGGCCTTCTTGACGACCGAAACGCCCTCGACAACGACCTTGTTCTCGGCGGGGAGAGCACGCAGGACAACGCCCTGCTTGCCGCGATCCTTACCAGAGAGAACCTGGACCTTATCGCCCTTCTTGATATACATATATCTCCCCTAACTACAGGGTCTCGGGAGCGAGCGAGACGATCTTCATGTACTTCTTGTCACGAAGCTCGCGCGCGACGGGCCCGAAGATACGGGTGCCGACGGGCGAACCATCGTTGTTGATGACAACGCAGGCGTTCTCATCAAAGCGAATGTAGGAGCCATCCTTGCGGCGGATCTCCTTAACGGTGCGAACGACGACGCAACGGACAACGTCCTTCTTCTTGACGTTGGCGCCAGGGGTAGCCTCCTGGACAGCACCGATGAACACATCGCCGATGCCTGCATAACGACGCTTGGAACCGCCAAGCACCTTGATGCAGCGAATCTTGCGAGCGCCGGAGTTGTCGGCGACGTTCAGCATGGTTTGCATCTGAATCATGGTAGATGTTCCTCCGAACTAAGAACCGAAGAGAGGTGCGCAGCCTTTATACGGCCTGTGGTATGCAAGCCAGGCATACGCACATCTTCGGAAACGTACAAGTCGTAAGAGCGACTGCTTATTTAGCGCGCTCGACGACCTCGATGAGGCGCCAACGCTTCATCTTGGACATAGGACGGGTCTCCATAACGCGGACGGTGTCGCCCACGCCAGCCGTGCACTCCTCGTCGTGAGCGTGCAGCTTCTTGGAGCTGGTCATCATCTTGCCGTACTTGGGGTGACGCTTGCGCTCGGTGATGGTGACAACAATGGTCTTGGCACCGGAGACGGAGGTAACGACACCCGTACGGACCTTACGCGAGTTACGCGAATCAGTCATGTTCTCTCCTTAGGTCCTACTCGGCGACAGCGGACTTCTCCGCTGCGATCTCGCGGGCGCGCTGCTCCGTGAGGACGCGAGCGATGTCCTTCTTCACGGTGTTGACGCGAGCGGTGTTGTCCAGCTGGCTAGTGGCCATCTGGAAACGAAGGTTAAAGAGCTCGGCGCGCATTTCCTTCAGCTTCTCAACGAGCTGAGCGTCCGAGAGCTCACGAATCTCTGCGGGCTTCATTAGTTCTCCTCCTTGGCGGCGGCGGCGTCCTCAGCAGCCCACTTGGCCTCGAGAGCGGCCTCCTCAGCCATCTCCTTCTCGATGCGCTGCTCAGCGTTCTTGGCAGCAACAATCTTGGTCTTGATGGGAAGCTTGTGCTGTGCAAGACGCAGAGCCTCGCGAGCGACCTCCTCGGGCACGCCCTTGACCTCGAACATGATGCGGCCGGGCTTGACGACGGCCACCCACTCCTCGGGGTTACCCTTACCAGAACCCATGCGAGTCTCGGCAGGCTTCTTGGTGATGGGCTTATCGGGGAAGATCGTGATGTAGACACGACCGCCACGCTTCATGTAGCGGGTCATGGCAATACGAGCGGCCTCGATCTGACGGTTGGTGATCCAATGGGCCTCGAGAGCCTGGATACCAAACTCGCCGAAATGCAGCTCGGTATTACCCTTGGCCTGGCCCTTCATGGAGCCACGCTGCACCTTGCGGTGAAGAATACGCTTAGGGGCAAGCACTACTGACCCCTCCTCTCGGAGTTACGACGACGAGGACGGGAAGAGCCCTCGAGTGCAGGGTTGGGAACAGGCTGGCCCGGGAGCTTCTCGCCCAGGTAGATCCAGACCTTCACGCCGCAAGCGCCCATGGTGGTGCTGGCGACAGCCGTGCCGTAGTCGATCTTGGCACGGAGGGTGTGCAGAGGCACGCGACCCTCACGGTACCACTCACGACGGCCCATCTCGGCACCGCCGAGACGACCGGAGCACTGGATACGGATGCCCTTAGCGCCGGCCTTGCGGGCGGACTGGACAGCCTTGCGCATAGCGCGACGGAAGGCAACGCGGCCCTCGAGCTGCTCGGCGATAGACTGAGCAACGAGGTTGGCGTCGAGCTCGGGGCGCTTGATCTCGACAACGTCGACGGAGAGCTGGCCCTTGGAGACGCCAGCGACCTTCTCGAGCTCGGTGCGGAGGGTATCGATCTCGGCACCCTTCTTACCGATGACAACGCCGGGGCGAGCGGTGAGGATGATGACCTTCACCTTGTCGCCAGCGCGCTCGATCTCGACGCGGGAGACAGCTGCGCGGGAAAGACGCTTCTCGAGGTACTTGCGGATCTCGAGATCGTTACCGAGGGTCTTAGCGTAATCCTTCTCTGCGAACCAGCGCGAGCGCCAGTTCTCGGTGATGCCAAGACGGAAGCCGGTGGGGTAGACTTTCTGACCCATACAGCTTTACGCCTCCTTTCGAGGAGCAACGACGACGGTGATGTGGGAAGTACGCTTCAGAATGCGAGAAGCGGAACCCTTGGCGCGGGGACGGATGCGCTTAAGCGTCGGACCCTCGTCAACATAGGCAGCGGCGACAACCAGGTTGTCGGCACGCAGACCGTTGTTGTTCTCGGCGTTCGCAACGGCGGAACGGAGAACCTTCTCGACATCCACGGCGACGGCGCGGTCGCAGAAGTGGAGGATGTCGAAGGCCTGAGCGACAGGCTTGCGGCGGATCAGATCGACCACCAGGCGGGCCTTGCTGGGGGAAACACGCACGTACTTAGCGACGGCGCGAACCTCGGTGGCCTCAGTTTCAATAGACTTAGTTGCCATTTACGGTTAACCCCCTATTTGGCCTTGTGGCCACGGAACGTACGAGTCGGCGCGAACTCGCCGAGCTTGTGACCAACCATGGACTCGGTAACATACACGGGCACATGCTTGCGGCCGTCGTGGACGGCGATGGTGTGACCAACCATCTCGGGGAAGATGGTGGACGCGCGGGACCAGGTCTTCACGACGTCCTTCTTGCCAGCCTCGTTCATCGCGGTGATACGCGAGAGAAGGCGAGTCTCCACGAACGGGCCCTTTTTGAGACTTCTGCTCATAAGTGCTTTCTCCTAAAACTCGGTATCCGAAATTACTTCTTACGGCGACGAATGATGTGCTGGTTCGAGACCTTCTTCTTCTTGCGCGTACGAAGGCCCTTCGTCGGCTTACCCCAGGGGGTAACAGAGGGACGACCAGAGGTGTGGTTCTTGCCCTCGCCACCGCCGTGCGGGTGGTCGACAGGGTTCATGACGGTACCGCGGACGGTCGGGCGCACGTTCATGTGACGCTTACGGCCGGCCTTGCCGATGACGATGTTGGAGTGATCGGCGTTGCCGACCTCACCGACGGTGGCGCGGCAGGTAACGAGGATGCGGCGCATCTCGGAGGAAGGCATACGGACGATAGCGTACTTGCCCTCCTTACCCATCAGCTGGCAGGAGTTACCGGCGGAACGGGCGATAGCAGCGCCCTTGCCCGGCTGGAACTCGACGGCGTGGATGAGCGTACCGACGGGGATGTCGGCGAGGGGCAGAGCGTTGCCCGGCTTGATGTCGGCGTCAGAACCGGACATGATGGTCTGACCGACCTCGAGGCCCTTGGGGGCCAGGATGTAGCGCTTCTCACCGTCAGCGTAGTGCAGCAGAGCGATGCGAGCGGAACGGTTCGGATCGTACTCGATCGTGGCAACCTTGGCGGGCACGCCGTCCTTGTTGCGCTTGAAGTCGATCACGCGGTAACGACGCTTCACGCCGCCGCCCTGGTGGCGGGTGGTGATGCGGCCGTTGTTGTTACGACCGGCCTTCTTGGGCAGGGGCTCGAGAAGAGACTTCTCGGGCTTGGTGCAGGTGATCTCGGAGAAATCGGAGATCGTCTGCCAACGCCTACCAGCGGAGGTCGGCTTAAGGTGCTTTACAGCCATTACAATCCCTTTCAATAGGAATCCGTTAGCCATCGCAGACAGGGATTCGAGGTTCTGCCTCGGGTGCGATGACACCGGACGTATACACGGTTCCGGGCGTGTCCATTTTATACGCCCAAAACCTTGAGCTCTCGCCTCCCCTATTTGGGAGGCATGAGCTCACTCAACAGCAGCGAGTCTTAGGCCTGGTTGCCAAAGACCTCGATAGTGTCGCCCTCGGCCAGCGTGACGATGGCCTTCTTCCAAGAACGGGTCTTGCCGGCGACATAGCGCACGCGCTTGGTCTTGGGCTTGACCGTCAGGGTGTTCACGCGAACGACCTTGACGCCGAAGATCTCCTCGACAGCGTCCTTGATCTGATACTTGTTAGCATCCTTGGCGACCTCGAACGTGTACTTGTTCAGCTCCATGCCGGAGAAGGAACGCTCGGACACGATCGGACGGATGATGATCTCGTGGGCGGTCATTTATGCAAGCACCTCCCCGAAGTGAGCGGCGATGTCGGCGGGCATCAGCACAGCGTTGTTGTTGACGAGATCGTAGGTGTTGGCCTCGTCGGCAGTGATGATGAACGTCTTGGGAATGTTGCGGAACGACAGGTAGGCGTTGACGTCCTCATCGCGAACGATGATGGTCAGACGCTTGCCCTCAAGACCGAGAGCCTTGAGCATGGCGACGGCAGCCTTGGTGGAAGGCTTCTCGAAGCCGTAGTCGTCGACGAGCACGAGCTCGCCATCGGCCAGCTTGGCGGACAGCGCGGAGCGCATAGCCAGCTTGACCTCCTTGTTGTTCATACGCTTAGCGTAGGAACGGGGCTTGGGGGCGAAGACAACGCCACCGTGACGCCACTGGGCAGCACGGATGGAACCCTGGCGGGCACGGCCGGTGCCCTTCTGACGCCAAGGCTTCTTGCCGCCACCGGAAACCTCAGAGCGGCCCTTAGCGGACTGGGTGCCCTGACGCCAAGAGGCCATCTGGCACTTGACGATGTGGTGCATAACGTGGATGTTCGGCTCGATGCCGTACACCTCAGCGGCGAGCTCGGCCTCGGCGACCTTCTTGCCCTCGCTGTTCTTTACTTCAAACTTTGCCATTTAAGTGTTCTCCTTGGTATGACGCTGGGCTAAATGGGCTGGGCCCTTAGGCCATACGGATGGCGACGAGACCATTCTTGGCACCCGGGACAGCGCCCTTGACCAAGATGAGGTTCTGCTCGGCATCGATGCGGACAACGGAAAGGTTCTTGACGGTAACGCGCTCGTTACCCATGTGACCGGCCATCTTGACGCCCTTGAGGACGCGCGCAGGATAGGCGCACTGACCGATAGAACCGGGGTGACGCTGGAAGTGAGAACCATGCGTCATAGGACCGCGGCGCTGACCCCAGCGCTTGATGCGACCCTGGAAGCCCTTACCCTTGGAGGTACCGATGACGTCGACCTTCTCGACATCAGCGAAATCAGCGACGGTGACGACCTCGCCGACCTTGTGCTCCTCGCCGTTCTCGACGCGGACCTCACGAAGGAAGCGGACAGGCTCGACGCCAGCCTTGGCGAAGTGACCAGCCATGGGCTTGTTCACGTTCTTGGCCTTGATGTCGCCGAAACCGATCTGGACGGCGTCATAGCCGTCGGTTGCCTGAGTTTTAACCTGCGAGACAGCGCAGGGGCCAGCCTGGATGACCGTGACGGGAACGACGTTATCGTCCTCGTCCCAAACCTGGGTCATGCCAATCTTGCGGCCGAGAATCATGCTGATCATGTACGATCTCCAACTCTCGGTGGTCTTGGGACAATGTGAACGCCCCTTGCGTTCACCCCTAGAGGACCACAACTAATACACGTGGTTGTCGACTTCGAATTCACCAAAACCCAAGCTCAGACAGCAACCCTTGGTGCCCAAACATGCGATAGGCAGAATCCTCCCTCGACGCGCACAGTTGTTTAGTATACACAGGTATGCGCGTCTTCAAGCTTTCATCACAATGTTTTCCCTGCTCAAGCAAAGAATCGCGCATTTGGTCACAACTGCAGCTCAAAGACCCCGCCCCCGGGCGTATCCATAGCCTAATCCAGGCGTTTTCACGCAAGCATCAAAGGACCTCAAGCAATGTGAACGTGCTCGCAGACTCATCGTAGGAAAACTTGAGGACGCAGCAATTGGGTAACCTGCGGCGGGGCTCAGGCTCACAGGGGCGCTCGGCGGCAAGATAGAACTGCAAGACAGCAGAACCATGGGAAACAGCCAAGAGCGTTCCCACGTCATCGGGCGTCATAAGGTTGCGAATAGCATCGACGATTCGCGCACGCAGCGCCGCACTCCCCTCTCCGCCATACGGGACAAGCTCCTCGCCTGGATTCCAGACATCTGCTGGAACCTCGGACATAGGCCCGCGTTCAAAAGAGCCGTAGTTGCGCTCTTCAAGGTCTTGACACGTCTCGACCTCGGGCATGGCGACGCCTAACGACTCACACAAAACGTCGCGCACGAGCACGCAGGTTCGATAGGCACGCCCCAGCGGAGAGGCCGCGATGCGATCGGGGCAAACACCGCATTGCGCAAGCTTGAGCGCCGCCTCACGGGCCTGGTCCTTCCCTGCTGTTGTCAGAGGCGAGTCACACTGTCCCTGGACGATCTTTTGCACATTGAACTCGGTTTGCCCGTGCCTCATTAAATACAGCGTCTTC
>CAJMRP010000095.1 GCA_905215765.1 uncultured bacterium
TCGGTAACCGCGGCCATGCGGTCGCGCTCCACGCGCTGCAGGATATATGCGGAGTAGCCGCCCTCGAAGGGATCGACCTGGCCGTCGTGGACCTCCCACATGCTGGTGCAGACCTCGTCCAAGAACCAGCGATCGTGCGTGACCACGAGCATGGCGCCCTGACCGCGCTGCCAGCGGGCCTTTAAGTGACGCGCGAGCCAGTTGATGGTGCGCATGTCCAGGTGGTTGGTGGGCTCGTCGAGCATGAGCACGTCGTAGTCGCCGATCAGCAGGCGCGCAAGGTCCACGCGACGGCGCTGACCGCCCGAAAGCTCGCCCACCGTGCCCTCCCAGGGCACATCGCTAATGAGACCGGCGAGGATCTGGCGCGTACGCGGACTCGACGCCCACTCATACTCGGGAGTGTCGCCCACGACGGCATGATGCACGGTATCGGTGTCGACAAGTTGGTCCTTTTGGCCGAGCAGACCGATCGTGGTGCCGCGGCGATGCGTCACGCGGCCATCGTCGGGCTCCAGCGTGCCGGCGAGCACGCTCAGCAGCGTCGACTTGCCGTCGCCGTTTTTACCAACAATACCAATGCGGTCGCCCTCGCCCACGCCGAGCGTCACGCTATCGAAAATATGCTTGGTGGGAAACTCTAGGCTGATGGAATCGCATCCCAAAAGAATCGCCATATGCCCTGCTCCTTCGTAGAAATTCAACGTTGTCCATGATAGCAGCGAGCCCCACCCCAAACCACCACGAAGGTGCCTGTCCCCTTTGTGGTGGTCGCTTCGGTCGCAGAGCAAAAAGGCGGGCCATCTCCCGCAAGAGATGACCCGCCCCTCCAATCAGTCCCGTGGCGACCGTGGCCGCCACGGGCCTCAAGCATGTCCCGGACTAGGAGAACATGCCGGTGAGGTAATCATTCAGCCGCTTATCCTTGGGCCGTTGGAAAATCTCGTCGGTCTCGTCGTACTCGACCATATCGCCCATGTAGAAGAACGCCGTGCGGTTGGACACACGCGACGCCTGCTCCATGTTGTGCGTCACGATGACGATGGCACGGTCGGCAACGATTGACGACATAAGGTCCTCGATCGCCAGCGTCGAGATGGGGTCGAGCGCCGAGCAGGGCTCGTCAAACAGGATCACGTCGGGGTTGAGCGCCAGCGTGCGCGCGATGCACAGACGCTGCTGCTGGCCGCCCGAAAGCGCGTAGGCACTCTTGTCGAGCTTGTCCTTGACCTCGTCCCACAGCGCCGCGCCGCGCAGACTCTCCTCGACCATGCGGTCGAGCTCGTCACGGTCGGTGATGCCGTGGCGCTTAGGCGCAAACGTGATGTTGTCGCGAATGGACTTGCGGAACGGGTTGGGCTGTTGGAACACCATGCCAATGGAGCGACGCAGCTCGTAGGTGTTCTCGGTCTTGGTATTCACGTTGCGCCCGCGGTAATTGATCTCGCCCTCCACGCGGCAGCCGCGAATCTCGCGATTCATCAGGTTGAGGCTACGCAAGAAGGTCGACTTGCCGCAGCCCGAAGGCCCGATGAGCGCCGTGATCTCGCCCTTGTGAAAGTCGAGCGACGTATCGTGCAGCGCATGGTGGTCGCCATAGTACACGTTGACGTCCTTGGTGGAGAGCACGACCTCGTCGCTCACGGCCTTGCCGCTCACGCGCACGCGCTTCTCGCTCTCCCCCACGCTCGACAAAAAGTCCTGGGTCTCGGACGTGGCCGCTTCGGTTGCGGGCGTTGCTTTCATCTCGCTCATTCGGCCGTCATCTTCCTTGCCAGTTGCTTGCCCACGATACGGGCGACCACGTTAAACAGCAGCACGCAAATCATCAACAGCGCCGCGGTGCCCCAGACGATCTGCTGGGCCTCGGGGCTGCCCTCGCCATAGATCTTGTAAATATGCACGGCGAGCGACTCACCGGGGCGGAACACGTTCCAGGCGCAGGTGGGGCTCGACAGGTTAAAGCTCAAGAAGTTCAAACGCACCGGCGAGCTCATGCCCGAGGTAAAGAGCAGTGCCGCGGCCTCGCCAAACACGCGGCCGGCCGAAAGCACGATGCCGGTCACGATGGCAGGCATGGCCTCGGGGATCAGGATGTGCAGCGTGGCCTCCCAGCGGGTAAGGCCCATGGCCAGGCACGCATCGCGCTGGGCCTGCGGCACGTCCTCGAGCGCCTGCTGGATCACGCGCACCAGGATGGGAATGTTGAACATGGTGAGCGCGACGGCGCCGGAGATGATGGAGTACTTCCAGCCCAGCTGCACCGAGAACACCAGGAAACCGAACATGCCGACAACGATGGAAGGCAGCGAGGACAGCGTCTCGATGGCGGTGGAAGCGATGTCGCGGATGGGACCGTCCGGCGCGTACTCAACCAAAAAGACCGCGCCGCCCAGGCTGATGGGCACCGAGATGATCAGGGTGATCAGCAGCAGATAGAACGAGTCGAACAGCTGGTAGAGTACGCCGCCCTGAGTTCCGTTGGCGCGCGACGGCTGCGTGAGAAAACCCGGCTGGAACAGCGTCGAGATGCCCTCGAACAGGATATAGGCCACCATGGAGACGACGATGAGCATGACGATGGCGATGATTGCCGTCAGCACGCCCGTGGCGATGCGATCCTGCTTTTGGACGCGCCCGAGTCTCGCCTCGTCGATATGGATGCGCGTGCTAGCCACGAGCCTTCGCCCCCTTGCGGCCGATAATGTGGATGATCAGGATGAAGATGAGGCTCATACCCATCAGCAGCAGACCGAGCGCCCACAGAACATCGTCCTGGGCCGAACCCTCGGCATAGACCGCCATGGACGTGGTGAGCGTGGTGGTGATGGTCGAGGCCGGCGACAGCAGCGACGTCGGCATGGCCTCAATACCGCCGATGACCATGCGCACGGCGAGCGTCTCGCCAAAGGCGCGCGTCATGCCAAGGATGACCGCAGTCATGAGCGACGGCATGGCGGACTTGAGCACCACGTGCCAGATGGTCTGCCAGCGGGTGTAGCCCAGCGCGAGCGAGCCCTGACGGTAGCTGTCGGGCACGGCACGCAGGCCATCGACCGAAAGCGTGGTCATAGTCGGCAGGATCATGACGGCCAGCACGATGGCGCCGGGCAAGATGCCCAGACCCGTACTCACGTGGAAAACGCTCTTCATAAGGCCGACGACCACGTGAAAGCCAATCAGGCCAAAGACGACCGAGGGAATGCCGGTCAAAAGCTCAATAAGCGGTTGAAAGACCTTGGAGCCAAATTTGGGTTGGATCTCGACCGCAAAGATGGCAGAGCCGATGGCGATGGGCAGCGCGATAAGCGTGGAGAGCACCATGACCGCAAACGAGGTGACGATCAGGGGCAGGGCGCCGGTATAAGGTAGGCCGTTTTCGGCCGTGTTGGCCAGGTCCCACTTGGTGCCGGTAAAGAACTCGACGACCGAGACGCCGTCCTTGAGAAAAGCCGAGAGGCCCTTTTGGGCGACCATAAAGATGAGCGCGGCAACGACAAGCGTCACGAGCGCAACGCACGCACCCGTGACGCCCAGGCCCACGTTCTCAAGGTCGCGTTTTGGCAGCTGTTTTGCCATTGCAAACCTTTCCGGGGGCGATTATTTATTTAGCGGAGACCTTGCCGCTGGCGTCCTTGACGACCTTCATGGCAGAGACGGGGATAAAGCCCTGCTCCTCGACGAGCTTGCCCTGGACGTCGTCGGAGAGCATGAACTCCAGGAAGGCCTTGGTGGCCTCGTCGGCGTCCTTGGAGCAGTACATGTGCTCGGTAGCCCAGATCTTAAAGGAGTCGTCGGTGACGTTTGCACTCTTGGGCTCCACGCCCTCGACCTTGATGGCGTTGAACTTGGAGTCATCGAAGTGCGAGAAGTCCAGGTAGGAGATGGCGTTGTCGGTACTGCCCATCTGAGTCTGGACATCGCCGGACTTGTCGAGCTCGGCGTCGCCCTTAAAGTCGACTGCCTCGTCGCCAAAGACGGCAGCCTCGAAGGTGGCGCGGGTACCGGAACCGGCCTTGCGGTTGAGAACGACGATCTTGGCGTCGTCGCCGCCGACCTCCTTCCAGTTGGTAATCTGGCCGGAGAAGATGCCCTTGAGCTGCTCGAGGGACAGGTCGTCGACCTTCACGTTCTTAGAGACGACGGGACCCATGCCCACGACGGCGACCTCGTGGTCGACGAGGTTCTTGACCTGGTCGGCCTCGAGCTTGGTCTCGGCGAAGACGTCGGAGTTACCGATGGTGACGGTGCCGGCGGCAACAGCGGTCAGACCTTTGCCCGAACCGTTGCCCGATCCGGAGACGGAGACGTCGGGGTTGGCATCCATGAACTTCTCGGCAGCGGCCTCGACGAGAGCCTGGAACGAGGAGGCACCGTCGTAGGTCACCTCGCCGGAGACGGACTCGGCAGCAGCGGCGCTACCCTTGTCGGCGGCGTCGGATGCGCCGGAGCCGCCGCAGCCAACGAGACCGAGACCGACGATGCTGGCAAGACCACCAGCAAGGCCGAGGAACTGACGACGAGAATAAGCCTGATCGAGCATGATCTTCCTTTCGTACATGCGAATCGCGGGCACCCTGCCCGCTTTGCTGTTTGGAAAGATACGATCCCGACCGGGCAGCACCCGCGCCAACTGCGGTTTCTTACGGGCATTTGATAAACCCTTACCGCAAGCGCGGCAGGGCTTTACAAACGAATAACAATCCCGCTGACATGCATGGCCCGCCTTTTACACCGATAAAAAAAGAAGTTGCGGTGAAATAGTTCCTGTTTGGCTGTTAGGCAGCCGATTCTAGGAACTATTCCACCGCAACTTAGATTGGCAAAACGCCGCAACCTTAAAGTTCGAGCTCGTTGAGCCTTAAGATCGCAACAATATAGATCTTGAGCGCTTGCTTGAGCTGTTCCTCGTTGGCACACTCGTTGGGGCCGTGCATCTGGCCGCCCCACGCGGGCAGCTCAAGGCCGGTCTCCTCGGGGCCAAATGACACGGCGCGGGCAAAGTTGCGCGCGTACGTGCCGCCGCCCATGGCAAAGGGCTCGGCATGCTTACCCGTAAACTCGTTATAGGTGTCAATCAGCGCTTTCACGGCCGGATCGTCGGCAGAGACCGAGAACGGCACCTTGGTACGACCCACGAGATACGTCACACCAAAGCGGCCCACGAGCGGCTCGAGCTGCTCGCAGATGGTATCGACGCTCGTGCTGTCGGGGAAACGCACGTCGATGACCTGCTCAATGTGGCCATCCGCCACGCGGATGACGCCGGGGTTGCAGGTGAGCGGGCCAAACGCCGGGCTCGTCGCGTCGATACCCAGGCCGCGGCCATAGGCGTCCGCATGCACAAAGGCCAGAAACTTGACAAACTCGTGCTCGGCAGGCGTCAGCAGGCGCTCGTCGCGCGCACCAAACGCATCCTCGGCCTCGCGCAGATACGCCACGATGAGGCCGACGGCATTGATTGTTCCCTCGGGCATCGAGGCATGACCGCCAATGCCGTGGGCGAAAATCTGCGCATGCCCGTTGCCGAGCGCCGTGATCTCCAGGCGGTCGGCGTTCTCAACAGGCGCCGGCAGCTCATCGGCGGCAATCGCAAGCTCGCAGATAGACTGCGACGGAATGGCGTTGCTCGCTTCGGCGCCGCTCCAGGACACAATGCGCCCGCCGTCGATCTTGGGACTCACAAACGTCGCCCCAAACTGGCCCTTCTCGGCATTACAAACCGGGAACTCGGCATCGGGCGTAAACAGAAAGTCGGGGTTCGCGTGGTTCTCCAGATAATGGTGAACGTCGGACATACCCACTTCCTCATCGCAACCCAGCAGCGCGCGGAAGGTATAGCGCGGGGTGATGCCGTGCTTGAGCAGATAGGCGCCGGCGTAGAGCGACAACACCGCCGGACCCTTGTCATCAATCACGCCACGGCCGAGCAGCCAGCCCTCGCGACGCTCCATCGCAAACGGGTCGGTGTTCCAGCCGGGGCCTGCGGGCACCACGTCCACGTGGCAGATGGTCGCGAGCTGCTTGTCGCCGCGACCCGGGATATCGGCAATGCCCACGTAACCCTCGTCGTCGCTTGTCTGGTAACCGAGCTTCTGCGCGATGCCGAGCGCGCAATCGAGCGCGTCACGAACCGGACGGCCAAACGGCGCGCCGGGCTCCGCATTGGCAGAAACCGCCACGGACGGATAGCTCACCAGCTGCTCGATATCGGCGACGACATCCTCCCAGACCTCGTCGACGTACTCAGCAACGCTCTGCTCCACCTGATTCATGGACGACCTCCTTACCAATGAGCGGCGAGCGTGCCCGCCCCTCACATCACATACTTATATTGCGAAAAGTTTAGCAAGCTCGGCCACCGAATGCACCACCGCATCGGCGCCCGCGGCCTCATGCTCCCCCGGCGCCGCCGCGCCCGAATAGATGCCGATGCACGGCACGCCCATCGCGTGCGCGCCCTCCACATCGTTAAAGCGATCGCCGATCATCACGGCATCGTCGGCCGCCGCACCCAGGGCCGCCAGGGCATCGCGGACCGAATCGGCCTTGGTCTCGCGCCCCTGCGGCGGATTCATGCCAGCCACGGCTTCGAACTGGCAAAGCCCCAGCTCATGCACCATGTCGATGCACTTCGCCTCCATGCGCGACGTCGCCACGGCCATACGCTTGCCCTGGGCGGTCAACCCATCCAGCAGCTCGGGAATCCCATCGAACACGGGGTACTCCTCCGGCCCCAGCTCATCAAAAAAGGCACGGTACTCGTCGGCCACCACAAGCGACTCCTCGCGGGAAAAGCCGTAAAAGTCGTGGAAGCTCTTCCACAGGGGCGGCCCGATCATGCGGCGCAGGTCACCCATCTGCGCCTCAGAAAACCCGCGCGCAGCCAGCGTCTTGCGCGTCGAGGTCATCACCGCCCGGCCCGTATCTGCCACCGTGCCGTCAAAATCGAACAGCACAATCGGCCGTCTGCATATCTCCAGCGCCTCCATCGGCATCCCTCTTCCCCAGTTGGTGATTTCCACACTTACACTTCAAACTGTTGACTATTCAACAAATAAAGCTGGCAATGTGGAACGACTCCACTATACTTGTCGCACTTTGCTCTCAGAAGGCGGCGCGCAAGCGCCCCAACGAAAGGTGCAATTATGTCTTTTGCCATCATAACCGACTCCACGTCGGACATCTCCCCCGCCCGCGCCCAAGAGCTCGGCATTTACGTGATTCCGCTGCATGTAATTATCGAAGGTGAGGACCTGCTCGACCAGGTGCAGATCACCGCCGAGGAGTACGTCGCCCGCATGGCAGGCTCCGAGCAGCTACCGCACACCTCGCAGCCGAGCGCCGGTGAGTTCAAGGCGCTCTTTGATCGCGTGCTCGCCGACGGCCACGACAGCGCCATCTTTATCTCGCTGTGCAGCGAGTGGTCCGCCTGCTATGCCAACGCCAGCCTGACGGCCGAAACGCACGAGCTCGACGTGCGCTGCATCGACTCGCGCACCGGCTCG
>CAJMRP010000096.1 GCA_905215765.1 uncultured bacterium
CGCGCGAGGATCGCGGTGGCGAGGGCTCGGCCGACCAGGGTCAAAAGCGCCGTCGCCGTCGCCGTTCCCGCAAGCCGCGCCAGGATGGTGGCGAGGGTTCGACCCCGTCTTCGTCCGCACCACAACCGCCCGCCGGCGAATAACGCCCGCGAGCGGATTTAGCCCGCCTTGCCCCGAGCGCATCGGGGTATCATAGCGCCGAATCAACAACCCTCCCTGCGACCGAATGTAGGGAGGGTTGTGTCTTGAAGAGTCATCTGAACATATTGAGCCGCCTGCAGGGTGCCGGCGCCCTACCGTTTGCGGACGAATTACTACCGTTTGCCGAGCGGGTGGCACGCGAGGCGCTCGAGACATTGTCGCCAACACGATGCGCCGGCTGCGAGCGCGCCGGTGCGCTTATTTGCCAAGACTGCCTGGCCGCGCTCACGCTCATCGACCCACGTCATAGCTGCACCCGATGCGGCGCCCCGTTTGGGGATTTGCTATGCACTGAGTGTTCGGTCGAGGGTACGTCCTCGGCAATGGCGGAGGCGCTCGACCGCTGCCTGGCGTGCGCCGTCTATGCGCATCCGCTGCCGCGCATCATTAAAGCGTACAAGGATGCGGGCGAGCGACGTCTGGCTCCGTATCTGGCGGAGCTGCTCTACGACACCGCCCTGCATGCCCAGGTCGTAGCGCCCGATCGCTACGGAGGCGTGCTGTCCGGTGCGGATGCGGTGGTGTTTGTGCCTGCGACGGCGGCAGCGTTTCGGCGGCGTTGTTTTGATCATATGGAGGCTATTGCTCGCCCATTTTGCGAGCTGTCGGGTGTTCCTCTGCTCGATGCTCTCGTCAAGTACGGGCATGGCGACCAGCGCGAACTCGGTCGTGAGGAGCGCCGCGAGCGTGCCCAAGGCATGTACGAGACGGTTGAGGATGTGCACGGCCGCCGCCTGCTGCTTATCGATGACGTTATCACCACGGGCGCGACGATGGCCGCGGCTTCGGCGGAACTCAAGCGCGCCGGCGCCGTAGCGGTCGATGGCCTCGCTATCGCACGCGTTTGGTAGGGGTGATTTTGTAGCAGTGAAGATTGAGCGGCGCAACGAGCCGACAGACGAACAGCTAGCGGCTTCCGTAATCCTAACAGGCGCCTCGGCGCTACGCATGATGCGCGCCGAGCGCCGACAAATGGGTTACATCAGCTGGAGGGACCTCGATCCCGATGAAGAGCGCCGTGTGCTGCGCACGTCGTCGCCCTCGACCGAGGACATCTATCTTCCCGACTTGGTGCGGATTGGGGCCGCAAGCGGCGAGGTGCAAGAGGATTTGTGCTTGCTGGTAGGGTCTGCAGCGCAGCGCCGCCGCATTCTTGGCGTGAGCTGGTCCGTATGCTCCGGGTTGCCCGCCGGCTCGATTCTAGAGGTGGAACCGGGGGTGTACAGTCTATCTCCCGAGGCCCTTTGTGTTGTCGTCGCCCGCGAGGTCGGCTGCATCCAGGCATTTGCCCTGGCTCAGGAGCTGTGCTCTAAGATTTCGCTGAGTGACCGCGGGAAGTATCTGCCTCCCTGCACCTCGCTTGTTACGAATAAACTTGCAAAGGACAAGGACCAGCCAGCAGATGTGGGCTACTTTGAGGTTGAGCCGGTGCTGACGCCCGATCGTCTGGCAGATTACCTCGCGGTATGCAAGGGGAATGCGGCCAAACAACTGCAGCGTCTGTGTCCCTACTTGTCAGAAAACCTGCGCTCGCCCATGGAGTGCATCATGCTCGCTCTGTTTTCGCTTCCGTTTTCCTATGGCGGATTTGCCTGCGGTCCCTTTAAGACCGACTACAAGATTGAGTTCGATGACCGCGCGCAGACAATCTCGGGGATGTCGCACGCAGTTTGCGATGCGTATCAGGAAACAGCCCGGTTTGACCTGGAATACAACGGTGAGCTGGGCCATTCCTCCCGGAGGGGACGTATCCATGATGAAAAGCGCAACACGGGCTTGATTACTATGGGAATCGAGGTCGCGACGGTCAACAACGAAATGCTCTGTGACATGGAAGCGATGGAAGCGCTCGCATGGCGCATGCACCAGCGTATGCGAAAGCGGTACCGGAATCGTGTCGATGCCCGCAGGAAAAAGCAAGAGGCGCTGCTTAACACGCTGCGGGCGTGTTTTGGGCTTAAACCCGCCTAACAATGCTCTGAAACAGGGGGTTGGATATATGCTTTGGCCAAAATATAGCAAATATGAGTACTGCTACAAATTCAGTAACAGCAAAATCAGGGATTTTGGGACTGGAAGATGGGGTAAATTAGAAAGATATTAAACAAATGTAGAATATCCTGGCATCAATCTGACGTTATAGAGCGTGAAAACAGCTTGCAGAGCTAAAAACTCCTGCTACTAAATTGGTAACAGTACTCATATTTGCTATTTTTTGGCCACGGCGCCCTAAGACGGGTGTGTTGGGGCTTTCCATAGGGGAGCGACGGGCTCAATCAGAGCACGTGCGGCCCGTCCTGACCTGCGAAATCTGTACTCGCGATGCGAATAGCGCCCCTAACCTTAAACTTTAGCTTGAACTTAGCTATAATGCGCTTCGTTCCTACCAGGCTGTGGTTGCGGACGGACGAAATGCCCGTCCTAGTCCAAGACAGACGCGGTCAAAGGGATCCACGTAAGCGACCGCGTGCGCGCGGCGCGATCATGGCGCGTCCTAGATGTAAGCCGCACCGTCCGTTCTACTTTCTTTGGGGCAATACCGCCTCGCGGGCGAGCGGGCCAGTCGTGAAGGTGGCTGCGGCCTCCCGAGCAAACACCCCGGTGCGCAAGTGTGGGGTCAAATACCAGGTCAGCTGGTGGGAACAACCTGATATTCCGCGCAACGCACGGATCGTATACGACACAGAAGGCAGGGTAGTGGACATGGTGAGGGGCAGCTTGATGCACGCGGCTCGGTTAGGTGCTGGGACCGCAGCGGTCATCGCCGTTTTGGGCCTGAGCGGATGCGCGTTCAACCCGCTGTCTACGTTCACGACTCCCACGATCGACCAGATCGAGTACGAGACCGTCACGCCGGCGGTGTCGGACGATGCCCTGGTCACTCCCGGAACCCTGACGGTCGCCCTCGATACTTCCGATGCGCCGCAGGCAATGCAGGGCGCCGACGGCGAGCTCACGGGATATGCGGTCGACGCCGCCCGCGCCCTCGCAAGCCGCATGGGCCTTAAGGTCGCCTTTGTCGATGCGTCCTCGGCAGGTTCCGCGCTCGGCGACAAAAAGGCTGATATCTTTATCGGCGAGATCAACTCCACAGACGGGGACGTTAGCTCGCTCGGCACCTGCCTGTACGATGCCGCTTCTGTGTTCGGTAAAACCAGCGATGGTGGGTCGCTAAGCGTTTCCACCGATACCCTTAACACGTCTACCCTGGGTGTCCAGATGTCCTCGGCCTCGCAGGAGGCGCTTGCCAAGCAGAGCATTACCGCCAACCAAAAGACCTACTCCAACATCAACGAGTGCTTTGAGGCGCTCGAGTCCGGCGAGGTCGACTATGTGATCTGCGACTCCACGGCTGGCGGCTACCTTGCACGCCTGATGAGCGAGGTCTCCTATGTCGGTGCGCTTGAGGCGCCCTCGACGCTTGGTGTTGCGGGCCTCTCGTCCAATGACGAACTGTGCCGTGCCGTGAGCGATGCCCTCGACGACATCACGGTCGACGGCACGCTCGAGGCAGTTCACTGCGTCTGGTATGGCAGGATGCCCTACGACCTCACCACTAAGACGGTTTCGGGCGCTAACGTGCAGCCGGGCGACTCTGAGTCCAGTGAGACCACGTCCTCCGGCAGCGAGTCCTCCGATTCCAACAATGAGACCGCATCCTCCGAGGACAAATCGTCCAGCCAGGAAGGCGCCATCACCGACGACGACATTAACAAACTCAATAGCTAGTTATTGCTAGGGGTGGTGTCTCCTATACGTTGGAAAGGACACCTCTTCACGGTTTCAACACGCACTGCCGGGCTTCCCCGATGGGGGAGTCCGGCTTTTTCATCCCAATAAAACAAGCAGGTCAAAGCCAATTTTCGGGACCAAATACAAAGCTGTTGGCTCCCTCCTATAGCGCACTTTGCCACAGAAAAGTGCGAGACTTCGGTATGCGGTATCAAGCAATCGTTATTCGGGTCTTTAGGAATCCGCGTGATTAAATGCACGGCAATGGGTACATAGCCAGTACAGTAAGTCCCCGAGGCAGATTGGAGCCACGTATGGATATCAAGGTTTCTGGACGCAAGACGACGGTAACCGATGCTCTGCGTGCGCATGTGGATGAGAAGATCGGCGAGGCGCTCAAGGTTTTCGACATCGAGCCCATGACAGTCGACGTCGTGCTTCGTTATGAGAAGAACCCCTCGAACCCCAACCCGGCAATCGTCGAGGTCACGGTTCGTGCCCGCGGCTCTGTGATTCGCGTTGCCGAGCACGGCGCAGATATGTATGCCGCCATCGATCTCTCCGCCGATAAGGTTACTCGTCAGCTGCGCAAGTTCAAGACCAAGGTCGTGGACAACCGCCAGGGCGGTGCCAGCGCCGCGGATGTCGCGCCGGTCGAGCGCGTCGAGGATCTGGCCGACCTGCTGCTGCCCGAGGAAGAGGACGACCTGCTCGTCCGCGAGAAAGTTATCGACGTCACCCCGATGACTGAGGAGCAGGCGCTGGTGCAGACCGATCTGCTTGGTCATGACTTCTACGTGTTCGAGAACGCGACGACTGGCCTCATCAATGTGGTGTATCACCGTAAGAATGGTGGATATGGCATCATCAAGCCCCGCATCGAAACACTTGACGAGTAAAATACGTTAACTTGCATGAGTTAACGGTTGGCGGCCATCCCATGCGGGTGGCCGCCTTTTTACGTAAGGAGTCGCTTTGATGGACAAGGCCGCATCCGCCGGTCATTCGAACCGTTGCCGCATCGTCGTCGATACCTGCTGCGACTTTAGCCCCGAGGTCGCTGCGAACCTCGATGTCGATATCCTGGGTTTCCCCTTCATTATCGATGGCGAAGAGCGCACGGACGACATCTGGTCGAGCATCACACCCAAGGAGTTCTACGACCGGATGCGCGCCGGTGCCCGCGTGTCCACCTCGGCTGTGTCGCTCGGTCGCTATATCGAGTTCTTTACCGAGTGCGCCAAAGAGGGCACGCCCACGGTCTACCTGTGCTTTACCTCGGCGCTGTCGTCGAGCTACAACTCCGCGTGCCAGGCGGCAGATGCCGTGCGCGCCGACTATCCCAACTTTGAGCTCTACGTGGTCGACAACGCTCTGCCCTGCGCGACCGGCGCGCTCTTGGCGCTCGAGGCCGTGCGCCAGCGTTCGGCGGGACTGACCGCCAAACAGCTGGTCGATTGGGCAAACGAGGCAAAAACCTACGTGCACGGCTACTTTACGCTCGAGAGCTTCGACGCACTGGCTGCCGGCGGCCGCATTCCTCCCGCGGCGGCGCAGCTCACGGCAAAGCTCGACGTCAAGCCCGAGCTCTCCTACGACCTGGCCGGCTCGCTGTCGCTGATCGGCGTCAACCGTGGCCGCAAGAAGGCGCTCAAGTCCATCCTCAAGTCGTTCCGCGAGAACTACGTGCCCGATCGCACCATGCCCATCGCCATCATGACGGCCGATGCCGAAAAGGATGGTGACTGGCTCGAAGCCGCCATCCGCAAGGAGGAGGGTTGCGCCGACGTCACGATCATTCGCGGCTCCGTGGGTCCCACCATCGGCTCGCACGTGGGCCCCGGCATGGTGGGCTGCGCGTTTTGGGGTAAGAACCGCGCCGACAAGGCGTCGCTTTCCGACCGTATCGCCCGCCGCGTGCGCGGTCAGTAGGCAAGCGCTGCGTCCGTTATCGCCCTCGACTCACAGCCCAAACGCTGGCACCGAGTATTCAACCTGGTAACAACACCCAACCCAAAAGGAAAGGTTTCATGGCAAACAAGCTCTCCGTCGCATTTATCGGCACCGGAATCATGGGTGCCCCCATCGTCGGCCACATTCTGGACGCCGGCTATCCCGTCACGGTCAACAACCGCACCAAGTCCAAGGCTGCAGCGCTCGTTGAGCGCGGTGCCGCCTGGGCCGATACGCCGGCCGATGCCGTGGCTAACGCCGATGTCGTCTTTACCATGGTGGGCTATCCCTCCGAGGTCGAGGAGCTCTACCTGGCGGGCGACGGCCTGCTCGCGTGCACTAAGCCCGGCGCGGTCCTGATCGACCTCACCACGAGCTCGCCCGAGCTGGCGCGCGACATCGCCGAGGCCGCCCAGGTCTCCGGCCGCATGGCGTTTGACTGCCCCGTCACCGGCGGCGAGTCGGGAGCTATCGCTGGCACGCTCACGGCTATCGTGGGCGCTACCGAGAACGACATCGCCCCGGTCCGCGACATCCTTTCCACCTTTGCGGCAACCATCTGCTGCTTTGACGGCGCCGGCAAGGGCCAGGCTGCCAAGCTCGCCAACCAGGTGTCGCTGGGCGCCTGCATGGTCGGCATGGCAGACGCCATGGCATTTGCCGAGCTGAGCGGCCTTGACCTGGAGAAGACCCGCCAGATGATCCTGGGTGGTACCGGCAAGTCCGGCGCCATGGAGAGTCTGGCGCCCAAGGCGCTCGACGGCGACTACAAGCCCGGCTTTATGGTCGAGCACTTCATTAAGGACCTGCGCTTGGCGCTCGCCTATGCCGACGATCGCGAGCTTGCGCTGCCCGGCGCCGACGTCGCCTTTACGCTCTACGACATGCTCGACGCCATCGGTGGCGCCAAGCTGGGTACCCAGGCCATCACGGTCCTCTACAAGGAGGAGGCTGACGCCATCGCCGCCGGTCTGGATTGGTCGCAGTATCGTCCCGAAGAGCACGGTGCTCACGAGGGCGGCTGCGGTTGCGGCGAGCACGGCGACGACCACGAGTGCGGTTGCGGCCACCACCATGGCGAGGACCACGAGTGCTGCGGCGGCCACGGCCATGATGATGGCCACGAGTGCTGCTGCGGCCACCATCACGGGGAGTAGCGCCCATGAGCTGGACGTTCGTGGTACTAGCGCTGGTGCTCTTTCTCTTTGCGATCTACATTGGCTTTTTGTGCGGCCAGTGGGCGTGCGAAAAGCGCGTCATCACCAAGCGCGACTACTGGATTGCCAACTTTGCAGGTGCGGCGGCAGTCGTCCTGCTGACCTGGGTGTTTTCGCTGTTCCCGTTGGTGCAGTTTGCGCCGATCGGCTGGCTCGGCGGCTTTATCGCCGGTCTTAAGATGAGCTTTGGCGAGTCCGTCGGCCCGTGGCGCAAGCACGACGAGGTCTTTAACGTCAACAAGGCTCACCGCGCCGCCGCCGACGCGGGCGATGCCGAGGAGCGTCGCCGCGCGCGTCGCAATGGCGCGGCCGACCGACAGCTCATCTCGGTCACCGATGACAGCAAGGGTGC
>CAJMRP010000097.1 GCA_905215765.1 uncultured bacterium
GGAGCCGGTGGGCGCGACGACGGCCGAAGGCAACGCGGCGGTCGATTACCTGATCGATGCCGCGCGCACCTATGGCCCCGATCTGATCTACGTGGCGACCGGTCCGCTCTCCAACCTGGCACTTGCCTTGGAGCGCGATGCGGCGGCGATGATGTCTATCGGCCGCGTGGTCGTGATGGGCGGTGCGCTTACCGTGCCCGGAAACGTGAGCGCGGGCGCCGAGGCCAATATGGCGTGCGACCCCGAGGCAGCCGACGCGGTGCTGCGCTCGGGCCGTAAGCTCACCATGGTGGGTCTGGACGTGACGCATCGCGTGGTGCTCACACGCCGCGACATTGCCGGCTGGACGGGCTCGGGCACCATGGCGGGCTGCGCATTTGCGAGCATGGTCGAGCACTACATTGGCTCGTACGAGATGAACGCACCCTACCTGGGTGGTTGTGCGCTGCACGATCCGCTGGCCGTTGCCGTGGCGATCGACCCCACGCTCGTAGGTGCGCTCGGCTGCAACCTGCGTGTTGATCTGCTGGGCGAGTACCGCGGTCGCACCATCTGCGATGAGCGCCGCCTGTCCGATCCGGACAAGAGCACGCTTGTGGCACTGACCGTGGATGCTCCGCGCTTCCTGTCCGAGTTCAAGACGCGTATGGCCCGCGTCCTGGGCTAAGTTGTCTTTTTGGGACGGGGCTTTTTTGACTGTTATGATTGGTGCGACCATTCGAACCAGCTAAAAGAGCCCGTCCCAATTTGACTATCGAGAGGATCTGCCATGGAGCGCATTGCGAGCTTTTCCGTTGACCATCTGTTGCTTGAGCCCGGCGTGTATGTGAGCCGCATCGACCGCGATCCGGCGACCGGGGCCGCCGTCACCACCTTTGACCTGCGCCTGACCACGCCCAACAAGGAGCCGGTCATGAACACGGCCGAGTGCCACACCATCGAGCACCTGGGCGCGACGTTCCTTCGCAATCATGCCGAGTGGTCGGGCCGCATTGTCTACTTTGGCCCCATGGGCTGCCGCACGGGCTTTTACCTCGTCGTATTTGGCGAGGTGACGAGCGAGGAGATCCTGCCGCTCGTGCGTGAGCTGTTCGAGTTTGTCGCCGACTTTGAGGGCGATGTCCCCGGTGCCGCTCCCGAGGAGTGCGGCAACTACCTGGACCAGAACCTTCCCATGGCTAACTGGCTCGCGCGCCGCTACCTCGACCGCGACCTGGCCGATATCGACGAGAAGCACCTGCACTATCAGCAGGCATAAGGGCTTTATCGTCCAAAACGCGCGCATTGGGCGCCTTCGCTTATGCGGGGGCGCCTTTTTGTTGATTGGTCGGGGCGAGCGTTCAAAATCGCTCATGTTTGTTCTAGAATGTTCGTATAGTCACATTTACGAACAGGAGTGAACATGCATATCTACTCTGTCAACGATCCCGAGTTCAAGTCCTATGGCAACGTTTGGGATAACGTTCCGTCCGAGCTTACGTCGCCCGTGCTCGAGGCGCTCTCTGCCACGCCCATTCCCGAGGGCAGCAAGTACGTAGCAAGCGCGCCGGAGCTCGAGGACGTCAAGGATGCCGACAAGCTTGGCTTTCTCATGTTTGGTGGCCGTCCCTTCCAGCTCGGCTGGTGCAACGGCCACAACACGCGTCTCAACTGCCTGGAGTATCACCGTGCCAGCGAGTTCAACTTGGGCGCGCGCGACTTTATCCTGCTCGTGGCGCATCGCTGGGAGATCGAGGACGGCAAACTCGACACCGCGTGTATCAAGGCGTTCCGCGTGCCGGCCGGCAAGGTTGTCGAGGTTTTCAACACCACGCTTCACTACACGCCGTGCATGGTCGACGAAGGCGGCTTCCAGGTGATGGTGGCGCTGCCCGCTGGCACCAATGGTCCGCGCCCCGAGGCTGCGGCCGACATGCCTACCGCCGGTGACAGCTACTGCTACTGGAAGGCCGACAAGTGGGTTCTCTGCCACGCCGACAGCCCCAAGGCTGCCGAGAGCGGCTACGTAGGTCTCATCGGCAAAAATATCGACATCACCGTGGACTAGCGCATCGCCCCAAACCACCACAAAGGTGCCTGTCTCCTTTGCGGTGGTTTGGGGCGGGCGGATATCGGGAAGTGCCAGACGGGGGAGGCTGCCGGGCGCCTTGCCGTCTGCGGATTTTGGGACATGCGGCCCGCTTTTTCGACCCATCTGTCGGTACACTAAAAGCACTATGGGTACCCGCGAGCGACATATCGGCAACGCGGCCGCCCGATCCGCACCCGTGGCGGATTCCAGGGGCGGCAGGCTCTTCGCCATGCCGCGATTCCTTGTTGGCATAACACATCAGGTGTACCGCCACCGCGTCTTTGCTATCGCCGGTGTCATCACCGCGATGTTCCTCATGCTTTTGGCAGTCTTGCCGGCGCTGTTCGCCTTCGACCCCAAACTTTCTAACGCCGTGCCCGCCTATAGCGAGGTGTCCGAAGAGGTCGTGGATGCGCTCGTCCATTCGAGCTCTCTGCCGTTGCTTGTTGCCGCAATTGCATTTTCGATCTGGGGCGTATCGGTCTATCTGCGCTGTTTGGACTATGTGTTGCGCCGCCGTCTTGTTGCCATCGCCACCATCTGCGCCCTGTGGATGATCGAAGTCATTCTCAAGTACAAGTCGTTCACGCCGTTCTATGCCACCGTGCTGTGGTACCTGTACTACGTGCCCATGACGCTCATTCCGCTGCTCTACCAGTTGTGTGGTCTGCGCCTTGCGGGCCTGGAGCAACACCGCCTGGGTCGCCGCTACTGCGCTGCGCTGTGGATTATGGCTATCCTGCTTATCGGATTTGTGCTCACCAACGATTTTCACCAGCAGGTCTTCCACTTTGACCGTACAAGCGACACCTGGAGCAACGATTACACGTACGGCTGGGGTTATTTCGCCGTCCTCGTGTGGACGGCCTTTAACTTTGTGGCCTTTTTTATCCTGGTGGGCCGGTCCTCGTCCTTTCGCATCCAACGTTTCTCGGGCACGGCGGCGCTCGTGCTGCTGGGCGGCGCGTTCTTTGCCATCTCATATGCGTTGCGTGTGCCCTGGGCATGGAGGCTCAACTTCTCGCTCGTCTATTGTGTCTTGTGCGTGGCGGCGATGGAAATCTGTCTCGATTGCGGTGTCATTCCGTCATATCACGACATCGCCGGCATTTTCGACACCTTGCCGCTTGACCTCAAAGTTCTAACGCGCGACCTGCAGGAAGTCTATGCCACGCCAGTGTCAAAGCCAATGCCGGTAGGCGTGCGCGAGGAGTTGCGGACCCAGGCGCACGGCCGCGCCCATGCCTTTGCCGTGGCGTCCGATCCCGATGTGATGTACCGTGCCTTTCCACTGCTGGGCGGATCGGCCCTGCTTGCCCAAGACGTGTCGGATCTCAACGAGCTTAACCGTGAACTGGCACATCGTCGCATGGAGCTGCAGCGTCAAAACGAGCTGCTCGCCGCCGACTACGACCTTAAGACGCACCTGGCAGACCAAGAGGCCGAGACCTTGCTGGTCCAAGACGTGGACCAGGCGCTTGCCCGCGCGCTCGAAGGGATGTGCGACCTGCTGAGCTCGCTACCGCCGTTGACCGATGAATCGTCTTCGCACGAGCGTTACCGCATGCTGCAGCGCGCCAAGATGCTCGTCGCCTATTGCAAGCGCAAGGGGTCGCTCACGTTGGCACAGCACGGGGAGAGCGGTTTTGATCGCGACCGCATTCAGCTCATTGCCAACGAGCTCGCAAGCGACCTGCGCACCATCGATATCGATTGCGCCTCGATTATCGCCATACGGCGCCCGATGCACGCCAGTACGGTAAGCGCCCTGTACGACTGCGTGTATGACTTTGCGTTTTTTGCCTACACCACCGACCATCCGGCGCTTATGTATCACTTGGGCGATCATGACCGATGCAGTGTCGAGCTGCGTGCCGCGCTTTTTTCCAACGATGATGCAGATCTTTCGCAGACGCCCGCTGCGCAAGAGCTCGAAAGCGCTCTGCAAGGGCGCAACGTGGCATACCGCCTTGAGGGCGAGCCCGGCCAGCTGCGCATGATCGTCTTGATGCCGAGGGCGGGTGAGTGACGATGCAGATTTCGCTCATTCTTCCCCAAATCGTTGCGCTCGATGTTGTCTTTGCCCTGGCTGCGTGTCTGCAGACGATCCACGTCCCGCTCATCGCATCGCGCCGCTCGTCCTATAACCGTAAGGTGATTTGTGCCTACGAGGCGAGCCTTGTGCTTCACCTAATTATTTCGGCGCTCATCTTGTTCGCGTCGTCTGGCTCATATCTGGTGGCGCCGCTTGACGTTTGCGCCAGGGCAATGGGCGGAGCGTTGTGGCTCAATGCCGTGATCTTTGCCTACGGCATGGTGCTTATGGTGCACTATCGTCGCCCCGTCATGCTGGCCGAACTGTTGCTCGTTGCCGCCGTGACACCGCCGGTGGTGCTTGCCATGGGCTCGGCGTGGGCCACGGTCCTTATCGCAGAGGGAGCGTTTTTCCTGTTCCGCTCCATTGCGGCGCTCTTGATGGATGTCCGCAACCGCCAGGAGGATATCACCGCGTTCTCGACGATCGAAACCATCAACGTGATTCCCGTGGGCATCCTGTATCTGGACCCGAGGGGCCGTCCGCTGCTCATGAACCGCTGCATGCGAAAAAACCTGGTGGAGCTTCATATGCCCACCGACCTAGGCGATATGAGCGGTACATGGAACGACCTGCGCAAACTCAGCATGCAAATGCCCGAAAGCAGCCAGAACCGCGTGCGGATTAATCTGGACCGCTTTGGTGAGGCGCGGGCGGTGGTCGAGGTTTCTCCCGCCGAGATTCGCTTGTTTGTGCACGATGACGTTATGGTTTCGGGCCGCCTCTTCGAGCGCATTATCGGCCTGGATGTAACAGAGTATGCGCATGCTCATGATCGCCTGGCGCAAGCCAACCACCTGCTTGAGCTTGCGGGCCAAGAGCTCCAAGCCCAGATCGAAGAAGTCAAAAAAGTTGCTGACAATGCGGCCTATCTGCGTATGCGCGCTCGCGTGCACGACGTGATCGGGCAGCGCCTGTCCATTCTCCATCGTTATCTGGAGGAGGGGCGCCTGGATGACGAGTCACTCGAGCAGATCGACCCGCTGCTGCGCTCAATCGCTGCCGATCTGCGCAGCGGGGGCGACACCGAACCGGCAGAGCAACTGGGAGATATCGTCCATGCCTTTGGCCTGGTGAGTGTGCAGATCGATGTTGAGGGTGCGCTGCCTGAGGACGCGCGTGTCGCCGCCGCATTTTTGCAGATTATCCGCGAGGCCTCGACCAATGCCACCAAGCATGCACAGGCGCATCGGGTCCACGTGCGTCTGTGGCAGGAGACGTCGGAAGACGGTGCTGTTGCGCGGATGACCGTTTCTAACGACGGCGCGCCTGCACCCGTATCGTATCGCGAGGGAACGGGTATCCCAGGTATGAGGTATGTCGCACAGAATCTGGGCGGCAGCCTGGAAGTCCACACCGCCCCGCCCTTCACGCTTACGGTGTCCATCCCGCTCGCCTCCAACGCCACGGTCCAAAGGAGAAGTTCATGATCCGCGTCCTTATAGTCGAAGACCAGGCCATCCTGCGCGAGAGCCTGGCACGCTCCGTTGGAGACCAGCCCGATATGACCGTTGTTTCCGCCATTGCCGATGCTTCCGAGGCCTTGGGTGTCGCGCTCAAGGAGCGCCCGGACATGATACTGATGGACGTATGCACCGAGCATGATTCCAACGGCATCGTGGCGGCGGCGCGCATTAAAGAACAACTGTCCGAGTGCCGCGTCATTATCATGACGGGTATGCCCGAAATCACCTTTGTGGACCAGGCGCGCGAGGCGGGCGTCGACAGCTTTGTGTACAAGAACGTCGGTATCGACGAGCTATTCGCCGTGATGCGCTCCACGCTGGCGGGTTACTGCACGTTTCCCAAGCCGCCCGAGAGCATCTTCTCGGGCACGGCGGCCCTCGACGATGTCGAGCTGTCGATCTTGCGCCTTGCCTGCGAGGGTAAGAGCCGCCGCGAGATCGCGGCCGAGCTGTTTATGAGCGAGGGCACCATCAAACGCCGCATCTCGGAGATTCTCAATAAGACCGGCTACGACAACATCATGCGCTTGGCCGTGCGCGCAGTAACGGAGGGCAGCATCGTTCCCAATATGGAGCGCTAGCGCTCGTTACGCATCGGCATAAAGCGGCGGGGCCGCAGGATCAACTCCTGCGGCCCCGCCTGGCAAGTGCGCGGATGTGTCCGCCAATCCGCGGCTGATGTTACGTGTCGCTACGCGATGGTCGCGGTGTAGGAGGCGACGTCCTCATAGGAATCGGTCAGGTAGGCGTCGATGCCGATGGTCGTATTGACGAGGTCGTCAAGGCTGTCAAGCTCGCCGCTCGAGAACGTGAATTCCTCGGTGGCGTTGGTGCCGGGCATCAGGTGAGCCGAGAACCAGGGTTCCTTCATGGTGCCGTTGACGTTGGTCTTGCCAGAAGGAGCGTAGAAGGTCAGGTCCTTGTCGCTCTTGTTGGTGATGTTGACGACAAAGCCGATGTCGCCCCAGTCGTCCTTGAACTTCTCGGTGATGGTGATGGTGCACAGGTCGTCATCGGCGACGGTGACGGCGGGGGAGATTTCGATGCTCTGGACGTCGTCGTCTTCGACGGCCTCATCGATCTCTTCTTCCTTCTCGGCGTTCTCGCGATCCTTCTTCACCGTACCGGACAGATCCTTGTCGGACTTCGTAAAGATAAGCTTGTCGCCTTCCACCTCGAGGACGAGCTTGTCGTCCTTGAGCTTCAGGTCGTGCGACTCATCTTCGGCGGTAATCGTTACGGTGGTGGCGTCCTTGGCCTCCCATTTCAGGTCGGCGACCTCAAGGAACATGTCGAGGACGCCCGTGCCGTCTTCGTCGAGGATCAGGATACAGTTGAGGCCCCACTCCTTGAGCATATCCATGTACTCATCGGTGAGCTCTTCGCCGTCCAAGGTTCCACCCGAGTACTGCCAGCTGCCGACGAAGTTGGCCTTGGGGTCTTTGCCGCCGCCGCTGCAGCCCGTCAGGGCAAAGGCGAGCGCCAGGACGCATGTCAGAAATGCGAGTACGGACTTTTTGAACGTTGTCTTCATGGTGTCCTCCTTTATCGAACGAAACCTATAGAAACAAATGCGGGGGTGGCGGAACCCCCGCCAATTACCAGATAGAGGGGCTAGGGCCTGGGCGTTCCGCAGTTGCTGCAGAACTTGCCGCCGTTTTCGCTACCGCAGTTGGGGCAGAACCACTTGGCCGGTGCCGGGGCGGGTGCGGGACTGCCGCACTCGGAGCAGAACTTGCCGGTGTTGGTGGCGCCGCAGCTGCAGGTCCATGTGCCGGCTG
>CAJMRP010000098.1 GCA_905215765.1 uncultured bacterium
TCCCCGCAGCGCGAAGCGCACAGCGGGGGCTCCGACATGTCCGAGGACGATTTGGGAGGTAACCCTGTGCGCGGCCGGTGAGACCAAAACCCCGCCATGCTTCTTATGTGCAGCGAAGTTAATGCTGCTAAAATACAAAGCGCTCATGTAGTTTAAACGCACGACGATAAGGAGCACCAGTGGGTAACCACTTCCGTACCTCCGGTGCGGGCGATGACGCCCCCAAGACGCAGCCAGGCGCCGCGGGCACTCGTTTCGCCACCCCGGATTCAGAGGATCAGCTGTTTAGCCCGATCCCCGCACAGCCGGCAGATCAGGCACAGCCGGCGTCAGATCCCTTTGCCTACAATCCCACCAATGATGTCGAGCTTTCCGAGGCCGCGGGTTTTGAGCCCGTGCAGAAGGTGACCGCTCGCGTGGATCAGCCCCAGGCGGACGCTGTCGCGCCGCAACCTGTCATGGCCGGTATTCCCGATCCTATGGCTCCTGCGACTCCGGCGCCACAGCCTGCGCAGTCCGGTCTTTTTGCCGGTATTCCCGATCCTACGCAGCCCGCGGCTCCCGTAGTCGAGAGCGATCAGGCCGCCGAGGTCGCAAGCCTCGACAATGCGCTCAACAATCCCGACTTTACGTCGGTGTTTGCGCCCATCGATCCGCAGGCCAGCCGCAAGAAGATGGCCAAGCAGGCCGGTGTCGAGCCCGTCATCCTCATGGAGCACGTCACCAAAATCTACCCGGCACAGCCCAACAAGCCCGCGCTCGACGACATCAACATCGAGATCTATCCTGGCGAGTTTGTCTTCCTGGTCGGTCACTCCGGCTCGGGTAAGACCACGCTGCTGTCGACGCTCAACCGCGACGTCAAGCCGACGAGCGGCCGCATTTTGGTCGCCGGCCAGGACCTCATGAAGATCAAGAACCGCAAGGTTCCGTTCTTGCGTCGCCAGATCGGTGCCGTGTTCCAGGACTTTAAGCTCCTGCCGCAGAAGACCGCCTACGAAAACGTGGCGTTTGCCCTGCAGTGCATTGGCAAGCCCAAGGGCGTCATTCGTAGCCAGGTGCCCGAGGTGCTTCGCCTGGTCGGTCTGGCCGATCAGATGGACTCTCTGCCCGATCAGCTGTCCGGTGGCGAGCAGCAGCGTGTCGCCGTTGCCCGCGCTATGGTCAACCGTCCGCCGCTGCTTATTTGCGACGAGCCCACGGGCAACCTCGACCCCGCGATTTCGCTGGGCATTATGAAGCTGCTCGAGCGCATTAACCGTACCGGCACCACCGTGATCGTCGCCACGCACGACCGCGAGATGGTCGATAGCATGCACCGTCGCGTGATCGCCCTCGAGGGCGGCCACGTAATCCGCGACCAGGAGAGGGGAGGTTACGGCAACTATGGCACCAACTAACGTGGGCTATTCGCTCAAAGAGGCTATCAGCCACTTCTTCCGTAACTGGACCACCTCGCTCGGCGCCGTCATCACGATCTTCCTTTCGCTGTTTATCATCGGCCTGTTCATTATGGGTTCCGCGATGCTGAACTCCGTGATCGGTACCGTCGAGGATCAGGTTGTCATCAATGCCTTTATTAGCGATGACGCCGATCAGGCAGACGTCCAGGCCTTTGAGGCCGAGCTCAAGACGTGGAGCAACGTCAAGTCCGTGACCTATAAGGATAAGGACGACGCGCTGGCCGAGTACACGAGCAAGATGTCGGGCAACGCCGACGCCACCATGAGTGCGCTCGACGGCCAGAACCCGCTGCCCGCCTCGTTTGCGATTGAGATGGACGATCCGTCTCAGGTCGAGAGCACGGCCAAGAAGCTCAAGAAGAACGCCGACTTCCAAAAGATTGCGGACGACGGCGACGTCAACGCGAGCGTGCTGTATGGCCAGGAGGAAGTGAGCCGCCTGTTCCAGGTGACCAACTACATCCGTATCGCCGCCGTGGTGCTCGTCGGCCTGCTGACCTTTATCGCGTTCATCTTTATCAACAACACGATTCGCCTGTCCATTACAGCGCGTCGTCGCGAGATTGCGATTATGCGCCTGGTGGGCGCCAGCAACGGCTTCATTCGCGGGCCGTTCATTACCGAAGGTGTGCTGCAGGCCATTCTGGGCTCGCTGCTTTCCATCGGTGTTTTGGAGCTGCTGCGCAATCTGATGATTCCGCGCCTGCAGGCGAGCGTCGGCTGGATGTCGTTTGCGCTGCCGATGCAGTACTATCTGGTGACCTACGCCGCACTGATTCTTGTCGGCGTGCTCATCGGTCTCTTTGGCTCTGCCATCGCCATGCGCCGTTATCTGCGCGTGTAGGCATGCTTGGAATTCGTTCCTTCCAACGGGTCGTTCCTTTTGGGACGGCCCGTTTTTTGATCCCTTGGGGACGGAGGAAAACGGATCACTTAGGGGGTCGGTCGATTCGAGTGATCCGCAATCCTGCCGTCCCCTAGGGATCATTTGGGTAGACTCTTGAGGTGTAAACGGCTATCGATAGTAAGGAGGCGCCATGGGGCGCAATAACAAGCATAAGCGTGGAGCTCGCAATAAACGCGGGCCGGTGCGCAGCGAGCGTCGTCCAAGCATGACTGGCCGCGTGCAGCTCCATGAGCACAGTGCCTATGTCATAACCGAAAACGGCGACTACAAGGTCATGGGCCGCGGCAAGCGCGAGATCATGGATGGCGATACCGTTGCCGTGAGCATTAAGAACAGCCCGCATGGTGAGCGTCGCGCCGTGATTGAGGGCGTCATCGAGCGTGCCGCCATCAGCGTGGTGGGTACGTATCAGACGGCCGGCCCGCTTGGTGTGATCGAGCCGCTCGATTCGCGTCTCAAAGCCGATTTCTTTATTTTGCCCGAGGACACTTCGGCGGAGCGCCTGGGCGTGCGTCCTGGCGATGTCGTCGTCGCGCGCATATTGACCTACCCGACGCGCTTGGAGTCGGGAACGGTGACTCTTGAGCGCCGCATCGGCGGTGACGATGCGCCCGATCTGGGCGTCCAATACGTTATGGCACGCTATGGCTATACCGACAGCTATCCCGAGGCGGCGCTGGCAGAGGCAGAGGCGCTTACGCTCGATGTGACCGCAGCGCTTAAAGACCCGCTTCGTCGTGACCTGCGCGATCGTTTTGTCATCACCATCGACCCGGTTGATGCGCGCGACTTTGACGATGCCATCTCGCTCGAGCGCACGCCCGAGGGCGGCTATAAGCTGGGCGTGCATATCGCCGACGTTTCGCACTATGTTGCCTGGGACGGGCATATCGACCTGGAGGCCCGCCATCGCACGACGTCGGTGTACCTTGCCGATCGCGTGCTTCCCATGCTGCCTGAGCGCCTGTCTAATGACCTGTGTTCCCTGTGCCCCGATGAGGATCGCCTGGCGTTTACCGTCGACATCGAGCTCGACGCGCAGGGCCGTGTGCGTCATTATGATCCCTATCCCAGTGTGATTCGCTCGCGTGTGCGTATGGACTATGACGGTGCCGAGGCGCTGCTGGTGCGTGCCGGCGCAGTTGAGTATTCCGTGTTGGAGGGCGCTGCGGAGGATGTCGCTGTGGCCGAAGCCTCGCGCGAAAAAGCGCTTGAGCGCGGGTTTGCGTGCGAGGACACTGCTCACAGCTGTAACGTTGACCTGGCCGATTTCCTGGTCGCCGCAAACGAACTCGCGGAGCTTCGGCGTCGCATACGTCGCGCACGCGGTTCGGTCGACTTTGATACGGCCGAGATTCGCGCGCTGCTGGATGAGGACGGCGTGCCTGTGCAGATTGTGGCACGCGAGCGTTCCTGCGCAACCTCGCTTATCGAGGAGGCTATGCTGCTGGCTAACGAGTGCGTCGCCGAGTGGCTGGCCGACCGCGATATCGAGGCGTGCTATCGCGTGCACGATGACCCCAGCCCCGACAGTCTGCACGGTGCTGCCGTGGCGCTGGCGCAGCTCGGTATCATCGATGATCGCCGTGCGGCGGGTATTGCCCTGGGAAGTCCTGATGAGTTGCAGGCGACGGTTGACGCCGCTGCCGGCACGGCTAACGCGCCACTCGTCAACACGCTCCTTTTGCGAAGTATGCAGCGTGCGTTGTATAAGCCTCGCAACGAGGGCCACTTTGCGCTCGCTGCGTCGTGCTACTGCCACTTTACAAGCCCCATTCGCCGTTATCCCGATCTGGTGGTGCATCGCGTACTCAAGCTGCAGCTGGCATACGAGCAGCTGGGTGGAAAAGACGCCTTGGTGCGTACGCCGAGGCTGATCGGAAAAGGCCGAGAGTCGCTTCCGCGCATCCTGCCGCAAATCTGCCGCGCGTGCAGCGATGCCGAGCGTGCGGCCGACGCTGCCAGCCATGCGACGCAAAAAATCAAGATTGCGCAGTACTACGAGGATCGCCTGGGCGAGCGCTATGCCGGAACGGTCTCATGGGTCAGCAGCATGGGGCTATTTGTGCGCCTTGATCTAACGCAGGTCGAGGGACTGGTTTCCATTAAGAGTTTGGGTAACGAGTGGTTTGAGTTTGACGAGGACGCGCTCACGTTGACGGGTGCCGACACGGGGCGTCGTTTTGAGTTGGGGCAGCGCGTGATTATCGAGGTCTCGCGCGTCAACACTACTCGCGGACATTTGGACTTTAAGCTCATTCATTAACCGGCACGGAGTGAGTATCGGCAGAGCGTAGAGGGCGGTCTTTCGGGGCCGCCCTCTTTGCGTGTCTCTTGATTACCCTGCCATGAGCTCGGCCGCTTCTTCATATGCTTTTGGGAGATAGGACCTACCAAAACAAACCTGTCCCTTTTTGGCAGGTTTACGAGAAAGTTGGGATGTTGTGGCAACGGTGTATGGGTATGCGCGGGTGAGCTCGCGTGATCAAAATTTGAATCGTCAGTTGGATGCGCTGAGCGCCTATGGCGTGGAGCCGGCGAATGTCTTTGCCGACCGTGCGAGCGGTAAGGACTTTGATCGCCCGCAGTATCGGGAATTGCTTCATGCCTTGGCTTCCGGTGATGTGTTGGTGGTGCTTTCCATCGATCGGCTGGGTCGAAACTATAGCGAGATACTCGAGGAGTGGCGTCGTATAACCAAGGAACTTGGTGCGGCCATCGTTGTGCTGGACATGCCGTTGCTCGATACGCGTGCGAGAGATTGCGGCGGATCGGATGTGACCAGCACGCTGATCGCCGATATCGTTTTGCAGCTGTTGAGTTATGTGGCGCAGGTGGAACGAGAGAACATCCACCGTCGTCAGGCGGAGGGAATCGCGGCGGCGCGGGCGCGCGGTGTGCGTTTTGGTCGGCCCCGCAAGCCGTGCCCTCCGCAATTCGAACGAGTGCGCGATATCTATGAGGCGGGCAATATTACCCGGAGTCAGGCGGCAAAGCGCCTAGGCGTGTGCGTGGGGACCTTCGATCGCTGGATGCGCGAGACGGAGTAGGGGACCGCAGCCATCTGGCGCCTTGTTTTGAACATTTGGGATTCCGCTATGGCGGCGGCAACATTTGGGGGTACACTCGCTGCTGCTCAATAACAGACGGAGGTTAGCCCTTGGCGCGCGCGAAGCATATAGTCGGATGGATATCGGTTGTCCTGCTTGTCGTGACGCTGGCGAGTATTTGGATGCTGACGGAGCAGAGCGTAGAGCAGACATCGTCGCTCAGCGAGTCTACCGCGCACGTGGTGGAGGGGCAAAGCGCCAGCTTGCAGCCCGAGACTGCGGGGGAGACTCAGGCGGGAGATGCCGCCGGGGACGCGGACTCAGCGACTACCGCCGCCCACCCCGACCCGCTTGCCCCCGTTCGCATGTGGATGGGCATCAACATCCGTCGTATCGCCCATACCGTAGAGTTCTTCTTTGTTGGGCTGTTTGCCTCGTCGGCGGCGGTGTGCTTGGATAAGCGCATGTTGCTCACCCGATTGCGGTGTGTGCCCGTCCTGGCCTTTTGCGCCGTATGCTCCGTCGGGGACCAGGTGCATAAGATTTTTGTTCCCGGAAGACATTTCGACGTTATCGACTTAGGCTTTGATGCCACGGGTTACGTTGTCGCCATGCTGCTGGTGCTGCTGGTGTCAGTGCTGGTTCAGCGCGCGACCTGTCCCATTGGCGCCCATGCGAGACGTTAACCTCAAGATGGAAAACCACGACCGCCTGCACGTCGGCGCTGGCTACAATATCGGCATCGGTCGCAGATGGCCATCGATGCGCTGTTTGCCAGACACTTGTCTTTTCTAAGAAGGGAATCCCCATGACCGTACTGTTTGTTGAATATCCCAAATGCTCGACGTGTAAAAAGGCCAAGGCCTGGTTGGACGAGCATGGGGTTGAGTACATCGATCGCGATATTGTTACAGACAATCCTTCGGCTGAGGAGCTTGCGACCTGGATTGCGCGTTCGGGGCTGCCGGTGCGTCGCTTCTTTAATTCGTCGGGCATGAAGTATCGAGAGCTTGGCCTGAAGGCGCGTCTGGATGCAGGGATGACGGATCAGGAATGTTACGAGCTGTTGGCGACCGACGGCATGCTGGTTAAGCGTCCGCTGCTGGTGGGCGATGACTTTGCGATTCCAGGCTTTAAGGAAGCAACCTGGGCCGAGGCACTGCTGTAACAACTGCGGAAAGCGTGTCTCGTTCTGAGCGCAAATTCTGGGATGCGCTTTCCGCCGGCAGGTTCGCTCCGGTCAGTCCTCGAACTGTGCCCACTTATGCGGGTCGTAGATCTTTACCTGTTTGTTGGGCTTGCCGCTCCAGTACTCTTCGTCCATAAAGGGTAGATATGCCTGAATGCCGGGGCAGATGAACGGGATTCGCTGTGCTTGCAAACGGTCGCGTTGGCGTTGCTCCAAATGGGTCTCCGAAATCACGACGGGAATACCGGATAGCTCCACGAGGCTTGCCTGAACTCGCTTGAGGTCGGGTAGCGCCGCGTGCCATGCCATTCGCATCATCAAAAATGAGGCCCCGCGATACGTTGCCTGCATGACTGTGATGGCGGGTCGTAGCGTGGGATGAATTTTGTGCCGATCTGGCCAAGGGATAGCAGTTATCTCGAGGCCGAGGGTCTCCCATAGGTAATCAAGCTCATCATCCATGTCGCCTCGATATCCGCGCGATAATTGGCATCCTGATTGTGTCACTATTGACGGCGACCAGAATGCAGCAATCTGCTAACGGTAATTACGGTGCGCTTGCGGCATTTTGCCCCTTGCATGCGGTTTGGCTTCACAGGTCCTTCATGGGTCGGAGCAAATTGGCCGATTTTCAAAAAAGTTAAAAATGGGGCTTGCGTCACCGTAGAACTTCCCGTATATTTCTTTCTTGCGCAAAGGCACAGCCGAGCGCAGCGATGCAGT
>CAJMRP010000099.1 GCA_905215765.1 uncultured bacterium
GTCACCTGCGCGGGTCTTGGGTTCCTTAACGAAGATCTCCTCGTCCGTCACCTTGTCGCGCAAAAGCTTGTTCTTGCCCTGCGCGGCCTCGGCCTTCTTTTCCTCAGCCTCCAGTTCCTTCTGCAGCTGCGGCAGGCGGCCGTACTGCAACTCGGCGGCCTTGTTTAAGTCGTACTCGCGCTGCGCAAGGAGCGCCTCGGCGCGCATGGGCGTCGAGGCGGCATAGTCAAGATTCACGGGTATGCGGTTTTGACCTGCGGTCATAAGGGTTTATGCCTCCTGTGCGGCCTCGTTGCCCAGCTTCTGCAGCAGCGCAACCTCGGCAGCGGGATCTTTGGACTTAAATACGGCGGAACCGGCCACGAGCACGTTGGCGCCGGCCTTGACGACCTCGGCGATGTTCTTGGAAGAGATACCGCCATCGACCTCGATCAAGGGCGACACGCCATGGCGCTCACACATGGCCTTGAGCTCGTGCAGCTTTGCAATGGTGCCCGGGATAAAGCTCTGGCCGCCAAAGCCAGGGTTCACGCTCATCAGCAGCACCATATCGACGACGTCGATGATGCTCTCGAGTACGCACACGGGAGTGGCGGGGTTGAGCACCACGCCGGCCTTGACGCCGCGCTGCTGCAAATGGGTGAGTGTGCGGTGCAGGTGCGTGGAAGCCTCGTAGTGCACGGTGATCATGTCGGCACCGGCATCGGCGTACCAATCGACCGTCTCGTCGGGGTTCGATACCATCAGGTGCGCGTCGACCGGTACATCGGTGGAGCGCTTGACGGCCTTAAGAATGTCAACACCAAAGGTCAGGTTGCCGGTAAAGTGACCGTCCATGACGTCGAAGTGCACGTAATCGGCGCCGGCGATCTTGTCGAGCTCGCCCTTGAGGTTTGCCATGTCGGCCGAAAGGACGGACGGAGCGATTTTGATGGAACCCATGGTAGTAGCCTTTCTGCGCTAGTCGGTGAGTCCGTAGAACTCTTGAGAAGGGACGCGGTCGGTGAGAATCTCGAGCGCCCTATCCAAAGTAACACCGTTGTAGAGCGTTTGCTCCACGGCAAAGGTGAGCGGAATGTCTACGCCCAGTGAACGGGCGAGCTCGCTGACGCTGCGGGCCGCGACGGCGCCCTCGACCACCATATGCGTGCGTGCCTGGTACTCGTCGAGCGACACGCCATGGGCGAACTCGTAGCCAAAGGTGCGGTTGCGCGAATGCTCCGAAGTGCAGGTGGCGATAAGGTCGCCCATGCCGGCAAGTCCCATGCAAGTCATGGCCAGACCGCCGCGGGCGTGCACCAGGCGGCTGATCTCGGCCAGGCCGCGCGTCATGATGAGGGCGAGCGTGTTATCGCCCGCACCGGTACCGGCGGAGATGCCGCATACGATGGCGATGACATTTTTCATGGCGCCGCAGACTTCGACGCCCGTCATGTCCTGCGACAGGTAGATGCGGAAGGCCGTGGAAAGCAGTAGCTCCTTAAAGGTCTCCCCCACCTGCTGGTCTTCACTGGCGATGACGGCGGCAGAGAGCCCGCCGCGGCAGATTTCCTCGGCATGGTTGGGGCCCGAGAGTGCCGCCACGCGCGACTCGTTGCCGATCTCGCTGGCGATGACCTCGCTCATGAGCAGGCCGGACTCGGGCTCGATGCCCTTGGTGAGGCACAGAACCGGCGTCTCGCCCGCGATGAACGGAGCCGCTTGGTGGCAGACGTCGCGCAGGTGCGTCGAAGGCACGGCAAAGATGATGGCCTCGGCGCCGTCGAGCGCCTGGGCCAAGTCCGTCGTGGCGACAACGTTTTCCGGCAGCACGTAGTCCACCAGATAGCGGGGATTACGGTGCTCGCCGTTAATGCCGGCTGCCGTCTGCTCGCTGTGGGCCCACATGGTCACGCGCTCGGCTCGCGCGGCAGCAAGGCCGGCGACGGCGGTTCCCCAGGAGCCAGAGCCAATCAGCGCAACATTCATGACTCTCTCCTACTTATCGTCGGGCTCGGTGACGCGCTTGGTAAACGAGAGCTTGGACTCCTTACCCGTCATGAGCTTTTTGATGTTCGCACGATGGGCCCACACCACGGTGATGCCGATCATCGCCATGCAAAACTTAAGTCCCAGGCTGCTGTACGGAAAGACCGCGCAGGCGGCGATAGGAAGACCGATGGCCGCGGCAAGCGAGCCTACCGACACAAACTTGGTGATGGCGACGGCCACGATAAACATGCCCAGCAGCGACAGGCCAATGGGCCAATACCAGGCAAGAATCACGCCCAGGCCCACGGCGATACCCTTACCGCCGTGGAAGTTGAGGTACGGCGAAAAGATGTGTCCCCACACGGCAGCCAGGCAAATGACGCCGAGCATCCAGTCGCCGGCGGCTCCGGGAGCCATGATGCTCACGGGGAAGCCATAACCCACGCTCGCGATGAGCGGACGCGCGATAAGGACGCAGATAGCGCCCTTAAGGCAGTCGAGCAGCAGCGTGAGCGCCGCGACCTTGGGGCCGGCGACGCGCAGTGCGTTGGTGGTGCCGATGTTGCCGGAGCCCGCCTTGCGAATGTCCGTGTGGTTGAACACGCGGCCCAGGATCAGGCCAAACGGAATCGCTCCGATAAAGAACGAGACCACGGCGCAGATGGCGGTCAGCAGAATCGGATTAAGCATCCTTTTGCTCCTTCTTCCTAAAGAAGAGTCGAATGGGCGTTCCGGCGAAGTCGAAGGTCGAGCGCATGCGGTTCTCCACGTAGCGCTGGTAGGTGTCATTGACCAGGTCGCTGTGGTTGACGAAGAACGTGAACGTCGGCGGGTTGACGCCCGTCTGAGTCACGTAGTGCATGCGCAGGCGGCGCTTGCCGTCCACCACGGTGTGACCGAACTCGCGCAGGTCGGTGAGGAAGGTGTTGAGGCGCGAAGTGGTGATCTTTTGCGAGCGCGTCTTCTCGGCGGCGTCGACCATCGCCCAGATCTTCTCGACGCTGCGACCGGTCAGGGCAGAGATGCGCAGGTACTGGGCCCAGGGAGCCATGACGCCCAGACGGCGGTCGATGGTCTCCATGCAGGCCTCGCGCTTACGGTCGTCGTCGAGCAGATCCCACTTGTTGAGCAGCAGCACGATGGCGCAGCCGCGCTCAATGGCAAGACCCATGACCTTCTGGTCCTGCTCGGTAACGCCCACGGAGGCGTCGACGACGAGCAGCGCCACGTCGGCGCGGTCGATGGCGCGCAGGCCGCGAACCATGGAGTAGTACTCGATGTTCTCGTACACGGTGCTCTTCTTGCGAATGCCTGCGGTGTCGACCATGCGGTAGTGCTTGCCGTTGCGCTCGACGACCGTGTCGATGGCATCGCGCGTGGTACCGGCAATGTTGGACACGATGGAGCGGTCGGCGCCCAGGATGCGGTTGAACAGCGAAGACTTACCGGCGTTGGGGCGGCCGATGATGGCGACGTTCAGCGCGTCGGGGAACTCATCGGCGACCTCATCCTCTTCCTCCGGAAGCAGGGCCACGATGTCGTCGAGCAGGTCGCCCGTGCCGTGGCCGTGCAGGGCCGAGAGCGGCGTGGGCTCGCCGATACCGAGCGAATAGAACTCCCAGATGCTGTCGTTCTCGCGATCGGGGTTATCGAGCTTGTTCACAAGCAGAAAGACCGGCTTGTCGCAGCGCTTGAGCATGCGAGCGACCGACTCGTCCTCCTCGGTGACGCCGGTGCGGCCGTCAACCACAAACAGGATGACGGCGGCTTCCTCGGCGGCGGCGAGGGCCTGGTCGCGAATGGACGTGGCGAAGACGTCATCGCTTTTGAGCGGTTCGATGCCGCCCGTGTCGACGATGGTGAACTCGCGGCCGTTCCAATCGGCCGTGTGGTACGAGCGGTCGCGCGTGACGCCGCGGGACTCATGGACGATGGCGTCCGAGGTTTGGGCCAGGCGGTTAACGAGCGTGGACTTGCCCACGTTGGGGCGTCCGACGACGGCGACGATAGGTTTCATCTGCACTCCTTTAATGGGTAGGGTCAGTGGAAGTGTTAGAGTCGGCAGGCACAATGCCAAGGATGTGCTCCAGGGTGTCGAGCAGCTCATGCGGCATGGTCGACACCACATGAACCTCGGCACCGCGACTGGTAAGGCTTGCGAGTAAATCGTCACGATGATACTCGTCAAGCGTCATGCCGTCAGCGTTGAACATGAGCTTAGGCACAAAGAGCATAACCCCCGACAGGTCTTGGGGTAGCTGCTCCAGAATGTCACACGCGACGATGAGGCCGGTCACGTCCACGTTGCCGCCAAAGTAGCGGTTCTTGATGGCCGTGACAGTGCCGGCGAGTCCCCGGGGCGACTCCACAAAGCGGGCCACCGTGTCGCGTGCGCTGGCGCCCGAGAGGCACAGCAGGTGCTGGTTGCGCTCGGCAATGCCAGCGCGGACGCGGGCCAGACGCTCGGCGTCGGCGGCAAGCACGTCGTCGGTCTCGTCCAGATACGAGCGGATCATGCCGATACCGTCGTAGTACTGCGGATAGCCGTCGTAAAAGTCCGCCTCGGGCGGATCGATGCCTGCGTCCAGGTAGAACTCGTCGCTCATCTGGAAGGTGTGGCGGCCAAAACGCTCGAAGGCGCGGTCCTGGTAGGGACGGATCATGGCAATGGTCTCGCGCGCCAGTTCGGGCTTGTCGCTGTAGGACCACGTAAAGCGGTTCTGATGCTTGGTAAAGCCCAGCGGCACAATGCCCAGGCTCGTGATCTGTTCGTGCTCCTCGCAAAAGCGCAGGGTCTTTTCCAGCTCCTCGCCGTCGTTCATGCCGGGGCACAACACGATCTGCGCGTGAATCTCGATGCCGGCGGCCATGATGGCCTCGAGTACGTCCATGCCGCGCTGGGCGTTGCGGCCCATCATGCGGCGGCGGACGTCGGGGCTCACGGCATGAACCGACACGTTCATGGGGCTCATGTTGCGCTGGATGACGTTTTGCACGTCCTCGTCGGTGAGGTTCGTGAGCGTGACAAAGTTGCCCTGCAAAAAGCTCAGGCGATAGTCATCGTCGCGGATGTAGAGCGTGGAGCGGCCACCCTTGGGCAGCATAGTCATAAAGCAGAACACGCAGGCGTTCACACAGGTACGCATGCCGTCGAAGATGGGGCCATCGAACTCCAAACCCCAATCCTCGCCGGGAAAGCGGTCGAGCTCGACGGGGGTGACGGTGCCGTCGCGCGGGTCGAATACCTCCAAATCAACGGTGTCGTCGTCTGCTTCCCAAAGCCATACGATCATGTCGGTGAGTTGCTCGCCGTTGACCGTGAGCACGCGCATGCCCGGCTCGATACCCACATCCCATGCGGGCGACTCGGGACGCACGTTCTTTACGAGCGCGCCTTCACCCGGCTCGGGGTCGCGGCTGCGCCCGTAATCGGCCACCTCGGCGGCGTATGCGGGTACGGTCTGGTCCATAGTTAGCGGCAAAGCTCCTTGATGCGCGTGACGGCGCGTTCGATGTGTTCTTGCGGGGTGGAGGCTCCGGCGGTGATGCCGATGTGGTGAGCGTCGGTAAACCACGCGGCCTGGAGCTCGGAAGCTTCCTCGATGTGATGCGTATGCTCGCAGGCGTCTGCGCAAATCTGAGCCAGGCGGCGGGTGTTGCCCGAGTTCTTGCCGCCCACGACGACCATGCAATCACAGCGTTTGGCAAGTGTGGCTGCTGCCTGTTGACGCTCGCTCGTGGCGGCGCAGATGGTGTTGATCACGCGCAGCTCCTGCACGCGCGGGGTGATGGCAGCCACGACCTCGGCGAGGTTCTGCGCGGTCTGGGTGGTCTGCACAACCAAGCCCACCTTGCCCTTGAGCGGCAAAGCGTTGGCATCGGCGGCACAGCTCACGACCTGCGCATCATTGCCGGCGTGACCCAGAATACCCTCGACCTCGGGGTGACCCGGTTCGCCCACGACCACCACGTGGTAGCCCTCGCGCACCAGGCGCTCGGCTGCCACGTGAACCTTCTTGACGTAAGGGCAGGTGGCGTCGATGACGTTAAGGCCACGCTCGCGAGCGGCATCGACGACCTGCGGCACCACACCGTGGGCGCGGATGATCACGGTGCCGGTTGCGGCGTCGTCCAAGGTGTCGGCCAGACCGACGCCTGCCTCAGCAAGCTCGCGCACCACGATGGGGTTATGGATGAGCGGCCCCAAGGTGTGAACTTGAGTGCACTCCTCTGCCTGCGGCGCAGCGGCCAGCGCCATATCGAGCGCACGCTGTACGCCGTAGCAAGTGCCGGCGTGGGCGGCGATCTCGATGGTAGGCGCGGTTGCCTGGCCGGACACAGTCGCGGTGGTGTTCGTCACGTTCTCGCTCATGGCTAGAACCTGCCCGGATGCTCGGCGCACAGCTCGTCTCGCATGGCGTAGACGCGGTTCATGGCCTCGGACTCAAACCATTCCAGGCGCTCCGTGCGCTTAAGCCCAGCCGGTGCGTCGGAAAGCGAGACGGCCTTGCCGGCGCGGATCCAGCACTTCTTGGGACGCATGATCTTTTTGCCCGAGGGCGTGATGTCGGACCAGCCGCAAATGGCGAGCGGGTTCACAGGTGCCTTGCCCATCTGAGCGATGAGCGCAAAACCGCCGTGGACCTCGGGCTTGATCTCGCGCGAGCGGATGCGCGTGCCCTCGGGGAAGATCAGGACGTCCTCGCCGCGCTGCAGTGCATGCTGGGCGGCGCGCAGGCACTTCATGTCGGCGGTACCGCGCTCGACGGGGATGCCGCCAACGCGGCTAAAGGCCCAGCGCACAATCTTGCTCTTGGCGAACTCGGACTTAAAGATGGGACGAATGCGGCGGCCCCCAAAGAACAGTGCCGTCTCCACGGCCAAGAGCTCGGCCATCGAGGTGTGGTTGCAGATGACCACGCTGCCGCGGCCTTCCTGGCGCTCAAACAGCAGATCGGCGTCCTCGACCTTCCAGCGCCACATGAGCTTGGAGAAAGCCCAAAGGATTGCCATAACCACGAAGACGGTGCCGCGGATGAGCGCGGGAAACTCGGCATACGGGGCGTTGTAATAGTCCTCGGGCGTCTGCTTAAACAGGCGCATGGGCTACCTCCTTTGGTTGATGAGGTCCTCGATTATCGAGACGACCTCATCGATGGTGTGGGCGGTGGAGTCGACGTGCACGGCGTCCTCGGCGGGCACGAGTGGGGCGACCTCGCGGCTGCTGTCGAGCTTGTCGCGCTGCTTAAGGGCGTCGAGGGTCTCGTCGACCTCGGCCTCGAGCTGCTCGGACGTGAGCGGCTGGGCGTCGTTTTGGTGACGCTGCAGCACGCGGCGGCGGGCGCG
>CAJMRP010000100.1 GCA_905215765.1 uncultured bacterium
AGCATGGCTCGGCCGCCCGCCCATGGCGTAGATGTCCGACAGCGAGTTGGCCGCAGCGATCTGGCCAAACAGGAACGGGTCATCGACCATCGGTGGGAAGAAGTCGATGGACTGCACGAGCCCCAGGTTCTCCCCTACGCGGAAGACGCTCGCATCGTCAGAGGTATCGAACCCCACGAGCAAGTTGTCGTTATGCACATTGGGTAAGTCGCCCAGGACCTGGGCGAGGGCTCCGGGAGCCAACTTAGCGGCTCAACCGCTCGCGGCCGTCATGGACGTGAGCCTCATGGTGTCCTTAGCCATACGAACCCCCTTCCAACAAATCAACGACTTTAAGTATACGCGCCAGGCACGCTTCCCAAGAGACCGCCGACGGCTCGAACGTCGAAAGCGGCGCCGCAAGCATCTGCCAGCGCGCGCTCAAACAACGGAAGGTCGGCCGCCACGGGCGTGTCGACATCCGTCATACGCGGCGACGCCACCCACGTCACGGGAGCACCGGGAAGCATCGCCTCCATCCAGGGACGAACGCCGGGCAAATCGGTCGCCACAACTTTGCAGCCGCACGCGAGGGCCTCGATCGTCACGAGCGGCAGACCCTCGTAAAACGAAGGCAGCACAAAGACGTCGGAACTGCGGTAGGCACGCACGAGCCCATCGCTATCCAGGCGCCCCGCCAGCGTCACCGGCACATCCGAGGCCGCGGCCAAGCGCTCGATACGCGCGTACTCGGCATCGTCCCCGCGGCCGCCCACGAGTACCAAGCCAGATGAGCGGACGTCATCGTCAATCGGCAATGACACAGCTCGAACCAGCGACTCGACGCCCTTTTTAAAGCAAATCTTGCCCACGTACACAAGCGATCCCGGCTGCCTCGCCACGCTTGCGTCGCGGCAGAAGACGCGATGGTCGTAGCCCGTCCCAATCACGTGGATGCGATCGGCATCGACGCCGCACACCAGGCCAATCTGCTCAGCCTGCTCAGCATGGAGCGCAAAGACGGCATCGAGCCGACGAACCGCACGTACGATGCGATCGCGCTCGAGCGCATGCGAACGCAGCTGTCGCAGATCGGTCGAATGGCACACGGCAACAACCGGCACGCCCCGGACGCACTCGCGCGCCAATGCGGTCACCAGATACAGGTGATGGCAGAGCACCAGATCGGGCCGAAACTCAGTCACCGCCCGATCGATTGCATTAGCAAATGCCCGCTCAAATGCCTTGAGCATCGAAGGCGTCAGGTCACGATAGCGTGTAGAGGGATAGGGCATGACATCGGACATGCCGCAGATGGGAAACGGCAGCTCGGGCGACTCGAACGGTACGGCAAACACGGCAGCACGCCGGTCCAGCTCGCCTTGGGTATCACCCGGCGCCGCACCGCAAAGCACGGCGGCGCGATGCCCCGTCTCGATCTGCTCGCGCACAAGCGCGGCAAGGTAGGTGCCGCTGCCGGTGCTATCTGGTTTTTGTGCCGAGATATTGAGGATGCGCATGTCGCGGTACACCCCTAGGCCAAGGCGGCGGCGCGGACGGCAGCACCGATAGCCCCAGCAAAGCGCGCCTGAGGCGAGGTGGTCACGGGTGCGCCCAAAAGCTCGCCCAGCCGCTCCACCACATAGGCGTTCTCGCAGAGGCCACCCGTCAGGTAGTACGGGGCGCCCGCCGCCTGCCCGGCCATAGTGGCCACGCGCGACACAACACTCTCGATCACACCGCGGGCGATGTTCTCGCGTGGCTCGCCACGACCGATCAGGCTGATGACCTCGCTTTCGGCAAAGACCGTGCACATGCTGCTAATCTTGGTGGGCTCGCCGGAACGCGCCAGGTCGGCCATCTGCTGCTGGGAAATGCCCAGGCGGTCGGCCATGATCTCCAAAAAGCGCCCCGTGCCGGCGGCGCACTTGTCGTTCATGGCAAACTTGGCCACGCGGCCACCCTTAAGTTGGATGACCTTGGTGTCCTGACCGCCCACGTCAATCACGGTGCCGTGGTCGCCAAACAGACGCACGGCACCGGTACCGTGGCAGGTAATCTCGGTCACGACCTTGTGTGCATAGGGCACGGCGACACGGCCGTAGCCAGTCGCGATCACACGAACGTCGTCGGCTGTCACGTCATAGCCGGCCGCTACCAGTGCCTCGCGCAGCCGCTCGGAAGCATCGACCGAGGAGAACCCGGTTGGTTGCACGCACGTCCACGCCACCGAACCCTCCCCGTCGACCACAGCGGCCTTAGCCGCCGTAGACCCGATATCGATCCCGATCCCTATCATGGCTCTCTTCCAATCTAAACATCAAAGGTAGCGGCGCGTTCAGGCGCCTTAGCTCTAGGTTTCTCAGGTGCCGGAGATTGCCCCGAAAGAGGAGCGCAGCGTACTTTGGGTACGCAAGCGACGGTTTGAGGAGCAAGATCCGGTGCCTGAGGAAGCTACAGGGTTTCGATGAAGGCAGCGATGCGGGTCTCGATCTGGCCCATGTCGCCGTTGCTGTAGTCGGTCTCGATCTTCATGTACGGAATATCCGCACCCTCGACGGCCTCCTGCATGCGCGCACTCTCAACGTTGAAGGTGTGGCACGCCTGGAGCACGCTCTCCACTACGCCATCGACATGATACTTCTCGCACATGGCCAGCGTGTTTTCCATACGACCGTCGTTGGGCGTCATGACCGAGCAGTTGATATCCAGGTAGCGGTCGGCGATGGCGCGCAGGATGTCGGGAGCCTCCGGATCGATCATCATGGCCGCCGTGCGCTCGCCCGAGCAGTCGTCCATGCACACGACCACACCGCCGTTGGACTCGATGGTGCGACCGATCTTATTGATCACGCCACCCACCGGGCAGCCGGTGATCAGAATGCGCTTGGCATCCGCCGCGACCGGGCGTTCGCCCGCGTCGTAGGCCTCGCGCAGCTTGGCGACCTTTTGCTCCAGCTGCTGCGTATAGGCCTCGATATCAAAGCTGAACGTGCCGGCAAACATGGTGCTCATCAGGTCGACGCCGCTCATGGCCGCCGGCTGGTTGGCCTGAAGCGCAAACATCTCGAGCTGCGCCGCATGCAGACGGTTGCGACGACGGACGGCAGCGCGCAGGTCGTCATCGGTGATCGTAATACCGTAGAAGTTCTCGAGCTCCTCCTTGAGCAGGCGGCACTCCTCGTACCAGCCCTCGCGCTCGTAGGCGCGATCGCGACCCTGCGGCAAGTGCAGAATGTGCGTGCGCTTGAGCTCGTTAAGTAACTCGTACATCTTCTTCTTGCCGTCGCAGGTGGTCTCACCGATGATCATGTCGCTAAAGTACGTAAACGGGCACTTTTGCGAGTAGGCAAAGCCGTAGGTCGACTTGATGAGCGGGCAGAGGTTTGCCGGCAGCACCTTCTCGGCCTCAGGAATCACCTCGTCGGACGTACCACACAGAGCCACACTTGCAGCGCCCGCGGCATCGATAATCTCGAGCGGCGTATAGCTGCACAGAAAGCCGACTAGGCGATTACCCGCCTGCTTATAATCCTTGACGCGAATAAACGCCGCCTTGCGTTGCTCGTTGAACTCCTCAAACGTGCGTGGCAACGGCTGCTCCTCGATATCGGCCATAGTAGTTCCCCTCTCTTGCACCGATATACCGAAAATTAAACAACAAACCCACGCCATACCCAAAAGGAAGCATCCTCTAGGGAATGGCGTCGATAAGCTCCTGCGTATACGGATCGCTCGGGTGCGCGATCACGTCCTCGGCCGCGCCTTCCTCGACAAGACGACCGTGGTAGAGCACACCTATCCGGTCGGACATATGCCGTACCACACGCATATCATGCGTGATAAACAGCAACGCCACGCCCGTCGTGCGCTGCAGGTCGCGAAGCAAGTTGAGCACTTGGGCCTGAACGGATACGTCAAGCGCCGAGACCGGCTCGTCGCACACCACAAGGCGCGGCTCGCAAATAAGCGCCCGTGCCAGATTGAGTCGCTGACGCTGTCCACCCGAAAGATCATGCGGATAGCGGTCATAATGCTCTGCCAGAAGGCCGACCGAGGCCAGGGCCGAGAGCGCGCGCTCATGGCGCTCATCCGCATCGCGCACGCCGGCGATAGTCAGCGGCTCCTCCAAAATGCGGCCGACACGGTTGCGCGGGTCAAAAGCCGTAGAGCTATCCTGGAATACCAGCTGGATCTCGCGGCGAAACGGCTTGCGTTCGCGCTCCGACATCGTGGCGAGGTCGTGCCCGCGATAGACAATCGAGCCGGAATCCGCACGCTCGAGACCACAGATCAGGCGACCAGTCGTCGACTTGCCCGATCCGGATTCGCCAACCAGGCCATAGACCTCGCCCGGTGCGATCTCAAACGACAGATCGTCCACGGCGGTAAAGGCCTGACGCTTAAAACCTGAGCCCGGCATGGGATACGCTTTAGTCAGATGTGAGACCCTAAGCAGGGCTTCGCTATCAACAGCCATGGCACTCCCCTTTCTCGACAAGCCAGCATTTAGACCGGTCACACGCATTCACGGCAACCAGCGGAGGCTCCTGCGCGCGGCAACGCTCGTCCGCCCGGGCGCAACGAGGCGCAAAGCGGCATCCACAGGGTATTGCCGTAAGCGGCGGCACTGTGCCCGGAATATCCGCCAGCGTGTCAACTCGCTCGCCTTCGAGCGGCGGAATGCTCGCGATGAGCCCCTGGGCATACGGGTGGCTCGGGCGCTCCATAAGACCGCAGGCGTCGATCTCTTCTACGATTTGGCCCAGATACATGACGTGCACGCGCGAGCAGATGCTCGTGACGACACCCAAATCATGGCTGATAAAAAGCACCGCCATGCCCTCGGAACTGTTGAGGTCGCGCAGGAGATCCAAAATCTGTTTTTGAGTCGTCGTGTCGAGTGCCGTGGTGGGCTCGTCGGCGATAAGCAGGCGTGGGTGCCCGGCGAGCGCCATGGCAATCATCACGCGCTGGCGCATACCGCCGCTAAAATCGCCCGGATACATGTCGAAGCGAGCCGCGGCATCTCGAATTCCCACACGCTCCAACAGCGATAGAGCCTCGTTGCGGGCTTCGCGTCGGCTCACCTTACGGTGGGCCCGCACGGCCTCGATAACCTGCGCGCCCACCGTCATGACGGGGTTAAGCGAGCTCAAAGGGTCCTGGAAGATCATGGCGATATCGCAGCCGCGCACCTCGCGCATGCGCTTGAGCGGGCGCGCGAGCAGGTCCTCCCCGTCAAAGAGAATCTGACCGGTATAGGCCATCTTCTGTTCATGCTCCAATAGGCGCATGACACTCTGGGCAAACACCGACTTACCGCAGCCGGACTCGCCGACAACACCAACGATCTCGCCGGCATCGATATGTAGGTTGAGTTTGTTGACGGCTTCCAGCGCGTTGCCATCGCGGCCCACAAACGAGATGCAGAGGTCGCGCACGTCCAAAAGATGTTCGCTCATGGGCTAGTCCTCCTTGGTCTTGGGGTCGAGGGCGTCGCGCAGACCGTCGCCGGCAAGGTTCAGCGAAAGCACGCTCGCGATGATGGCGATAGCCGGGAAGAAGATCATCCACCAGGCTTTGCGCATCACGTTCTTGCCCGCCTGCAGGATGTTTCCCCAGCTGGCGTCGGGCGCCTTGATACCCAGGCCCAGAAACGAGAGGGCGGCCTCCGAGAGCACGGCCTCGGCAAAGACGAAGGTCGCCTGCACCAGGAAGGGTGCCATAACGTTGGGCACGATATGCAGCCACACGATGCGCGCGGTCGAGGCACCCTGCACGCGCAGGGCTTCTACAAAGGGCTCCTCCTTGACCACCATCGCACGCGAGCGCACGATGCGCGCCATGCTGGGCGTATAGACGATGGAGAGCGCGATGATGACGTTCCAGACCGAGGCGCCCATCATGGCCATGAGTGCGATAGCCAAAAGCACGCCCGGAATGGACATAAGGCCGTCGCAAATGCGCATGAGAATATGATCGAGTCTCTCGTTGTAGCACGCATAGGCGCCGATCACCAAGCCGAGCACACTCGTCGCGAGCGTGACGGCAATGCCAACGCCAAGCGACACGCGCGCGCCCGCGATGACACGGGCAAGCAGGTCGCGGCCAAAGTCATCGCAGCCAAAGGGATGCGCGGGCGAAGGTGCCGAAAGTCGCAACGCCATCTCCTGCGCATTGGGATTAACCGTCCACACCAGCGGACCGACGAGCGCGATCAGCGCAATCGCCAGGAATATGCAGCCGCCGACCACAAACCCCTTGTTGGCAAGAGCCTTCTTAACGTTTGCCATCATGCATCGCCCCATTTGCGAGCGCGCGGGTCAAAAGCGCCGTAGGCAAGGTCGACGGCCAAATTGATCACCGAATTCAACAAGGCGATGACCAGCAGCACGCCCTGAATCACCGGATAGTCGCGACGCTCGATAGAGCTCGTGACCAGCTGGCCCAAACCGGGGATGTTAAAAATGGCCTCAGTCACCACGGCGCCCGTAATCAGGGCGCCAAAAGAATAGCCGACCGAGGTGAGAATCGGCAGCGCTGCGTTGCGCAGGGCATGGGCCAGCACCACGCGAACCTCGGAGACGCCCTTGGCACGCGCCGTCTTGACGCAGTCAAGCTGCATGGCCTCGATAACGCTCGAACGGGTCATGCGCATGAGCAGGGCCGCCTGCACGCATCCAAGCGATATGGCCGGCAACGCAAGATAGCGTAAATGGCTGAACCAGCCCTTCGACAGCGGCGCATAGCCGGCCACCGGGAACACACGCAACGTGACGGCAAACAGCCACATAAGCATGAGCGCCATCAAAAAGCCGGGTATCGCCACGCCCAAAAGAGCAACGACTCGCAAGACCGCGTCAGTGCGCGACCCATGTTTGAGGGCAGCGACGACGCCGCAGGGCAGCGCAATCAACAGCGCGATGAGCTGCGCCAGAAGCGCGAGCGATAGCGTGGGGCCAAAGTGCTCGGCGATCGCCTGCGTGACGGGCTGGCGCATAAAATACGAATCGCCCAGGTCGCCGGTAAGCACGCCGCCCATCCACTCAACGTAGCGCTGCGGCAACGGCTCGTTGAGCCCCAGGCTATCGTTGACGCGCTCGATCTGGTCGGCCGAAGCCTCCATGCCGAGCATCGAAGAAGCCGGGTCACCCGGTGTGAGATAGATAATCAAAAACACGACGACCGAGATGATGAGCATCACCGGAACCATCGCGCCTATACGTTTGAGCGTGTACTTCAACATGCGAGGCGTCTATTTCCCCTCTGAACGTGGACAGGGCGTGGCGGCCACAGGGGACCAGACCCCTCCA
>CAJMRP010000101.1 GCA_905215765.1 uncultured bacterium
CTGCCGGGAATATATAGCAAGCAAGAAATATCCTAACGCGCTATTGGAGGTGCTGGACATTTCCGACGCGGAGAAGAACGCCGACAGCGCGATCAGCACGACGAGCGCGGCAAAATACCACACGATGCTCATGCCGGCTCGCCCCCTTTCTCCGGGGCGGCGTCCGCGGGGGCAGCCTCGTCGGTCTCCTCCGGCAGCAGGCGCACGACGAGCTTGACGATGCGCTTTTGCTTCATGTCGGAAATGCGCACGTCGAGCCGGTGATAGCGGAAGCCCTCCCGCTCGCGCGGGATGTAGGAAAACTGCTCATACGTCCACTCGCCGAGCAGCTTGTAGCGCAGCTCCTCGTCGTCCTCGGGGTCGGTGTAGTCGAGCCGGTCGAACACCTCGCCGACGGTCATCTCGGCATCGACCTCGTAGCGGCCGCCGCCGAGCGGCACGAACGACTCCTCGACCACGTCGTCCTCATCCCAGATCTCGCCGACGAGCTCCTCGACGATGTCCTCCACGGTCACGATGCCGAGCGTGCCGCCGTAGTTGTCGGTGACGATGGCGAGGTTTGCCTTGCGGCTGCTCAGCTCTGGCAGCACCTCGGCGATGAGGGTGCTCTGGTGCACGAACACGGGCTCGTCGAGCAGGGGGCGCACGTCCACGGCCTTGCCGCCGGCGGCAATGCACGCCTTGATGTATTTGCGGATCTGCAGGATGCCGATCACATTGTCAATGCTGTCGGCATACACGGGCAGACGGCTGTGGCGCTGCTCGCGCACGTAGGCGAGAGCCGAAGCCTCGTCGGTAAACGAACCATAGGCCGCCGTCGGAATGCCCGCACGCTCCATGAGCTGCTTGGAGAACAGCTTGGAGCCCTCCATCTGGGCGCCCTCGGCACCCGGGCCAAAGCAGGGAATTCCCGCCGCGCGCACGGCGTCGGCCACGCCCGCCACGAGCGGAGCCTCGGGGCCAATTACCACGAGTCCGCATCCGTGGCTCTGCGCAAACGCCGCCACGGCCGCAGGATCGCAGTCGTCGAGAACAACGTTCTCGCCGCAGCTCGCGGTGCCGCCGTTACCCGGCGCGATGTAGAGCTTGCCGGCGCGCGGTGATGCTGCGAGCTTAGCTGCCAAAGCATGCTCACGGCCGCCGCTGCCCAACAACAGGATGTCGATGGTTTGAGTGTCCGCCTTCAAGGGTGCCTCCTCTATGGATGAACGGCCCGCTCCGCGCGAGCCCTTTGCAAGCAAATATACCCCTCGGCCGCCCGTCCGGGCTGCAAAGGGGTATATCGCAATAACCAAATAGTCCCGATTACTTCCAGAATCGGTTGATGATCTGCTCGCGACCAGCGCCAACGCCAATGAACGTCACGCGGGTGTGTGCCAGATCCTCGATAAACGCCACGTAGTCCTGAGCCTCCTGCGGCAGCTCCTCAAAGCTGCGGCAGCCGGTGATATCGCACTTCCAGCCAGGAAGCTCCTCGTAGATGGGCTTGGCGTGCTCAAAGCGAACCTGATGCTCGGGCACGCTGGTATAGCGCTCACCATCGACGTCGTAGGCCACGCACACCTTGATGGTGTCGAAAGCCGAAAGCACGTCGAGCTTGGTCATGGCGATATCGGTGAGGCCGTTGACGCGCGAGGCGTAGTTGGCGATGGGGCCGTCGAACCAGCCGCAGCGACGACGGCGACCGGTGGTCACGCCGTACTCGTAGCCCTCCTCGGTCAGCGTGTGACCGGCCTCGGACTCATAGGAAAGCTCGGTGGGCATGGGGCCCGAACCGACGCGGGTGATATAGGCCTTCATGACGCCCAGTACGCGGTCGACGTTCTTCATACCGACGCCGGAGCCGGTGATGGCGCCGCCGGCGGTGCAGTTGGAAGACGTCACGTACGGATAGGTACCGTGGTCGATGTCGAGCAGCGTCGCCTGGGCGCCCTCAAACAGCAGGTCCTTGCCCTCGTCAATCATGTTGTTGAGCAGCAGACTCGTCTCGGTGATGTAGGGACGCAGGCGCTCGGCCATCGGCAGGTACTCGTCGCAAATCTGGTCCACGGTGTAGGTGGGCAGATTGTAGATGAGCTCGAGCTCGGGGTTCACGCGGGCGAGAGCGGTCTCCAGCTTGTCGCGGAACAGCGTCTCGTCCAGCAAGTCCTGCATGCGCAGACCAATGCGGGCCATCTTGTCCTGATAGCACGGACCGATACCGCGCTTGGTGGTACCGATGTTCTTCTTGCCGAGCTTCTGCTCAAAGGCGCCATCCAGATCAATGTGGTACGGCATGATGACATGCGCGTTTCCGCTAATCTTGAGGTTCTTGGTGGTGATGCCGTCGGCCTCGAACATGTCGATCTCCTCAAGGACAACCTTGGGGTTGACGACGCAGCCGTTACCGATCACCGACGCGTGGTCGGAATACATGATGCCGGAGGGCACCTGGTGCAGGCCGTACTTCTTGCCGTTGACGACGATGGTGTGACCGGCGTTGTTGCCGCCCGAGTAGCGCACGACGGCATCGAAGTCGCCGGCGACCAGATCGCAAATCTTACCCTTGCCCTCATCGCCCCACTGGGCACCGACCAAAACGGTTGACGGCATGTTTACTCCTTACATTCATGGACTGTCTACGCACCACGCCGGCACGCAGAAGCACAAAACATTCCCAGTATACCCGTGCAACGGGCGCCTGTCCTACTCCTCGGCATGCGCCCCATCAAGCTCATAGAACTTGGTGGATGCCGGCAGGAACATCAGGTCGACGTCGCCGATCGGGCCCGAACGGTTCTTGGCCACGACGATACGCGTAACGCCCTCGTCGGGTCGATCGTCGCGCGAGGCCTCGGCCTCGTCGGCGGAACGGTCCAAGAACATAACGATATCGGCGTCCTGCTCGATGGAGCCCGATTCACGAAGGTCGGAAAGCTGCGGGCGCTTGCCGGTACGGGATTCGACCTGACGTGAGAGCTGCGACAGCGCGATGAGCGGGATCTTGAGCTCCTTGGCCATGATCTTCAAACCACGCGACATCTCCGAAACCTCGACGGTACGGCTCTCGGAACGACGGCCCGGCGGAGGACTCACCAGCTGCAGGTAGTCCAGGATGATGATTGCCTTCTCCTTGTTATGGAGCATGCGGCGGCTCTTGGCGCGAATCTCGGTCACTGTGGTGCCGGGCGTATCGTCAATCAGAATATCGAGCTTGGACAAGGTCTGCGTGGCCTCGTTGATATTGGCCCACTGCTCGGGGCTGATGCGGCCCATGCGGAAGTCACTGATCGAGATCATGGCGTAGGCGCAAATCAGACGCTGGGCAATTTCCTTGCCCGACATCTCCAGCGAGAAGAAGCCGACGGTATAACCAGCAGCGGCAGCGTTGAGCGCCAGATTCAGAGCGAACGACGTCTTACCCACGGCAGGACGGGCACCGATGATGATGAGCTGGCCTTCGCGAAAACCCATGAGCATGCGGTCGAGCGACGGGAAGCCCGTGGGCACGCCCGCAGCCTGGCCACCGGCCTGGCACACTTCCTCGGCCTCGTTATAGGCCTCGACCATAAACTCGGTCAGCGTCTTGTAGCTCGACTTGACCTCGCGTGCCGTGACCTTGAGCAGCTTGCTCTCGGCCAGCTCGACAACCTCTTTGGTGTCGGTGGGGGCGTTATATGCCAGCGCGTTGATCTCGTTGGTGGCGCCGATCAGCTCACGCAGCATCGAATCGCGGCGAACGATGGCGGCATGGTGCTGCCAGTTGACGAGCGACAGGGTCTGACCCATCAACTCCAAAATGTACGCTTCGCCGCCCACGGCATCGAGCTTGTTGATGCTTCGCAGGTAATCGATCAGCGAGATGGAGTCGATGGGAATGCGGCTGTTGTACATATCGACCATCGCGGTATAGATGGTCTTATGAATGGGCCGGTAGAAGTCATCGGGCTGCAGCTCGACCTGGGCCTCCTCGACCACCTCGGGCGATAGCAGCATAGCGGCCAGTACATTGGCCTCTGCATCTTGGTTTTGGGGAAGACCCAACTTTGAGCCGCGGTCCTCAACCGTCAGCCCGGTCTCCCTATCGTCATATGCCATGAGCATCCTCATTCATATCGCTTGCGAGCATCCATAGTATCATCCACGGTCCCAAAACACGCCGCACGCGGCCAATCATCACCGAACCAAACGGATGAACGGTCCTGTACACAGGACTTCGACGCGACGTTCACTATGACACTCACTCAGCGCAAAAAAACAAAAGGGCGCCCTGGTTTCCCAGAGCGCCCTTCTTAGAACAAGATTGTTGCGTTGCAGCAAATGCTACTCGGCAGCAGCCTCAGTCTCGACCTCGGCGGTCTCGGCCTCGGCGACCTCAGCGGCCTCCTCGACCTCAGCCTCGGCAGCGAGCTCCTCGGCGGTAACGCCGACGAGAACGACAACCTCGGCCTTGATCTCGCGGTACAGCGAGATGGCAACGGTGTGGGCACCGGCAACCTTGATGGGCTTACCGAGCTCGACGCGCTTACGGTCGATGTCCATACCGAGCTGAGCCTTGATGGCATCAGCGATCATAGCGGCGGTAACGGAGCCAAAGAGGATGCCCTCGTCGCCGACCTTGACGTCAACGGTGACCGTCTTGCCCTCGAAGGCAGCCTTGGTCTCGTTGGCGGTAGCCAGACGGACGGCCTCGCGCTTGGCGATGTTGTTGCGACGCTCGTCAAGCTGCTTGAGGTTGCCCTTGGTGGCGGCAACAGCGAGCTTCTTGGGGAACAGGAAGTTCTCAGCGTAACCCTGAGCGACCTCTACGACGTCACCCTCGCCGCCCTTGCCCTTGATCTCATCGAGAAGAATAACCTTCATGATGTGTCTCCCTTCTTAGCCGCGGTCGCGGTTGCCACGAGAGGAAACCACGGGGACGGTATACGGCAGGAGAGCCATCTCGCGGGCGCGCTTGATGGCGTTGGCGATGTCATGCTGATGCTGCGTGCAAGCGCCAGTGACGCGACGGGGCTTGATCTTGCCACGGTCGGTCATGTACTTACGGAGAAGCTGAGTGTCCTTATAGTCGATGAACTCAGTGTTCTCCTTGCAGAACTGGCAGTACTTACGACGCGGCTGACGTGCAGAAAAATCATTAGCCATGTCAAAATACCTTTCATTTGGCAACTTCGGCGAACCGAAGCCGCCTCTCACTCAAAAATAGGTGAACAACCCTTAGAACGGGATGTCCTCATCGTAGACGTCGACCGCGGGCGGCGTAGCCACCGGTGCGGCAGGACGTGCTGCGGGCGCGGGAGCTGCGGGGGCGTAACCGCCCTGATCGTAGCCACCCTGGCCACCACGGGAGCTCATAAACTCGATCTCATCGACGATGACCTCAAGCTTGCTCCGGCGCTGGCCGTCGCGCTCCCAAGAGCTGTAGCGCAGCTTGCCCTCGATCGCGACCTTGTTTCCCTTTGCCAGGAAACGGCTCACGGCCTCGGCGCGGGTGCCGAACATGGTGCAGTCGACAAAGTTGGGATAGTCCTCCCACTCGCCAGTCTGCGCGTTGCGGCGACGATCGTTCACGGCGACGCCAAAGGACAGAACCTGGGTTCCGCCGGCGGTGGCGCGCAGCTCGGGATCGCGGGTGAGGTTACCGGTGATGTTCACTCGATTGATGCTCATAACTCACTACTCTCCTCTTGGGGCACAAGCCCAGTCCAAAACGACAGTCTTACTCCTGGTCGTCGCGACGGACGATCATGTGGCGGACCACAGCGTCGGTGATGCGCAGGACGCGATCAAGCTCGGCGATCTGGGTAGGATCTGCGTGGAAGTTGATGAGGGTGTAGTCACCATCGGTGAGGTCGTTGATCTCGTAGGCGAGCTTGCGCTTGCCCCACTCGTCAACGTTGTCGACCTTGCCATTACCCTCGGCGATCGTGGTATCGATGCGCTTCATGACAGCGAGACGAGTCTCGGCGTCGAGAGTGGGGTCGACGAAGAACAGCAGTTCATAAGCCTTCATTTGGTCACCTCCTCTGGGCATAAGGCTCCGGGTCGTGAAGGTGCGCCCGGGGCAGGAAAAGACTTGATTATGCTAGATCATCTTCTGCACGTGCGCATCTTCGCAGCTAGAACCTCATGAGCTCTACATAACCGCGTTATACGAACGCCTCCCGAAGGACAACCCGGAACAGCCTTCTTGCCCTTTATGCTGCCTTCGGGAGAGCTTGGGCAAAGCATGCCATGGCCATATACGCCCCTTCAAACAGATATGGCAAAAAATCGACCATTTTATTCCGTAGACTCTCACCCAAAATCAAACAACCCCAGGTCAAGGCTGTAGACATGCAGCTCATTGCGCATAAAGGTTCCGAAAGCCTTGGCTCATATTTCTTAAAAAGCACTCAAGGACTTTTGATATGCCGGGCTCAACACCGTATTACACTGTTTGTTAATCAATCAACGTAAGGAGATTCCATGCAACCGGACACCGACACCTCATCCGCATGCTCTTGCAACGACACCTGCGAATGCAAGAACCAAAATATCTCTTCCATGTGCCTTGTCTGCGGCAAGGACAATCCTTTCTCCCTCCACGCTCAGATTGTGGAGCACCCCGAGCAAGATGAAGTCGTGTGCTATTTCACACCGCAAGAGATACATCAAAGCTACCCCGACCGCGTGCACGGAGGAATCTCAGCAGCGGTACTTGACGAGGTGATCGGGCGTGCTGTTCAGATGAAACACCCCGATATCTGGGGCGTCACCATTTCCCTTTCCCTCAAGTATCGCAGGCCACTTCCCTATGGAACACTCCTGGAATGCCATGGCCGCTGCACTAAAATCACGCGCCGCACGTTTGAAGGAGAGGGTGAAATCCTAACACCCGATGGCAAGGTAGCCGTCCAGGCCACGGGAACATACGCCATCTGCCCGCCCGACGCCATGACCGGCGAGGGAAACCTTGATGATATGTGGTTTGAAGACGATCGCCCCGTCGAAGGCCTTTAACGCAACGGGAACACAAACAAACTGGCGGAGGAGGAGGGATGTCCCTGGCGCTTCCGCGCCGGGAGCGCTGCGGCGCCTTCGCGCCTTGCGTGCTGCGCTGCAAACGCTCACGCGTTTGCCCAGCTCCGCACCTCTACGGGTTCGAACCCCTCCTCCTGCTTTTGCACGGGGCGGGCCCGATAACAAAAAAGCTTCCATCGCTGGAAGCTCGAAATTCAAACTGGCGGAGGAGGAGGGATTCGAACCCTCGTGACCTTATACAGGCCAAACGGTTTT
>CAJMRP010000102.1 GCA_905215765.1 uncultured bacterium
GGAGCCCGCCGCGCAGGCGCCTGTCGCCGCACCGGAGCCCAAGGGCACCGAGGTAACCGCTCCCATGGTCGGCGTTTTCTATGCTGCCCCGGCGCCGGGCGACGAGCCGTTTGTGCACGTGGGCTCCATGGTCAAGGCCGGCGAGACCCTCTGCATCATCGAGGCCATGAAGGTTCTCAACGAGGTGACGGCTGAGGCAGACGGTGAGGTGCTCGAGATCTGCGTGGCCGACGGCGACCTCGTGGAGTTTGGCAGCTGCCTCATGAGGATCGGATAGGTGATATCCATGAACAAAGAAGAGCTTAAAGAACTGTTGCCGCATCGCGAGCCGATGCTTTTGCTCGACGAAGCCGAGCTGGTGGGCGACGAGGCCCACGGCAAGATCACGATTACGGGCGACGAGTACTTTTTGCAGGGGCATTTTCCGGGAAACCCGGTGGTCCCCGGCGTGATCCAGTGCGAGATGCTCGCCCAAAACTGCTGCGTGCTGCTGATGGGCGATGAGGAGGCGCGCGGCGCGACGCCGTTCTACACGAGTCTGGACAAGGTGCGCTTTAAGCGTCCGGTGCGCCCGGGCGACACGGTGGATCTGGTGTGCACCATCACGCGTGCGCGCGGGCCGTTCCGCTTTGCGACGGGTACTGCGAGCGTCAACGGTGAGGTTTGCTGCCGCGCCGATATGTCTTTTGCACTCATGCACGAAAGTTAAGGAAGGCTTCATGTTCGACAAAGTGCTCATCGCCAACCGCGGCGAAGTCGCGGTCCGTGTTATTCGCGCGTGCCGCGATATGGGCATCAAAACCGTCGCCGTCTATTCCACGGCCGATGCGGACGCGCTGCACGTGCAACTTGCCGACGAGGCGTATTGCATCGGCGGCCCGCGTCTTGCCGAGAGCTACCTCAACGACGATGCCGTGCTCACCTGTGCCGTAAAGTCGGGCGCAAAGGCGATCCATCCTGGGTACGGCTTCTTTTCCGAGAAGGCGAGCTTTGTACGCGACTGCGACAAGTATGGCCTGGCTTTTGTCGGTCCTTCTGCCGAGGTGATCGACAGCATGGGCGACAAGGACGCCGCACGCCGAACGGCTGCCGCGGCGGGCGTGCCCATCGTGCCGGGCTGCGATTTGCTCAAAAGTCCCGAGGAGGCGACGGCCGAGGCCGAGCGCATTGGCTGTCCCGTGCTCATTAAGGCGCGCGCGGGCGGTGGCGGTCGCGGCATTCGCAAGGTCGAGCGCGTGGAAGATGCGGCAAAGGCGTTCATCGAGGCGCGTGCCGAGGGCGAGGCCGTTTTTGGCGACGGCGAGTGCTACATGGAGAAGTTCGTCGTGCCGGCGCATCACGTTGAGGTGCAGATTATGGCCGATAAGCAGGGCCATGTGTTTTCGCTCGGCGAGCGCGAGTGCTCGGTGCAGCGGCGCAACCAAAAGCTGATCGAGGAGAGCCCCGCGCCGTGCCTCGACGGACACGACGACATTCGTGCTCGCATGCACAAGGCAGCGCGTGACCTGGCTCGTGCCGTCGGCTACGAAGGAGCCGGTACCATCGAGTTCCTGTATTCGGACGACGGCAATTTCTACTTTATGGAAATGAACACGCGCTTGCAGGTGGAGCATCCGGTTACGGAGTTTGTGACCGATACCGACCTGGTCAAGTGGCAGCTGCGCGTGGCAGCCGGCCAGCCTCTGCCCTTTGAGCAGGAGGACATGCCGGTCCGCAACCACGCCATGGAGTGCCGCATCAATGCCGAAACGCCGGACTTTCTGCCGTCATGCGGAACGGTCACCGCGTTGCGTGTGCCGGGTGGTCCGCGCGTGCGCTGGGATTCCGCCATGTTTACCGGTGCGAAAGTTCCGCCGTACTACGACTCCATGCTTGGCAAGCTCATCGTGTGTGCGCCCACGCGTGACGGCGCCATTCGCAAGATGCGCTCGGCCCTGGGCGAGCTCGTGATTGAGGGCGTGAGCGAAAACAGCGAGCTTCAGCTCGACGTGCTGGCAAACGACGAGTTCTTGTCGGGCATGTATCACACCGATCTGATGGGGCATCTCTATGCTGATGAATAGAAAAGCGAAGACGGTCAACGTCCTCGAGGGACCGATAACCGAGTCGTGCGCCGAGTTTCCCGCACGCCACGTGTTTATCAAGTGCCCGGAGTGCCGCCGTGTGATCGATGAGGCGCGCCTGCACGACAATCTCGAGGTCTGCCCTCGTTGCGGCAAACACTTTCGCGTGAGCGGTCGCGCGCGCACGCGCATGACGGTCGACGAGGGCACGTTTGAGGAATGGGATGCCAATCTGGCGTCGGAGGACTTCCTCTCGTTTCCTGGCTATGCCGACAAACTCAAGAGCGTGAGCGAGCGTTCGGGCGAGCGCGATGCCGTTGTGTGCGGCAGGGGCAAAATCTGCGGTTGCGATGCGGCGCTCTTCTTTATGGACGCCAACTTTATGATGGGCTCGATGGGTTCCGTGGTGGGCGAGAAGATCTGTCGCACATTTGAGCGAGCGACCGAGCTTGGATTGCCAGTTGTCGGCTTTACCGTTTCGGGCGGTGCACGCATGCAAGAGGGCGTGACATCGCTTATGCAGATGGCCAAGATTTCTGCGGCGGTTAGGCGCCATAGCGAGGTGGGCGGCCTGTATATCACGGTGCTCACTGATCCCACGACCGGAGGCGTAACCGCGAGCTTTGCCATGGAGGGCGATATTATCCTGGCCGAGCCCGATGCCCTGACGGCATTTGCCGGCCCGCGCGTGATCGAGCAGAACATGCACAAGCGCCTGCCCAAGGGATTCCAGCGCTCCGAGTTTTTGCTGGAGCACGGCTTTTGCGATGCCGTTGTTCCGCGTGGCGAGATTGCGCTCACGGTAGGCGAGCTGCTGGCACTGCACGAAGGGCACGCGCCCGGCCTGGGGGCACCGCATGAGATCGTGCATACGGGTCGTCGCGGCAAAAAGCTGGGACACTTGTTCAAGCGCTCGACCGCACCAAAAACCGCGCTCGAGATTGTCAAGCAGACCCGCTCGGCAGATCGCGCCACGGCGGGCGAGATGATCTCGCTGGGCCTGGATGGATTTGTGGAGCTGCACGGCGACCGTTACTTTGGCGACGATGCTGCCGTGGTGGGCGGCATCGGCTGGAAGGACGGACGACCCGTGACGGTTATCGCCATCGAGCGCGGCACCACGACCAAAGAGCGTATGCGCCGCAACTTTGGCATGGCGCATCCCGAGGGCTACCGCAAAGCGCGTCGCCTGATGCGCCAGGCCGAAAAGTTTGGTCGACCGGTTCTGTGCCTGGTCGATACTTCGGGCGCGTTTTGCGGCATCGGTGCCGAGGAGCGCGGCCAGGGCGAGGCGATTGCCCAGAATCTCATGGAGATGAGCGGTCTTAAGACACCGATTGTCTCGGTGGTGACGGGCGAAGGCGGCTCTGGCGGCGCGCTGGCGCTGTCCGTGGCCGACCGCATCCTGATGCTCTCGAGCTCGGCCTATTCGGTCGTGAGCCCCGAGGCCTGTGCGTCGATCCTGTGGAAGGATACCGAGCGCGCGAATGAGGCCGCCGAGGCGCTTAAGCTCACGGCTCCCGATCTGTTGGGGCTCGGCATCATCGACGGCATTGTTGACGATAGGGGCCTGTCGCATGAGGAGATCGCCGGTGCCGTCATGTCCTCGGCATTTGATGCCTTCGATACGCTTGGGCGGCTCGACGACGCGACTCTCGCAAACCTCCGTTACGAAAAGTACCGCGCAATCGGTCAGTACCGCACGATGTGACAAAGGGACAGCCCGCATGTCACATTGGGAAAGGCGTTCCATGTCACAAGTTTCTAACACCACGTTTGCAACGACGGTTTCATCAAACGCCATGGCTGTGGTGGACTATCTGTCCAAAAGCATGATGTCGGCGCTGCCCTTTATTGTCTGCGCGGCGTTGTTCCGCACCGTCGCCGTCATTATGGGCGAAGGCATGCTGGGCCTGTGGTCTGCCGATTCCGAAATCTATCGCCTGTTCTACAGTTGGCTCTATAACGCCGGCTACTACTTTTTGCCCATTTATCTTGGTTGGGCGGCCGCCCGCCAGCTCGGTTGCTCGGAGCAGCTGGGCATGATGCTGGGCGGCGTATTGATTGCACCCGATCTGCTTAAGCTCGTCGATGCCGCATCGACGACGGGGGCATCGATGACTTCCGTGTATGGTCTGCTTCCCGCGCCGGTCAACGATTACACGACGACTGTTATTCCGGTTCTCATCTCGGTGCCCGTGCTATGGCGAGTGGAGTGTTTCTTTAAGCGCGTTATCCCTAAGGCCGTGGCGTTTTCGTTCGTTCCGTTTGCGACCATGCTTGTCATGGTTCCGGTTTCGCTGTGTATTACGGCGCCGGCGGGCAGCTATCTGGGCATGCTGTTGGGCCAGCTTATGTTTATGCTTGGCAATTCCGGTGGCATCGTGTCGCTGCTCACGCTCATGGGGCTTGCCGCGGGCTGGGAGTTCCTAAAGATCGCCGGCGTCAGCAACGTTGTCCTATCGCTTGCCTACGCGCAGTTCATGAGTGTGGGAACGGATTCGTGCATCCTGATCGCCGCGACGATGGCGACGTTCGCCGTTTGGGGCATGCCCTTTGGCGCGTCGCTCCGCGTTGCGGATAAGGACGAGAAGGCGCTCATGCTGGGCTATTCAATCTCGGGTGTTCTTGGCGGCGTAAGCGAGCCGGCGCTGTACGGTTGCGGCTTTAAATATGGCAGGTGCCTGACGTGCATGGCCATTGGCGGCGCCGTCGGAGGCCTTGTTGCGGCCGTGGGCCACGTTACGGCCTATACCATCGGCATGACGAATGTCCTCATGGTCATTGGCTTTGCCACGGGCGGCATCTCGAACCTGCTGTGGTGCTGCGCTGCCGGCGGCACGGCATTTGCGGTGTCTGCGGCGCTGAGCTACTGCTTTGGTGTGGTGCCGACGAAGGAACAGGCGACGGAGGACGGAGCCGATTTGCCCGAAACAGTGGCGAGCGCTGCTGAAGCAAGCGCATAAACCCGTGCGACTAAAGGGGGATTCCTTTGCCATGCTCCAAGGTCGTAGCCCGTGTGGGTTGCGGCCTTTTTGTATCTGGGGGACAAAGTGGCTACACTACAATCCGTTTGAGCAATAGATATATAGGTAGTACCGTGGGGGCGGATGTAGATGGTCGAGTGGATTGTTAAGCGTGCGCAGGGCGACCGTGCGCGCGTGGGCACGTTGACGGGCGTGGTGTGTATTCTCGCCAATGTGGCACTATGCGCTGCGAAGGGCGTAATTGGCGTGCTGTCGGGATCGGTTTCGATCGTGGCAGATGCCATGAACAACCTGTCCGATGCCAGCTCGAATATCGTGAGCGTGCTGGGTTTTAAGCTGGCGAGCAAGCCCGCCGACCCCGAGCATCCATACGGCCATGGTCGCTACGAGTACCTCTCGGGTCTTGTCGTGGCGGCGCTCGTGCTTCTCATTGGCCTTGAACTGGTGAAGTCCTCGTTTGAGCGCATCATCCACCCCGAACCTGTCGAGTTCTCGCTTGCCCTGGTGGCAGTCCTGGCGCTTTCGATGGTTGTTAAGCTGTGGATGGCGGCGCTCAACCAAAAGCTCGGCGACCGTATCGAGTCCGAGACACTGCATGCGACTGCCCAGGATTCCAAGAACGATGTTCTTGCCACGGGCGCCGTGCTGGCGTGCGCAATTGTTTCGCAGGTGACGCACATCAATCTTGACGCATGGGTCGGCCTTGCCGTTGGCGCCTATATTGGCTGGAGCGGCTTTGAACTTATTCAAGATACGGTGAGCCCGCTTTTGGGTCAGTCGCCTGATCCTAAGCTGGTCAAGCACATTCGAGACAAGATCATGAGCTATCCCGGCGTTTTGGGCGTTCACGATTTGATGGTTCACGACTACGGCCCGGGCAGGAAGTTCGCAAGCGCGCATGCCGAGATGGCGGCCGAGGTCAGTCCGCTGGAAAGTCACGACACGCTCGATAACATTGAGCAGTCGTTTAGGGACGAGGACGGCATGATCGTCACGCTCCATTACGATCCCATCGTGACCGACGATCCAAAGGTGGCGAGCATGCGTCTGCGCATCAACGCTATGGCTCAAGAGATTGATAGCCGCCTCTCGATCCACGACCTACGCTGTGTTCCGGGCCCCACGCACACCAACGTGATCTTTGACTGCGTACGTCCCTCGGATTTGGCGATGAGCGCCGAGGACCTGAAGCGCGCGTTGGCGAAACGGGTCGAATCGGAATATCCCAAGTCGGTCGCCAAGATCACGATTGACGAGGACTACGTAGGCCATACCCACGAGTAGGGCTGTGCCGAAAAAGCAAGTTATGCAGAAGGGGAGAGCATGAAGCGCCTATACCTACTCCGCCACGGTCAGACGGAGTTCAACGTCAAAAAGCTGGTCCAGGGCCGCTGCGATTCACCGTTGACCGACCTGGGCCGCAAACAAGCGGGAATGGCAGCCGCATGGCTCAAGGCCCACGACGTCGTCCCCGATAAAGTGGTCTCTTCGCCCTTAGGCCGAGCCATGGACACGGCAAGTCTCGTCGCAACCGAACTCCTCGGCCGGGATGCAGCAGTCGAGCCCTGCGAAGGCATCATCGAGCGCAGCTACGGCACCTTCGAAGAAGGCCCCCACGACGCCCTACCCACCGACGTCTGGGACCCCGGCGAGGACCTGATCCCATTTGGCGGAGAAGGAAGCCATGCCCTGCAGGAGCGCATGGTGGGCACCCTCACCAATCTCATGGGCGCCGAGGGCATCGAAACCCTCCTAGCAGTAAGCCACGGCAGCGCCAGCCGCCAATTCATCAAAGCTGCAGCCCCAGAGGGCTTCGAGCTCCCAACAAAACTCCCCAACTGCGCCATCATGATCTTCGATTTTGACGATGCGCGAGAAGAGGACGATACGCTCCAATGCAAGTTCACCTTGCGGCAAATTATCGATCCCCAACAAAGTCATTAGCCTGAGCGAGCAAGGTTTAGCAGACATCAACGTGGCGTTCCCAGTGTGCGGCGGAGGGGGCGGGCCTGAGACATATTAAGGTTGCTGCTCTACAGTCCTGCTCACGACGGAGAGCACATTAAGTGCTCTCCTGTTCGTGCGGAACTCGCGACAACCTTAATATGTCTCAGGC
>CAJMRP010000103.1 GCA_905215765.1 uncultured bacterium
TTCATTTGACGCCTCCTCTCTGCAGGTCGATTGTCATATCCGGTCGAGCCGTGCGCCGCGCCGCCGGCATCGAGCTTTCGGCCGCGCTTGCCCGCGAGCTCGAGTGCGTGCAGATCCCTAAGTTTGCCACGGACGAGTATTCCTGCCGCCGCGTGCCCGGCGTCGATTCTAACGAGGTGCGCTAATGGCTGCCAAACTCATCGATCTTTCCTTTACGCTCAACGGCCGCAAGGTCAAGGTTCAGATTGCCCCCGACACCATGCTCTTTGCGCTTCTGCGCGAGCAGGGTTGCGCGTCGGTGCGCTGTGCCTGCGAGACCACCAACTGCGGCCTGTGCACGGTATGGCTCGACGGCGATCCGGTGCTGAGTTGCTCGGTTCCCGCCGCCCGTGTTGAGGGCCGCACCATCACCACGCTTGAGGGCCTTAAGGCCGAGTCCGAGGCGCTTGCCCGCGCTATGGCAGCCGAAGGCGCCGAGCAGTGCGGTTTTTGCGCCCCCGGCCTTATCATGAACGTGCTGGCGCTTGCCCGCGCCGCCAAGGAGGACCCGAGCCTCGTCGCCACGCGCGAGGAGCTCTCTCGCCAGCTCGCCGGCAACCTCTGCCGTTGCAGCGGCTACGAGAGTCAGCTGCGCGCCATCGTCCGCTTTCTCAATGAGTCCGGCGTGCAGGTGGGCTTTGAGATGCCCGAGCTGCCGGTCAACGACACCAGCTGCGACGGTGTCTCCTACAAGCAGATCACTCACAAGCAGCCCAAGAAGGACTCGAAGGCCCTGCTCGAGGGTCGTCCCGTCTACACGGGTGACCTTGTGCCCGCCGGCGCCCTGATCGTCAAGCTCAAGCGCAGCCCCTATGCCCGTGCCAAGATCCGCTCCATCGACACGTCTCGCGCCCTGAAGGTGCCCGGCGTCGTGGGCGTCTACACCTACGAGGACGTGCCCAAGCGTCGCTTCACCATCGCCGGCCAGAGCTATCCGCAGCCGAGTCCCTACGACCGCCTGATCCTCGAGAACCTCGTGCGCTATCAAAACGAGGAGGTGGCGATCGTCGCCGCCGAGACCGAGGAAGCCGCCGACAAGGCACTCAAGCTCATCAAGGTCGACTACGAGGTGCTTGAGCCCCTGCTCGACTTTACCCAGGCACTCGATAACGACATCGTGGTCCACCCCGAGGGCGACGTGACCTTTATGTTCCCGCAGGGCGGCGACGTTGCTCGCAACCTGGTGTGCAGCGGTACCAGCGATTATGGCGACCTGGACGAGGCCTTCGCCCAGAGCGACATCGTCTTTGAGCGCACTTACACCAGCCAGGCCACGCAGACCGCGCCCATGGAGACCTTCCGCGCCTTCGCGACGACCGACGCGTTCGGCCGCATCTCGGTGACCACCTCTACGCAGGTGCCCTTCCACGTGCGCCGTATGGTCGCGCAGTCGCTCGACATTCCGCAGTCGCAGGTGCAGGTCATTAAGCCGCGCATCGGTGGCGGCTTTGGCTCCAAGCAGACGGGCTGCTGCGAGATCTTCGTGGCGTTCGTGACCCAGCAGACTGGCCGTCCGAGCTATTGCTGCTACACCCGTGAGGAGACCATCACCGCGGGCAACTCGCGCCACCAGATGCAGATGACCGTCAAGCTGGGCGCCATGAACGACGGCACCATCACGGCCATCGACTTGCACACGCTGTCCAACGCCGGCGCGTACGGCGAGCACGCCACCACGACGATCGGCCTGTCGGGCCACAAGAGCCTGCCCATCTACAACCATGTGAAGGCGAGCCGCTTTAGGTGGGACGCCGTCTACACCAATACCAACCGCGGCGGCGCGTATCGTGGCTACGGTGCCACCCAGGGCCAGTTTGCCGTGGAGAGCGCCGTCAACGAGCTCGCCGACATGCTGCACATGGACCCCGCCGACCTGCGCCTTAAGAACATCGTGCGTGAGGGCGAGACCATGCCGCAGTACTACAACGAGAAGCTCAACGCCTGCGCGCTCGACCGCTGCCTGCTGCGTGCGATGGACATGATCGGTTGGCGCGACAAGCCGCTGGCCGTGGACCTGGGCGACCGCGTGCGCGCCCTGGGCTGCGCGCTCACCATGCAGGGCTCGGGTATCTCCAACGTGGACATCGCCGGCATCGACATGCGCCTGGAAGAGGACGGCTTCATTACCATCGGCACCGGCGCCACCGATAACGGCATGGGTGTCGACACGATCCTGGCGCAGATTGCTGCCGAGGAGCTGGGCGTGGAGAGCTCGCTCATCGTGGTGCGCGGCGTGGACACCGATGTGTCGCCGTTCGACGCCGGCTCGTACGCGAGCTCGGGTACCTACGTGACGGGCCTGGCAGCCAAGAACGCCGCGACCGAGCTGCGCGAGAAGATTTGCGCCAAGGCCGCCGAGATGTGGGACGTTGACGCCACCGACGTGGTATTCGATGGCCAGTACGTGCGCCTGTCCGACGAGCGCGCCGCTCGCGAGCGCGGTCGCTACCTTACGCTGCGCGACTTTGCCAACCTGTGTGTCAAGAACATCGAGGGTGGCGACGCGCTGACCTCGCACGCCTCTGCCTGCCTGCCCGTTTCGCCTCCGCCGTTTATGGCCGGTATTGCCGAGGTCGAGGTCGACAAGGCCACTGGCAAGGTGACCGTGGTGGATTACGCCGCTGCCGTTGACTGCGGCACCGTGATCAACGAGGCGCTCGCGCGCGTCCAGGCCGAGGGCGGCATTGCCCAGGGCATTGGCCACGCGCTCTACGAGATCGTCGAGCACGATGACCGCGGCCGCTTGCGCACCGGCAACTTTATGAGCTACAAGCTGCCCACGCGCCTGGATATCGGCAGCATTCGCGTGGCCTTTGAGCCGAGCTTCGAGCCGACGGGTCCGTTTGGTGCCAAGTCGATCGGCGAGGTCGTCATCAACACGCCGCTCGCCGCCGTGGCCTCGGCCGTCGCACACGCCACCGGCCACCAGGTCCGCTCGCTGCCGATTACGCCGGAGAAAGCACTGCTGGGGGAGTAGCGGGTCGGCGAACAACTCGTAATGGGCGGGGCGGGGCAACTCGCCCCGCCTTTCGCACTCGTGGTGAGGTCGTGAGCCTGTAAAAGGTGTGCGTGCGCTTGCCGTTCGTATCTGCTATCATTCCTAGTCTGTGCGCTCATGCGGGCGTGGCGGAATTGGTAGACGCGCCAGATTTAGGTTCTGGTGGGATTCCCGTGAAGGTTCGAGTCCTTTCGCCCGCACCAACGCACCTGCGTCGGCTCCCGCCGTCGCGACTCTTTGTTGCATAAAGGTACCAGCACCTCAGATAAGCTGGGCAGTATGAGGAGGAACGTGTTGAACATCACCGCTTCTGACGTCAAGGACGCCAAGCTCACCGCTACGGTCACCATCCCGGCCGCCGACGTCGACGCCGCGATCAAGAAGGCCTACAAGGACACCGCCAAGAAGTACCGCTTCCCGGGCTTCCGCGCCGGCAAGGCTCCCCGTCCGGTCATCGACTCTGCTCTTGGCGCCGAGGCTACCCTCGCTCAGGCCACCAACGACCTGATCGCCGCCAACGAGCCCGTCGTCCTCAACGAGCTGGACATCGTCCCCACCAAGAGCGGTGACTACAAGGAGCTCGACCTCGCCAAGGATCACGAGGACTACACCTACACCGTCGAGTTCTCCCTGCGTCCTGCCGCTGAGCTCTCTTCCTTCGACGCCGTTGAGATCGAGATGCCTCCCGCGGAGGTCACCGAGTCCGAGATCAACAACCAGGTCGAGATGCTCCTCAACTACCGTGCCACCTTCGAGGACGTCGAGGGTCGCGCCGTCGAGGCTGACGACTACGTGACCGTCGACCTCAAGGCCGTCGAGAACGCCGACAACTTCGCCGCCGAGGGCCGTATGCTCATCGCCGGTAGCGACAGCAACCCCAAGGAGTTCAACGAGGCCCTGATCGGTGCCAACGTCGACGACGTCAAGACCGTCACCTGGACTGACGAGGTCGAGGAGGGCGAGGAGGCCGAGACCCACACCGTCGAGGTCACCGTCAAGGGCATCAAGGTCCGCAACACCCCCGAGCTCACCGACGAGCTCGTCAAGTCCGACTTTGGCTTCGACAGCATCGAGGCCATGCGCGACGCCATCAAGCTCGAGATCGAGCAGGACAAGGCTTCCCGCCTCCCGGCCGAGAAGGAGAACCGTTGCGTCTCCGCTCTCGCCGAGCGCCTGCAGCTCGACGAGATGGACGCCGACTACGAGCAGTCCGTCTTTGAGGAGCTTGGCCAGAACTTCCTGTCCAACCTCGCAGCCCGCGGCATGACGCTGGACACCTGGCTGCCCGCTTCCGGTCTGACCATGGAGCAGTTTATCGGCGACCTGCACAAGCAGGCCAACGACGTTGCCCGTGAGTCCCTGGCTCTCGACGCCCTCGCCCGTGAGCTCAAGATCGAGGTCACCGAGGACGACATCAACGCCGAGTTCGACAAGGCCGGCGTCAAGGACGTCGAGGCTTCCAAGGCCGAGTTCATTGCCGATGGCCGCATGCCTGCCGTCCGCGAGTCCATCCGTCGCTCCAAGGCCGTCGATCACCTGGTCGAGAACGCCAAGGTGACCGAGGTCGACGAGACCGCCAAGGACGCCGAGTAATTCTCGCCACCTTTTCCGCGAGCGCATGGATGCGCCCGTGATGGGGTAAAGTTATAAGCCGGTTATCCGGTTGCTTCGTACGGTGCCAGCCAATGCATAGCATGCGGGCACCGTACGTTTGTCTAGAACCATTATTGGTCCGTAAGAGAAATGGAGATGCGTATGATCGCTAAGTTCGATTCCGCCCTCGTGCCATACGTTATCGAGCAGACGCCGCGCGGCGAGCGCAGCTACGATATCTATTCGCGCCTGCTCAACGACCGCATCATCTTCTTGGGCGAGGAGATCAACTCCGTCAGCGCCAACCTGGTCGTTGCCCAGCTGCTGCATCTTGAGAGCCAGGATGCCGAGAAGGATATCTCGCTCTACATCAATTCGCCCGGTGGCGAGGTCTACTCTGGCCTGGCGATTCTGGACACCATGAACTTCATTAAGCCGCAGGTCTCCACCATTTGCGTGGGTATGGCCGCGTCCATGGCCGCCGTGCTGCTTTCGGCCGGCGCCAAGGGCAAGCGCTTCTGCCTGCCGCACTCCAAGGTCATGATTCACCAGCCCAGCGGCGGTGCCCAGGGTCAGCAGACCGAGATCGAGATCGTGGCCGAGGAGATCAAGAAGACCCGCCGCGAGCTCAACCAGATCCTGTCCGACGCCTCGGGCCAGCCGATCGAGAAGGTCCAGGCCGATACCGAGCGCGACAACTACCTGACCGCTGCCGAGGCCCTCGACTACGGTCTGATCGACCGTATCGTCACCTCGCGCGACCTCGCCGCGAAGGATGCCTAGGATGGCAGGTAACATGCAGGACAACTTTGACGAGAACGGCAACCCCATCCGCTGCTCCTTCTGCGGAAAAGAGCAGGGCCAGGTCCGTCGTCTCGTAAAGGGCCCGACCAATATCTTTATCTGTGACGAGTGCGTCGCCGCCTGCTCCGAGATCCTTGAGGAGTCGCTGGCTTCGGACTTTATGGACGCCGCCCGCAACGGCAATCTCCCGGGTTTCCTCAACGACCACGGCCAGGCTACGTCCCAGCCCGCCGTTGACCCCGAGGCCGAGGGCTTTGAGCTCGAGGACGACCGCCAGGTCATCGCACACGTGCCGACGCCGCACGAGATCTATGACGAGCTTTCGGCCTATGTCATGGGTCAAGAGGACGCCAAACGCGCCATGTCGGTTGCCGTGTACAACCATTACCGTCGCGTGATCGAGGGCGGTGCCGCGGTGTCCGCCTTTGACGAAGCATCGGGCATGGGCGCCCAGTTTGACGATGACATGGACGAGGTGGAGCTCGCCAAGTCCAATATTTTGCTGCTCGGCCCCACCGGTACCGGCAAGACGTTGCTGGCCCAGACGCTCGCACGCATCCTCGAGGTGCCGTTTGCCATCGCCGACGCCACCGCGCTCACCGAGGCCGGTTACGTGGGCGAGGACGTGGAGAACATCCTACTCAAGCTCATCAACGCCGCCGATGGCGATATCGAGCGCGCGCAGGTGGGCATCATCTACGTGGACGAGATCGATAAGATCGCCCGCAAGGCCGAGAACCTCTCCATCACCCGCGATGTTTCGGGCGAGGGCGTTCAGCAGGCGCTGCTTAAGATTCTTGAGGGCGCGGTGGCCAGCGTTCCGCCCACCGGCGGCCGCAAGCATCCCCAGCAGGAGCTGCTGCAGATCGACACGACCAACATCCTGTTCATCTGCGGTGGCGCCTTTGTGGGCCTGGACAAGATCATCGCCGACCGCGTGGGCAACAAGGGCGTGGGCTTTAACTCCGAGATTGCCGGCCCCACCTCGGTCGACGAGAACGACCTGCTGCGTCAGGTGCTCCCGCAGGACCTCAACGCCTTTGGCATGATCCCCGAGTTTGTGGGACGTACGCCCGTCGTCACCCAGACGCAGGCGCTTGACGAGGACGACCTGGTGTCGATCCTGACCGAGCCCAAGAACGCCGTGGTGCGTCAATACCGTAAGATGTTCCAGCTCGAGGACGTTGAGCTTGAGTTTGAGGACGCCGCCCTGCACGAGATCGCCCGCATGGCGCTCGCCCGCAAGACCGGCGCCCGCGGCCTGCGCTCCATCTGCGAGGACGTTCTGCAGCAGACGATGTTCGACCTGCCCAGCGAGGAGGGCGTTTCCAAGGTCATCGTGACCGAAGCCTCCGTAAAGGGTGAAGAACAGCCCCAGCGCATCTACGGGTAAATAGCTTGAATCCAGGCCCCGCGGCAACCACCGCGGGGCCTGCCATTTAGGGACAGGTTTATTTTGGTCGGTTTTATATGGGCAAATGTCGTTTCCCCTGATAAAACCTACCAAAATAAACCTGTCCCTTTTCGGCAGGTATGCCTGTGCTATTCTGTGAGATTGTCAAGTTAGTACCTTCAGACTGAAGTAATCGATACCTAAGGCGTGTCCGCCTGCTTGGTTTTCGTAGAT
>CAJMRP010000104.1 GCA_905215765.1 uncultured bacterium
AGCATCATCTGCGGCAGCACGTCGCGGCGGCGGATGGCGCCGTAGGTGCGCTCAAAGATCGCCAGCAGCTCCTTTTCCAGCTCCGGCGCGCCGCCGGGCGCAACCGAACGGACGATTCTCTGCGGCTTTTCCGGCTCCTGCTTCGGCGAGAAATCCAGCAGCGGCAGATGCGCCATCCGGTCGACCTCGTCCCACTTGACCTCAAAGCCCGCGCCGTGCGAGCAGAAGACGGAGCCCGTCGGATGCAGAAGATCGCGCTCCGGGTCGTAGCCGATTCTTTTGACAATCTCGTCCTGCTGCGCGCACGGGCGGTAGCCCGCCGGCTGATACGAGATTTTGCCCTGCCCTCTGGTATAAGACGTGACCTCCGCCGTATATCCGCGCAGCAGCCGGACCGGTCCTGCGCCTGTGAGAACGGCTCGCTCCCCCGCCAGCTCCGGCGTGGAAAGCTCGGCGTGCATCCGCTCAAAATCCGTCATTGCCCGCCCGAGCATGCCCGACGGCAGCTCCAGCCGGAACGAGTACCACGGCTCCAACAGCACCGCCGCGCCGGCCTCACGCGCCTGCATGAGCCCCTGGCGAATCGCGCGGTACGTGGCCTGGCGAAAGTCGCCGCCCTCGGTGTGTTTGGCATGCGCACGGCCGCCCGTGAGCGTAATGCGCACATCGGCGATGGGCGAGCCGGTCAGCACACCCAGGTGATCGCGCTCCATGGCGTTGGTGAGCGCCAGACGTTGCCAGTTAAGATCGAGCTCGTCGGTCGAGGTCACGGTGCCAAACTGCACGCCCGAACCCGCTGGCAACGGCTCCAGACGCAGATGCACCTCGGCATAGTGGCGCAGTGGCTCAAAGTGGCCCACGCCCTCGACCGGCTGCGAAATGGTCTCCTTATAGAGGATGCCGCCGGGCTCAAACTCGACCGCAAGGCCAAAACGATCGGCCAGCACGCGCTGCACGACCTCGAGCTGCACCGCTCCCATGAGCTGCAGATGTATTTGTTCAAGATGCGTGTTCCAGCTTACGCCGAGCATGGGATCTTCGTCCGCTAACTCAGTCAATGCCTTGAACACCGTATGGACATCGTGTTCGCCTGGAAGCACCGTATAGGTGAGGACCGGCGCAATGACGGGCGCATCGCTCGCAGGTTCCGCGCCCAGGGCGTCCCCTGGGCGAACGTGCGCAAGACCCGTCACGGCACAAATACCGCCAGCAGCAACTTCTTGGGCAAGCTCATACTTTTCGCCGTTATAGATGCGCACCTGATCGACCTTCTGCTCCCATGCCTCGGCACCGGAACGTCCACCAATCATCTGTTTTGCGTGCAGCGTGCCGCCGGTCACTTTAACCCATGCCAAGCGCTCGCCGCGATCCCCGCGGCTGACACGATAGACGCGCGCGGCAAACTCCGGGAGCCATGTCTGTTCACGCATCAGCGCACATATGCCATCCAGCAGCTCGTCCACGCCTTGGTCCCTGAGCGCCGAGCCGGCAAAACAGGGAAAGAGCTTGCGCTCGGCAACCATGCGCGACAGCGTTGCGACAGAAAGCTCACCCGCTTCAAAAAACTCCTCGAGCGCCGCCTCGTCCAACGCAGCAGCGTCCTCCTGAACGGCGCCGCCCGCCAGCAGTTCGTTGGCATCCAGGCAGCCCTCGGAAAGACGTTGCCCAAGTTGTGCCAGCAAAACATCGCGGCCGGGATTCTCCAAATCGATTTTGTTGATATAGATGAACGTCGGGATGTCATAGCGTGCAAGCAGGCGCCACAGGGTTTCGGTGTGCCCCTGCACGCCGTCGTTGGCGCCCACAACTAAAATCGCGTAGTCCAGCGCGCGCAATGTGCGCTCCGCCTCGGCCGAAAAATCGACATGCCCCGGTGCATCCACGAGCATGACGTGGGTATCGCCATGGTCGAGTACGGCCTGCGACGAGAAAATCGTGATGCCGCGCTCGCGCTCGATCGCGTCAGTGTCCAGATGCGAATCACCATCGTCCACGCGGCCGCGCTTGCGAATGCGACCCGCGTTGAACAGCATGGCCTCGGCCAGCGTGGTCTTGCCGGCATCGACATGCGCCAAGATTCCAACGACCGCTTGCTTCGACATGGCTCTCCTCTTATTGCAAGCCCATCGCACGCGGCAACGGGCGTCCTCGTTCCACACTGGATGATACAATTTACGGGCCGGCGGGCGAAGCGGGCCCTATCCCCCGACCGAGCTCATCGCCCCGCGTTGCCGCGCGGCGATTTTCGTAGGTTCGCGCCTTGCGAAAGCCGGCTTGCAAAACAGCGCAGCGAACGAAAATGGCCCCGGGTGGGACCATTTTCGTTCGCGCGAATTATTGATATGAGGCGTCGCTCTTACGCCTCACGCAGCCAATCAAACGCGACGCGCGGCGTACCGTCCGACACATATACGATACCGGCGCGCTTAAACCCGGCCTTGGCGATGGCGCCCTGCATAGGCAGGTTGTCTTGGTGCGTGTCGATACGCAGATGGTCGATACGTTCCTTGGCAAAGGCAAACATCGCGGCCGCGATACCGTGCACGGTGCCGTCGGATGCCACGCGGTGCAGCACGGCGTACGGAGCGTCGCTGCGCCATTGACCGCCCTCAATTACGTCATAGCACTCGTCCGGGCCCGGTAAAAAGGCAAACGTCGCCACCACGCGACCGTCGACTTCGCACACGTAGCTGCCACCAGCGGCAATATCGGCAGCCAGTTGCTCGGCCGAAGGCGTGCCCTCGGGCCACTGCGTGGCGTTGCCATGCGCGCGCATAAAGGCGCGGGCAGCGTCGTAGATAGCCATGACGGCGGGAATGTCGGTATCGAGGGTTTTTCTGATCATCGCGCGGCGGCCTCACGTTTATTGGTATCACTTTGATTGAGCAATGATACCAGCGTTTGAAGAGGGGCGCGAAGCAGATGGGAAGCAAAAAGCGAGCCGCCTGGTCAAAGGCCAAAAGCGAGTTTTTGGGCGCTGCCACCGGCGGCGATATGAGCGACCTGTTTGCGCGCGAAGACGAGCGCCGCGACGCCCTGAACGCCGAGCGCAATGAAGCCTGGCGCTACAAGTCGTGCGAACGCAAAAACCGTTACGACACGCGCGCCGAGGCCGAGGCCGTTATGGCCGACTGCGAAAACCGCGGGCGGCACGGCTTAGCCTGCTACAAATGCGAATACTGCGGCGGCTGGCACCTGACGTCGCACCCTTGGAAATAGACCCCACATCGGCACGGCACTGACGGAGCGCCAGCCATCGCACGCAAGCTACGGGCGCGGCGGCACCAAAACATCGTATCGAACGGCCTTGCCCGCAAGTTGATAGCTCGGCTTAACGCCGGCAAGCAGCGGCCCCTTCACCGGCCGCTTGATAACGACCTTGCGCGGATGCACCGCAAGCGCAGCTTCGACCAGCGTCTCCTCATCGGCGCATGGCTGTTCCAGATGATGTAGGAGCTGGAACTTCTTTTTGACCGCCGCGCTCTTGGTGCGTTCGGGAAACATGGGGTCCAGATACACCACGTCGGGAGCGGTGAGTTCGCCCTGCCCGATCAGCTCAGCTGCATGACAAAGGCCGGCAATACTGTCCTCGCCCGCATGTAAGCGCATGCGCGTCACGGCTGTCGCAAGTGCCGGATCATCTGCCGCGCGATCCAGGGCATCCTGGAGCAGCGCCGCGATCACGCAATCCTGCTCGTACAGATCGACGGTAAAGCCCGCAGCAGCCAGCAGTAGCGAATCTTCGCCAAAGCCTGCCGTGGCGTCAATCGCCCACGGTTGCTCGGCACCTTTTATGCGTGCGGCCTTCACCAGCAGCTCTTGCTGCAAGCGACCCTGCTTGAGTCGTGAAAGCATGCGGCCAAAATCGGCACGCAGCTCCATCGTGCCGTCGGTGAGCGTGAGGCCCTCGGACTTCCCGGTCAGCTCAAGCCCCGTGGCCCGAGCAACAGAAAAGGGATCGACGACGCCCATGGATACTCCTTAACAAGCAAAACGAATACGTGAGCGCCGTTTATGCCAGCACCCAACCGTCCGCTATTGTCCCACATGCGACATGGCCCACAGCATCCCAATGCAAAGCACCGCCATCAATCCCGTACACACGGCAGCAATCACGGAATCACCCATGCGCCTTCCCAACGACCGCGGCTCACGCACTTGCCCTGCTCCGTACATCATGGCTCCTCCTTGAGACCAGCTCCTTGTTACGACCTCATCATCGCAGCGCCGCACATGAGCTGCCATCGATTTGGCTTACGTCCAGCTTTCCTTTTTGAAAGGTTGGACCGTACAGGCAAGAGACGCTTTCAAACGCATGCATCGCCCCGTTGAACTACAATGTGCTTCACGATATGTGCCACAACCTGGGTGCGACAGATTCTCCGCGCCCGCATCGAAAGGACCAGCTATGAGCGCCGCTCGCAAGACACTCAAAATCCTTGCCCTGATTTATTTTGTTCTGGGCATCGCCAGTCTCGTCATTGGAATCGCCGGCATCGCGACCGGCAAGCTCGAGTCCACCTACGGATCGAACGCCATGCTCGCCGCGGTCGTGCTGGTCGCCAAGGGCGTTGTCGATCTTGCCGCGGGTGTTGCGGGCATCAAGGGCGCCAACAAGCCTTCGCAGGTGGATGGCGCGTTTAAGCTCGGTATTGTTGCCGCGGTCGCCACGCTTGCCCAAGCGGTGCTCACGCTTCCCGCGTTTGGCGGCGACGCCATCAACTTTGGCGCCTTTGTCATCGTGGTGTACGACCTGTTCTTTGTTCAGCAGGTACACGCCGTTAAGGCCGAGAACAAGGACCGCCTATAAGCGCTCGCTTCTCATAACCTCTGCAGCCAAGCAACTAAAAAAGGGCCGATCGCGCATCTCCGCGGTCGGCCCTTTACGTTTGCCCAGATAAAACCTACCAAAATAAACCTGTCCCTTTTTGGCAGGTTGTTAGCTGTGGCGGTACTCGGCGATGATGAAGTCGATATCGGTTTGAAGGGTGTCCAAGTTTGCCAGGCGCTCTTTATCGGCAGGGCGCGTGCGGTAGTAGTACGGCGTCATCTGGAACACCGCCTCAATGTCGGCCTGGGTCTGAAGCGTAATATTCGCAGATACCCGCTGCGTTCCGACTAACTCGAGCTCGGTGGTCTGCGGCAGCTTCTCGTCGTTAAGGTACGGTGTATCGTAGAGCACTTCCTTAAGCCCAAACAGATGACGGGCACCTGGCACGACGGTGTACAGCGAGCCCTCGGGCGCCAGCACGCGGGCAAACTCACGCTCGTTAAAGGGAGCGAAGAGCTCGGTCACCATATCGAAGGCGCCATCAGCCACGGGGATGTCCTTCATGTTGGCCACGAAGTAGGTCGCATCGCCGCGCTTGGCGGCAAGGCGCACCATCTCTTTGCCCAGGTCGAAACCGTAAGCATCCACGCCCGGCACCGCGCCCATGGCACTGGTGTAGTAGCCCTCGCCGCAGCAAATATCGAGCAGCGTCATGGAGCCGTTCGCAGACGCTGCACGCCCAGACACCCGCTCGCGCACCAGTTCAACCATCGCATCGCGCAACGGCGCATAGTACCCGCGGTTCAGAAAGTCACGACGACTGCGCGCCTGTGACTTGGGATCGCCCATAGAGTCGCCGCTCTTGGACGAGCGCAGTAGGTACAGATAGCCCTCGCGCGCACGGTCAAACCGGTGTCCGCCTGTGCATGCAGCACCGCGCTCGTCGTCCACCAACGGCTCATGGCAAACGGGACACAACAACATGGCAACTCCTTAGCGCGAACAACACAACGCCCACCATTGTCGCACGCCTTCCCCACCTAGTCATTGGGGACGTTCTTGAAGGACTAATCGTTTAAGAACGTCCCCCATGACTAGTCGATTAGGAGTATCATCATCTGCGCAAATAAGCACGAAAGAGCATATTAGAGATTGAGAGCATATGGCTGACACCGTATCTAAGCACATTGACATGACCACCGGCTCGCTGTGGCGCAATATCCCCCTGTTCGCCTTCCCCGTGGCCGCCACGAGCATCTTGGAGCAGCTGTCGAACCTCATCGCCACGGTCATCATCGGTAACTTCTCGGGCGACCAGGGAACCCTCGCCATGGCGGCGGTCGGCTCCAATGTTCCGCTTACCAGTCTTATGCTCAACCTGTTTATTGGCATGTCGCTTGGCTCCAATGTGGTCATCGCCAACGCTATCGGCCGCAACGATCAGAACATGGTCAAACGCGCCGTCCATACCTCGATTTTAATGGCACTCGTGGGCTTTGTCGTCATCGCGCTGGGCGAGATCTTTGCCGAGCCCATGCTCGCCGCGCTCAACGTTCCCGCCGAGACCATGCCGCTCGCCTCACTCTATCTACGCGTCTTTTTGCTGAGCATGCCCTCGATCTTGCTCTACAACTTTGAGGCCGCGATCTTCCGCTCCGTCGGCATCACCCGCATGCCGCTGCAGGCGCTTGCCGTGTCCACCGTCCTCAACATTGGCCTGGACCTCATCTTTGTCCCTGTACTCCACTGGGGCGTCGCGGGCGTCGCCATCGCCACCGCCATCGCTTACACCGTCAGCGCCGCTACGCTCTTTATCCGCCTACTCAAGACCGACTCCGTCGTCCGCGTCACCCCACGCGACCTGGCTATCGACCCCGTCGCCCTCAAGCGCATCGTCAAGATCGGCCTGCCCGCCGGCATCCAAAGCGCCGTCTTTGCCGTCGCCAACATCATCATCCAGTCTGCCATCAACAGCCTGGGCACCGAGGTCATGGCAGCCTCGAGCGCCGCTATGAGCCTGGAGTACGTGTGCTACAACCTGCTCAACAGCTTTAGCCAGGCTTGCACCACCTTTGTGGGACAAAACCACGGTGCCCGCCAGATCGACCGCTGCACCAAAACGCTCAAGGTCTGCCTGGTCGAAGGCGGTATCGTCGCGCTCACCACAATTATCGTTATTGTCGGCCTGGGGCGTGAGATCTTGTCGCTGTTCAACAGCGATCCCAACATCGTCTCGATCGGCTAT
>CAJMRP010000105.1 GCA_905215765.1 uncultured bacterium
GGCCCTTGCGGCGTAGTCGCTATTTATTCAGTCCAAGTTTCGGGGTGCAGTTCACAGGCACCTTTGTGGTGGTTTTTATTGGGGCGACTTTTTTGAAGGCAGTTGACGCTAAAACCACCGCGAGAAGCACTGGTTCACGCATCTTTTGCTGCGGACTGGCTCAATTTGGTTTCGATTCGGGCTAAGTGAGTAGACTTTTTGGCGCAGGCCGAGCACAAAACACATCTTCCTTTGTAAAACCGCAAGTCACAGAGGTGGCTATTTTTGGGTGTGCTCGGCAGATCGTAAAAAGTCTACTCACTTGGAATTTTGCCCTTTGGTCGTGGGGGTTGCTGGTCCCGTTTTGGTCGTCGAGAGAGGGTGAATTGAAGCGCCTCTTCTCGCTCCATGCTACAATCGCGGGCACGCCCCACAACTATATCTGCCTTCGAAAGGAGCCTACGTGGCGAACGCCATCGATCAGCTCACGGACCGCGTGCTCGTACTCGGCCGCCTCACCATCGTTCGCCGTGCCATTACTGCCGTGGCGGTCACAATTTCCGCCGTTCTCCAGACATTTCTGATCCAGGCGTTCATTCGGCCCGCCGACCTGCTTCCGAGCGGTCTCACCGGTGTCGCGGTCCTGCTCGATCGCGTTACCTCGCTCGGCGGCGTTCACATCGACATCTCGCTCGGTATGCTCGCGCTCAACATCCCCGTGGCGCTCCTATGCTGGAGCGGCATTAGCAAGCGCTTCGTCATCTTCTCGATGATGCAGGTCGTGCTCTCGTCGCTGTTCCTCAACGTCTTTCACTTCGCTCCATTTTTGGGCGACAAGATCATGCTCATCATTTTTGGCGGCGTGGTCTCGGGTCTGGGCGCTGCCATCGCGCTTAAATCCGGTGCATCCACCGGCGGCACCGACTTTATCGCGCTGTGGGTTTCCAACCACACGGGCAAGACCATCTGGGGCGTCATCTTTGGTTTCAACTGCTTTATCCTGGCGATCTTTGGCTTTATGTTTGGCTGGGACAAGGCGGCGTATTCCATCGTGTTCCAGTTTATTTCGACCAAGACCATCGACAGTTTTTATCGTCGCTACGATCGCGTGACGCTGCAGATCACGACGCGTAAGGCAGACGAGGTCATGACTGTCTACGTAAACCATTTTCAGCACGGCATTAGCTGCGCCGAGGTCGTCGGCGGATACAGCCGCGAAAAGATGTACCTGCTGAACACCGTTGTCTCGACCTACGAGAGCCAGGACATTATCAAGCTGGTGTGCGACGTTGATCCCGGCGCCGTGATCAACGTGTTCCACACGCTCAACTTTGTGGGCGGCTGGTGGGGTGGTCATGTCGACGAGCCCATGCCCACGGCCGTACCCGATCCCGACAAGCCCGCACGTATGGCCAGCAGGCGGGCGCACCTCTGCGAGCAGGACAGCCTGCAGCAGGATGACGGGAAGTAGGGTTTTGGCATTTTGCCGGCCAAGCGTAGTCCATCCGAACGAGCCTCCCGAAAGCCCCGTTGCTTTCGAGGGGCTCTCGTTTGCCCAGATAAAACCTACCAAAATGAAGCTGTCGCTTTTTGGTAGGGAGGGTGTATCGTTTTATCAATATGAGGTAACATGAAACTAGACGTTATATACGTATTAGTTATTTCGATATTTCGATAAGAATGGTCAGATATGCCCGCGCCCAAAAATGCACCGCTTTACCAGCAGATTTACGACGAAATCAAGGATGCGATCGAGAAAGGTGTTTATGCACCCAAGGAGCGTATTCCGTCCGAGCTTGAGCTAGCCGAGCAGTACGACGTGAGCCGCATTACGGTGCGCCGCGCCGTCGAGGAGCTGTGCTCCGATGGCTACCTGGTTAAGCAGCAGGGCCGTGGCACCTTTGTCTCCACGCCGCACATCAATCGTCAGTTCCACGCCTCGACGTTGCAGACGTTTACCGCGCTGTGTGCCGGCAATGGCATGAAGGCCGGTGCGCACGTGATCGATCGCCAGATCGTTCCGGCGCGCCAAAACGAGATGGAGTTCTTTGGCCTGCAGAAGGATGCGCTGCTGCTGCATATCAAGCGCGTGCGTACGGCCGACGGCGAGCCCATCTTTGAGGAGAACATCTTTGTGCCGTTTGATGCCTACCGCGAGCTGTTGACGGCCGATCTTGAGGACAAGTCGATTTTTGCCGAGGTCGAGCGTGTTGGCGGAATCCCGATTGTCTCGGTTGGCTACCGCACGGTCGAGGCCGTTCGTGCCAATACCGAGCAGGCGGCCGAGTTGGGCATTGCTCCGCACGATCCGCTGCTCAACCTGCGTGCCAGCTTTACCGGTCCCAATGGAGAGCCGGTCCTGATGGGTAAGCAGTACTACGTGGGTAGCCGCTACGTCATGGTTATGTAGCTCTAGTTGCGCGGTTTTACCAAACCGCGTAACGGCTCGACGCTGTAAACGCCCCTAAGCGGCAATCTGCAGAATGAGCGTGGAAAATCTCCCGTTTTTGGCTTGGTGACGGGCTTAAAGTGGGAGATTATCCACGCTCATCAGGAAAGTGTCCAAAAATCCACGCTCGTTCGCCTTGGATTGCATCGCCCGTGGCCGGCAGCCGCGCGGCACCGGTCCGCGTGGCGGCGTATAATCGGCGGCAGATGACTTGGACGTTAGGAAACCATGACCGATAGCATGCAGCAGATGGCGCTCGACACGCTCGGCGCCTATTTTGGCTACACCTCGTTTCGCCCGGGACAGGACCGCATGGTCGATGCGATCCTTGCCGGTCGCGATGCGTTGGGTGTTATGCCCACGGGCGCCGGCAAGTCCATTTGCTACCAGGTGCCGGCGCTCATGCTGCCCGGCATCACCTTTGTGGTGAGTCCGCTGCTGTCGCTTATGGAGGACCAGACCCGTGCGTTGCTCGTGGCGGGTGCGCGACCCAGCTATCTCAACTCCAGCCTTACCCCGGCCCAGCAAAACACCGTGCTCAAGCGGGCGCGCGAGGGCCGCTATCAGCTTATGTACGTGGCGCCCGAGCGCTTGCTTGAGCCGCGTTTTTTAGCTTTTGCGCAGGAGGCCGCGGCGCACGGCGGCATTGGCGTGCCGCTCGTGGCCATTGACGAGGCCCACTGCGTAAGCCAATGGGGCCAGGATTTCCGCCCCGCCTACCTGCAGATTCGCGAGTTTATCGATTCCCTGCCGCTGCGCCCCATCGTGGCGGCCTTTACCGCTACGGCGACCGAGCGTGTGCGCGCGGACATCCAGCAGATGCTCGGCCTGCAAAATCCCGCGACGGTGGTGACGGGCTTCGATCGCAAGAACCTCTACTTTGGCTGCGAGGAAATGGGCGACAAGGCCAAGGCCGCGTGGGTGCGCGACTATGTGATCGCGCATTCGAGCGAGAGCGGCATCGTGTATTGCTCGACCCGCAAGACGGTCGATGCGCTGGCAGGCGAGCTTGCCGAGGCGCTGGGCCCCAGCGGCATTCGCGTTGGCCGCTACCATGCCGGCATGGGCAACGACGCCCGCCGCCAAAGCCAGCGCGCCTTTATCGATGACGATATCCAGGTGATGGTTGCCACCAACGCCTTTGGCATGGGCATCGACAAGCCCAACGTGCGCTACGTGATCCACAACAACGTGCCCGAGAGCATCGAGGCCTACTACCAGGAGGCGGGCCGCGCCGGCCGCGATGGCGATCCGGCCAGCTGCTACCTGTTGTGGAACGGCAACGATTTTCGCATGCGCCGCTTTCTGATCGACCGCGGCGATGCTGCCGATGAGGCGCTCGACGACGAGCAACGCGCGTGGGCGCTCCAGAATCGATATCGTCTGCTCAGCCAGATGGAGGGCTACTGCAATACCACTGGCTGCCTGCGCGAATACATGCTGCGCTACTTTGGCGACGAAGCCGCGGCCGAGCATGCCGCGGCTGGTACGGGCAGCGCCGCCACGGACGAGGCCGAGGGCTGCGGCAACTGCAGCAACTGCCTCACGCAGTTCGAGGTCGAGGACGTCACCGATATGGCCCGCGCTGCCGTGCGCTATGTGGCCACGCGTCCCATGCGCTTTGGCAAGTCGCTCATCGCCGATGTGCTTCACGGCGGCAACACCGAGCGCATTCGCCAGATGCATCTGGACGAGGACCGCGGCTATGGTGAGCTGTCGAGCGAATCGGTCGGGCGCATCAAGGACATCATCGGCCAGCTGTGCGGCCGCGGTTATCTGGCTACCTCGCAGGGGCAGTACCCGGTCGTGGGGCTGGGCCCGCGTGCCGCCGAGGTCGAGGATGAGGCGTTTGCCTTTACCGTTAAGCGTCGTGCGTCCAAGCACAAGGCCTCGGCCCGTGCCCGCCGCGCGGTGGATCTGCTGCGTGAGGAGGCCGAGCTAGATCAGCGCCCGCGCGTGGGTGACGATGCCGAGCTGTTCGAGCGCCTGCGTGCCCTGCGCAAGGAGATTTCGACCGAGCTGGAGATGGCGCCGTACATGGTCTTCTCTGACAAGGCCCTGCGCGGCCTGTGCCGCCTACGACCTCAGACACGCGACGAGCTTATCCAGGTCAACGGTATTGGCGAGAAAAAGGCCGATGCCTTTGGCGAGCAGTTTATGGCGGCGATTGAAGAGTTTGAGTCCGAGCATGCACGGAATGGAGCATAACGATGGCATCCGACGATAAAACCGAGCGCACTGAGGTGTCCGCCGTGCCGCTGTACCAGCAGGTTATGGACGACCTAAAGGGCGAGATCGCGCGCGGCGTGTACGCATCCGGCTCGCGCATTCCTTCCGAGATGGAGCTCGCGAAGTACTACGGCGTGGGACGCATCACCGTGCGCCGCGCCGTCGAGGAGCTGTCGCGCGCGGGGTATCTCAACCGCCAGCAGGGGAGGGGCACGTTTGTGTGTGCGCCCAAGCTCAAACGCAAGATTGTCCAGAAGGGTGACGTTCAGAGCTTTTCCGAGGGTTGCGCCGCCAACGACATGGTGGCCGGAGCACGTCTGGTGTCGCGCACGGTGGTTGCGGCGACGCGCGAGGACGCGGCGTTTTTTGGGGTGGAACCCGGCTGCGAGCTCATCGTGGTCGAGCGCGTGCGCACGGCAGATGGCGTGCCCGTCATGCTCGAGAACAACGCCTTTGTGCTGGCCGACCATCCCTATCTGCAGACGCTTGCCGACAAGGACCTCACGGACAATTCCATCTTTGCGCTCGTTGCCGAGCGTTCGGGTCGCGCGCCGCTCAAGTCCGACCCCTGCACCGTGGAGATTGCGCTTGCCGATGCTCAAGCGGCCCCGCTGCTGGAGGTGCCGGTCGGCGAGCCGCTCTTCTATATGGAGGCTTACTTTACCGATGAGGACGAGCGGCCCTTGCTGCTCGGACGCCAAAAGATCGTGGGCTCGCGCTACGTCTTCGACATCTAACGTCCACAGATAGAACAATATAGAACAAGTTTGGTGAAATGACTTCACGTGCATCGTCGTGCGTGCTATAAATAGGACAACATAGAACGACCGCAGGTACGAGCTGCCGTCGTTCAAGGCTGCCACACAAGGAGGAACATCACCGTGAACGCACACGATCTGGTCCAGGAAATTATCGAGCGCAAGGGCAAGATTGAGAACGTCTTTTGGATCGCCTGCGGCGGTTCGATGATCGACCTGATGCCGGCCAACGAACTGCTCAAGCGCGAGGCCACCACGTTTGCCTCGACGGTCTACACGGCACGCGAGTTTTGCCTGATGGCCCCCAAGAGCCTAGGGCCGAAGTCGCTCGTCATCGCCTGCAGCCACAGCGGTAACACGCAGGAGGTCGTCGACGGCTGCGAGATGGCGTTGGCGGCCGGCGCCGAGGTCGTGGCCATGACCGACTGCGAGGGCTCCAAGATCGATAACGGCAAGTGGACCACCTGGGTCTACCCCTGGGGCGAGGGCGTCCCGCAGGCCGAGGTCCCGCAGGGTATCGGCGCTCTGATCGCCGCCGAGCTGCTCGACCAGCAGGAAGGCTACGAGGCACTCGCCGACATGTACGAGGGCCTCAAGCAGATGGATGCGTTGCTGCCCGCTGCCCGTGAGAAGGTCAACGCCGAGCTGGGCGATCGCTTTGCCGAGCTCTGCCAGCAGCACAAGTTCTTCTATATCCTGGGTTCCGGCCCCAACTTTAGCCAGACCTACGCCATGGCGATCTGCTCGCTCATGGAGATGCAATGGCAGCACTGCTGCTACATTCACTCCGGCGAGTATTTCCACGGCCCGTTCGAGGCTACCGAGCCCGGCGTGTTCTACTTTGTGCAGCTTGGATCGGGCGAGTGCCGCCCCATGGAGGAGCGCGCGCTGGCGTTCCTCAACACGCACACCGATACGGTCATGGTGCTCGACGCTCTCGAGTACGGCGTGGGCGAGGTGCCTGCCAGCGTGCGTTCGTACCTGGAGCCGATCTTCTTCTACAACATGAGCTGCGAGCTGCGCGCCGCCCGCGGCAAGGTCTTCGACCACAGCCCCGAGATCCGTCGCTACATGGGCATCGAGCAGTACTAGGTACCGGGAATTATCTTTTTTGACGGGGTCTGCGCTGCGCGCGGGCCCCGTCTTGCGTTGTGGCGGCCGGATTCGTGTCTGCGCGAAAATGAAGGTGAATACTTTTCCGCGAAGTGAACGACCTGTTTTGGACCCCCGAAGCATCCACACTTTTTGGCGGCAAAACCGCAGGATAACCTCGACGAAACCGCAGGAAACAGCGCCTGAAAAATGTCGATGCTTCGGGAGTCCGATTTTGCTCGTTCACATCGCGGAAAAGTATTCACCTTCGATTCGCAAGGGCACTACGTGAGTCAAAAAGCGGGCCGCGCCGGGGATTTCCGGCGCGGCC
>CAJMRP010000106.1 GCA_905215765.1 uncultured bacterium
GAGGGAAGGTAGTCCGGCCCTCCCGGCCCGCTTTGGGTCGTCGCGTGCTCGTTACAGAAAAGCTAATAAAAAAGTTTGTGTGCCGCCCCTTTTGGGGCGGCACGTTTTTGTATGGGGACTGGTTGGGACGGCGCCGTTCATGGGTGGGGTACACTGGGTAGCGACTTTTAGTTTATCTACTACCTGATGGGGTGTTTTTTATGGGCAAGAAGTCTCGAGCTCGGGTTGCTGCGGCGGGAACTCGCAAGGATCCTGGTCATCGGGTTGCCGAGGGTAAAAAGGCCGATCGTGCTGAGAAGGACAAGAAAGTCGGCGCGCATGCTCATCCTGAGTGGGCGCCTCATTTGAATTCGGCTAGTGAGGATTTGACTGCCAAGTTGTTTACTCTGGTCGAGGTAATTTTGGGCGTGGTGCCCCTTGTGGTTATCGGTTTATTCTTGGCTTCGAAGGACGCCACGAGTGTCGATAAACTCACCGATGTCTTTTCTCAGGACCCCTCGATGGTGGTTACGTTTATCTCTGCGTGCCTGCAGCCGTTTGTGGCGTACATGTTGTACATGATTTATCGCAAATACTGCGAGGGCGACGCTGGTTTTGCCGCCGGCAACCTGATCGGTCTTTTGTGCTCCGAGATCCTACTGCTCAATATCCCAGGCGTCATCGGTATGGGCATCTTGCTGTGGCGTGTTTGGCGCAACGTCGCCCCGCACTTTGAGAGCTGGTTGTTTGAGCGTCGCTTTGCGGGCGTGGTGGCCGATATTGCGGGCTCGCTCGTGATTCTAGCCTTGGCGTTTCTGTGCGCCACCGCCGCCCGCGGTCTCGCGGGCATGTAGTCTGTTCTCACCGACCACGGGGCGCAGGGCGGGGAAACCTTCCCCTCTCGCTCACGGCTTCGCAGGGTCGCGCGAGGCAAAGGTTTCCCTGCCCTGCGCCCCGGCGTTGAGTCGTCGCGTGCTCGTTACAGAAAAGCTGATAATAAGTTTGTGTGCCGCCCCTTTGGGGCGGCACTTTTTGTGTGGGGTCCCGGTCTCCACAATTTTCGTCAAGCTTTTGGTTAGATTTTGGTCAGTTGGCGTAAGGGTGGAAGGCCAAAAGATTGCTGGCGAAAAAAGCTCAGAGAAAGTGCTGGTAGGGGAGTTGTTGAGCTTTTCGACAGCTTTTGAGCAAAAGAAACTTTGTGGCTATTGCCGGCGATTGCGTTGTCGCGGTCATGGCGGTGCGGGATGCTGGTCGTAAGCGTCGAATGCTCCGACTTTGGAGGCCAACATGGACCTGTTTCTTGAGACTCCGCAGCAACAAGCTGAGCGCATGCTGCGTCAGCAGCAACGACTCATGGAGATGCAAATGCAAGGGGCGGCAGCCCAGCCCTTTGCGCAAAATGTCGTGCCCGCTGCTGTACCTGCAGCTGTGCCCGGGTGCGAATCGGCACCAGAGGCCTATTCCGTACAGCAAGATTCATATGCGCAGGAGCTCGCGTTCGACAAGCGTCGTGCGCGTCGTCGCCGCGTGGGCCAGCGCCTGCGCACATTGGCGATGATCGTGCTCATTCCGCTAGGACTTGCGGCGATTTTCTTGGTCTCGTATGCGCTCACCTGCATCCTCAACGGTGCTTCGCCCGGCGAAGTGCTCCAACATCTGTCAGCCCTCGGACAGCGCCTAGGCGATGTCGTAACAACCATCTGCGCCGGCTGGGAGAGTTAGCGTTTGTCGCATCAGGACTTCGAGGGTGTAGGGATTGTCGCCACGAGTAGAATCCTTGCATCCTGTGGGTCCCGTCATACGACTGAATAGTATTATTGAAGATGAATAATAATAGCAAATGAACGGAGGTGCTCGGTTGAATCTGACCTTTGAGGGATTCTTAAAAGGCTATTGCCGAGAGCTATCCGGACAGCAGTCGCTCAGTTTTAGAAAACTGGTTAAGCAGGCGACGACGGTTGCGCCGCGCGTGGCGGAGCCCCTGTTTTTGCTCGCTTTGGCGCAAGGAAAAGCCGAATACGTTCTGGGCTTATCCGAGGGTTCGTGGATGGAAGAGGGTTACCGAGGCATTTTGTCCTTGTACACCCAAACGGGTAGCCTGGCATCTCTATGCGCCGAGGACAAACTCCCTAATCGTTATGCCAACGTTTGGCGTGCGTATAGAGCGGTGAAGGAAAAGCCAGTGGCGGACAGAAGGATCAACGCTCTGATGCGAAAAAGAACGTTGGGAGCGCTAGAGGAATCGGGTGTAACGCGCTATGGCCTCTGCCGCGATTTGAATCTGAATAAGGGAAACGTATACGCATACTTAGCCGGCGATGACTCAAAGGTGAGCAGGGAGACGGCGCGCCGCATTATGGAATATGCGGAGGAGAGGGGCGCCCAAGAAGGGGCCGGGCGTCCGGTGCGTGTGGCAGGGTAAGATTGATCGCGGTTTTGATTGATGATCGATTGGGTTTGTTGGGCGGAGACTATGTCTGCTATTGATATCGTGCTTGTTGTGATCGCCTTGGTGGCGGTGGGGGTTGCTGTGGCTTGTGCCCTGCAGCTCAAGGGCCTTCGCACCGAGCTGCGGGAGCGCGGCGATAGCGGGGCAGAGATGCTGGCTGCGCTCGAGCAGGCCAACAACGCGCTCGACACCCTGAACGTCGCGTTGGCAGAAACTCGCCGCACGGCAAATGCCATCGCGCAACAGCAGACGACCGATGCGGCCGTAGAGCAGCAGCGCTACCTGACCATCGCGCGTGAGTTCTCGCAGGCCGGCGACCGCATGGATGACCTGCGCCGCGAGACGGCCCAACAGCTCGGCGCCAACCGCGAGGGTATCGAGCACCGCCTGGACAAGGTACGCGAGACGGTCGATGCCCAGCTGGGCGCCATCCGCAAGGACAACAGCGTGCAGCTCGATCAGATGCGCGCGACGGTGGACGAGAAACTCTCCCGTACGCTCAACGATCGCCTGTCTGCATCGTTTAAGCAGGTGAGCGACCAGCTCGAGGCTGTGTACAAGGGTCTGGGCGATATGCAGTCCATTGCCACCGGCGTGGGCGACCTCAAGCGCGTGCTGGGCAACGTCAAGGCGCGTGGCATTTTGGGCGAGGTGCAGCTGGGTGCAATCCTGGCGGACATCCTTACGCCCGACCAGTATCTGGAAAATGTCGCCACCAAGCCTGGCGCCTCGGAGCGCGTTGAGTTTGCCGTCAAGCTGCCGGTGGACGAGGGCGATCCCGTGCTGCTGCCGATCGACTCCAAATTCCCGGGCGACGCGTACGAGCATTTGCTCGACGCCCAGGAGTCGGGTGACGCTGAGGCCGTCGCCGCAGCGCGCAAGACGCTCGATATGATGGTAAAGCGCGAGGCAAAGGACATCTGCGAAAAGTATCTGAGCGTGCCCGCGACCACCAACTTTGGCATTCTGTTCGTTCCGTTTGAGGGGCTGTACGCCGAGGTCGTCAGCCGTCCCGGGCTTATCGAGACCCTGGGCCGCGACTATCACGTCAACGTTGCCGGCCCCAGCACCATGGCGGCCATCCTCAACAGCCTGCAGATGAGCTACCAGACGTTTAGGCTGCAAAAGCGCACCGACGACGTGCTGCGCGTGCTTTCTGCCGTCAAGGCCGAGCTGCCGCGCTATCAGGCGGCGCTGCGCCGCGCCCAACAGCAGATCGAGACCGCAGGAAAGACGGTCGAGGGCATCATCACCACGCGCACCAACGTTATGGAGCGCAAGCTCAAGGATATCGACGCGCTGGAAGACGCGCGGGAGGCCGACGAGATCTTGGGGCTCACATCCGCGGAGCTGCTCACAGACCAAAAAGACGAGGGCTAGCTGCATCTGACGGTGGGGCGCCGGTGTAAACGCGGGTGCCCCGCTGCTTTTCGCATCGTGCTTGCCTGAAGTGCGCTTTAGTGTGCAACAATGGCGTTTCGCCCTATCAGACGCGAAAGGAAGCCCATGTCTCAGAGAAGCACCAGTCCGCTCAAACGTTCCACCGTGCGCCGCACGCTGCAGCGTTTTTGGGGCGTCACGCGCACGCAGCCGCTGATCGTCTTCCTTTCGGTGTTCTCGTCGGCGGGCTACATCTTTTTGCTCACGTTTGCCAACACCTACGTGATGGCCCTTATCGTTGACCGCGTTCAGGCCGGCCCCGTGGCGGGTGACCAGGTGTTTGAGGTCTTTGGCCCTTACATTCTGGCGCTGGTGCTCGTTAACCTAGTGGGCCAAATCCTCTCCAAGCTGCAGGACTACACCGTCTACAAGCTCGAGATTGCGGGCAACTATCACCTGGCGTGCCTGTGCTTTGACACGCTCTCCAATCAATCCATGACATTTCACACCAGCCGCTTTGGCGGATCGCTCGTGAGCCAGACGAGCCGTTTTATGAGCGGCTATACGGGGCTGGTAGACGTGACGGTGTATTCGCTCATTCCCACCATCACCTCGGTTGTCTGCACGGTGGCGGCGCTCGCTCCGGTGGTGCCGACGTTTACCGTGATCTTGGTGGGCATTATGGTCGTCTACATCGCGTTTGTCTGGCTTATGTACAAGCGCATCATGCCGCTTTCGGCCGCGACGTCTGCCGCGCAGAACAAATTGTCGGGTGTGCTGTCCGACGCGGTCACGAATATCCTGGCCGTCAAGACCTGTGGGCGCGAGGACTTTGAGCGCGACCTGTTCGATGCCGCCGACCGCGCCGCGCGCGACGCCGAGACAGTTTCGATGCACGCCATGATGCAGCGCAACTTTACGACCTCGGGCCTTATCGTCATCACCATGGCCGTGGTGAGTGTGTTCGTCGCGGGTGGCAACGCGTGGTTTGGCATTTCGGCCGGCGCGCTCGTCATGATTTTTACCTATACGTACAACCTCACCATGCGTCTGAACTACGTAAGCTCCATGATGCAGCGCATCAACCGCGCGCTGGGCGATGCGGCCGAGATGACGCGCGTGCTGGACGAGCCGCGTCTGGTGGCAGACGACGAGAACGCTCCCGAGCTTAAAGTGACCGAAGGTGCGATTGATTTTGAGCACCTGAGCTTTGCATACCGTGACGCCGCGGCGGGCGAGAGCGTGTTCGACGACCTGACGCTCCATGTGGCAGCGGGCCAGCGCGTGGGCCTGGTGGGCAAATCGGGCTCGGGCAAGACGACGCTCACCAAGTTGTTGCTGCGCCTGGACGACGTACAGGGCGGCCGCGTGCTCGTGGACGGCCAGGACGTCTCGCGCTGTACGCAGCAGAGTCTGCGCCGCCAGGTTGCCTACGTGCCGCAGGAGGCGTTGCTGTTCCATCGCTCCATTCGCGAGAATATCGCCTACGGCCGCCCCAACGCTACCGACGAGCAGATTCGCGAGGCTGCGCGCCTGGCCAACGCGACTGAGTTTATCGACCGCCTGCCCAATGGCTTTGACACCATGGTGGGCGAGCGCGGCGTCAAGCTTTCGGGCGGCCAACGTCAGCGCGTGGCCATCGCCCGCGCTATCCTGACCGACGCGCCGATCCTGGTGCTCGACGAGGCGACGTCTGCCCTCGACAGCGAGTCCGAGGCGCTGGTGCAGGAGGCGCTCGAGAACCTGATGCGCGGTCGCACCTCCATTGTGGTGGCGCATCGCCTGTCCACCGTGGCGGCGCTCGATCGCATCGTGGTGCTGGCGGACGGCGAGATTGTCGAGGACGGTACGCATGCGCAGCTTGTCGAGGCAGGCGGCGAGTACGCAAGCCTGTGGAGCCGCCAGACCGGCGCATTTTTGGAGGCGTAAAGACCCCATACGTGGGACAATCGTGCCCATAAGTTTGTTATGCCGCTGAGCCGAGGAGTCGTTATGCCACGCGAGACCAATGCCGCCAAACGCGAGCGCGCCGTTGAGGTGTGCGAGCGCCTCAACCGTCGCTATGGCCCGGTCGAGTGCTTTTTGGACCACGAGAATCCCTTTAGGCTGCTCATCGCGGTGCTTCTCTCGGCGCAGACGACCGACGCGCAGGTCAACAAGGTGACGCCGAAGCTGTTTTCCCAGTGGCCCACGCCCGAGGCCATGGCGGGGGCGAGCGTGGCCGATGTGGCCGATACCATTAAGTCGCTCGGCTTTTATAAGAGTAAGGCCAAGCACGCCGTGGAGGCCGCGCAGATAATCGTCGCCGATTACGGCGGCGAGGTACCGGCCGACATGAAGGAGCTCGTCAAGCTGCCGGGCGTGGGGCGTAAAACGGCGAACATCGTGCTCAACGTGGGGTTTGGCATCGTGGAAGGCATCGCGGTGGATACGCACGTCAACCGCATCGCACACCGCCTGATGTTGAGCCCCAAGACGCATGCCAAGGAGCCGCTCAAGACCGAGCAAGACCTGCTCAAGATTTTGCCGCACGAGTATTGGGAGTCGGTCAACCACCAGTGGATCACCTTTGGCCGCGAGATTTGCGACGCCCGCAAACCCAAGTGTGACGAGTGCCCGCTGGCAGATTTGTGCCCCAGCGTGCGCGTAGCGGGGTAGGGCGGAACGCATCTTCGTCTGGCGTTTTTTGCGGGGCTGGGTTTGCCCTTGAGCCGGAGTCCTCTCCATGCGCTACCATGACAGACAATGTATTTGACGTACGACCCGCCGAGCTTGCCCCGGCGGGCTTTTGGCGTTGCAATGCCGGAGGAACAGCATGCTCATTCACCGTATAGCCGCGCAGCTCTACACTGCCGAGGCGCTGCAGACCGTCGAGGCCGGACTCGATGCCGGCGAGGACGTGACGCTGGCTGTGTCGCAGTCGGGCCGCACGCTTATGGCGGCCGCCCAGTTTGCGCGCCGCCCGCGTCCCACGGTCTACATTGTGAGTGGCGAGGATG
>CAJMRP010000107.1 GCA_905215765.1 uncultured bacterium
AGGGTTCCGAGATCCGCATTCGCGGAACTCTCCACCCCCGTGGTCACGCATTGCTGCATTGACCCGTCTGCCCTCACACAATCGTCTCGTCGCTGTTGTCGCGACGCTTTTCATAGTCGAGCTTCGCGGCCTGCTGGATGGCGTTGCGCCGGCGCTCGATGAAATTGCCGATTGCCCACGCACACTTGAGGTCGAGGGCACGGCTCCACATGTCGTTGTTCTCGTCGCACCAAAGTTGAAACTCGTAGAACTCCGAGACGTTGTTCGCGATGATGAATTGACGCATCTCCTTCATCATCGCGTGCAAGTCCTCAAGCTCGTTGCACCAGTCGTGCCAGTTCGCACCACCGAACTCGAGAACGTCCCTCCAGTCGTACTGAACCTTGTCCGAGCACTTCTCGTGCGTCAGGTACAAGGCCATGCTCGCCTTGCTCTTCGCGTACTTAATCGAATGGGTGTGCAGAAATGCGAAGTCCTCTTTAACAGTGTCGTAGCCCACGGGCTGTGGGTACTCAACTAAGCCGTGGTGGTGCGCGACCTTGACCTCGCCCTCGATGTGGTCTGGGTTCCTGCGCTCGTCCGCAGCCGTCCACACATCCCTGTCGTGAAGCGGCGAGACTAGAAACGGCAGTCCGAGTTCATCGCACTCGTCACGCCAGCCAACCTCGGCGGTATCGGGATAGAAGATGAACATCCAAACCTTGTGACGCTTCCCAGCCCCACGGTTCTCCTTCTCCCACTTGCGCTGTGCTTCGCGCTGCTTTTCTTTGTCCTTGTATGGCATGATGCTATAATTCTCCTTGCAGAAAGGACTGGTTAAACCGTCTGCTAAAAGCCCCTAAGCCGCCAAGCAAGAGGGGCTTTCTTTTTGCCTATTTACGCTATGGCCATGAGACCATCCGCGAGGATTCCGCGAGCGTATGCACCCGTCGATTTGCCCTCGGCCTTCGCTTCTTTCTCAAGCGCCCGCTTCATGGCAGCGGGAACCTTGAGCGACAGCGTCACAGTATCCGGAGCCGCCTTCGGAAGCTTACCCTCGACAATCTCGCCGACGTTGACCCATCCGCTAGGCCACTCGTCACGCTCAAGAGCGCTCTCCCAGTCGGCAATCATCTCGTCGGTAACGACCTTGCCGTTCTCGGCAACGATTCCGTTCATGTCTACCTCCATCCCAGCTCACGCTTGAACTTCTTCGTCGGCGGCACCATCGCGTGGAACACGCACCAAACGCCGTCGATATCCATAAACCCAATCAGCTCGGCGAACCTCCCGTCAGGAAGAGAACCGACCGAAATCCAGAGCGGCGGGTCATCCGTGCCGTTTCTCTGGCGGCACCGAATCGGGTTCTCCCACGCATACGCAACTTCCTCGCTGGTAAGCCCGTGCTTGAGGGCGTTCCCGTGTACTCTAACCACTACCGTTCTCCTTTCTTTTCTAATAAGTATACCAGAATGGTATACCTGATTAAAGCACCTGATTTTGGACCTCGAAATCCAGCCGACTACCTGCGGTTTCAGTCGCTATTTCTTAGTATCAAGACAATATATATGCCTTTCCTTGCCCGAAAATCCGCCTTTCCTGTGCGACGAGGGCAAGGAAAGGGTCGATGGAGCAGAGCGTCCATCGACCCTTATCCCAGTCTGGTCTTCCAATTGTCCGCCGCGTCAATTCCGCTATCGGTGAACGAGTCGGCTTAGATCTGCTTCGCAGACCACGCCGCCCCGTAGTCACCGATAGCTCCATTGACCCGTCTACTCGATGCCATCCCAAAATCATCGCGCTCCGCGACCACGCTGCTGCGGCACGTGCGGTCGGTCGCGGTCCAACGCCTTCGCCAACCGCGTTACTTCCCGCATATGGTAGTCGAGTGAGTCTGGGTCAAACATGGGCTTCCCCAGCTTGCGGGCTATGTCCTGCGCCAGCTCGCTCAACGTGTTCGGCACCTCGCGCAGCCGACCCAACGCCTGCTCTACTCGGCTTCGAGTATCGTTAAATCGTTCTGCAAGCTCGCGATACCTTGCTCGCAGCGCTGGCAACCCTCGCTCAATGCCTTCTGCTCTGCCGTTGCAGTCCGCAATCTGGCTTGAGAGGTCGCTAATTCGCCCTCTAAGGCCTTCAATCGCGCTTCCAAGCTCCTCTTCTCGGCTTCCATCGCTTCGAGCCTTCCAGAGCGTTCTGACGCCTTCTGAGAGGCTTGGAGTAGCGGCTTCCATCTCTTCGACTTCTTGCCGAAGACACTCCTTCCGCTTGTCGAGTTCCTTTATTTCGCGCTGGGCTTCGCGCTTCATTTCCTGCGTGGTCTTGTGGGTTCGACCGCTCCCAGTCTCACCGCGCTCCAAGCCCCATTGCTTGCCCACGCGCTCCCAGTAGCGGTTTTGGAAACCACGCAGCGCGTCCCTGCCGTCGAAGTAGTTCTTCCACGAAAGCGTGCCGTCCTTGATCGGCGTGAAGCCGAAGTGCGCGTGCGGCGTGGTCTCGTCCATGTGAACGGTGAAATGCACGAGGTTCTGCTCGCCGAACTCGGACTTGCAGAACTCGAAAACGTCATCGAAGTACGCCATGACCTCTTCGCGCGATTTGCCATCGAAGAACTCTGGCGATGCGGTGGCGACGCCTTCCGCCAGAACCACGGCATCCTTGCGAATCTTGCGGCTCGATTCCCTGAACCGCTCGATACGTTCGTTGACTTCCGCTCGGTAGCTCCCGTGCTCGATGTACTCCTTGTTGAGGTTCGACTTTTCTTGGTCGATGTCCTCGTTGCTGTGCTGCCCTGGCACCCTGTCGTTGTGATACTGCATCGACCCGACAGCGGGTGCCTTGACCTTCTGAACGCGGATGATTCCGTAACCCATAACGCACCTCCGAGCATACCCTTTTACCCTAAAGGGTAACGCACTACCCTTTTGCAAGCAAAAGGTGCGCCCTGCGGGGCACTCCGCAGCCATTGGGCTGCTGCGCGTCACGGGGCTTCCCGCTCCTTGCCAGACCCAGCGGCGGCGCTGGGTCGAATCTACGCGCTCGGCGGCTCGACCAGAACATCACGCTTCACGTGGACGTAGTTGGTCACGCATTGCTCCATTGACCCGTCTACTCGAACCGAGCGCACCAGCTTCGCGCTTCGGCTACGGCTGCGGCGGCGCAGTCTGCTGGCAGCTCGACCATCGGCGTGCGCAGATACTCGCGCACCTTCGGCCTGCTTCCACGCCCAAGCATGTTGATGAGCGTCTCGACTTCCTCACCGCGCTCGGCCTTCTCGGCGAGCATGATTCCGACAACGCGCACCCAGTCGCGCGTGTCCTCGCCGCTGTGCCAAGCGTGAACCTGCGGCCAGTGCGCGACAACCTGCCCAGCGTCCCACTCCCCGTCACACGTCAGCTCGATGCGCGTCAGCACGCCCGACAGGTTCATCTCGGCCGCCTTGTCGTAGACCTTCACGTATCCGGGCGTATTCTTGACCCCGAGGTATTCCGTGATTCCGTTGCTTATGACCGACTTGTACATCCGCCTGTCCTTGCTAAGGCGGCAGTCCAGACGGCTTGTCGGCAAATCATAGGCGAGGTCGAACCTCTTCAAGCGGGCATGCGAGATGCACGGCGCGAGCTTTTCCAGCAGCCGCCAGAACCGCTTGTCCCCGGCAACCTTGTTCGGGTTGAACTCGATGAACCCGCGATTCATGTTCACCTTGCAGCTCGGCTCCATGAAGCCGATGCCGAGCGCGACCGAGCTGTCTCCGAGGTCGAAACTCCAAAGCTCGTACCAGCCGCCGGGTCGAATCTTGCTCGTCCATGCGCTCATGCTGTCGCAGTCGAAGGTCTGGGCATGTGTGCTCAACCACTCGCCCTTGCCGTTGATGAACGACAGCTTAAGTCGAACCATATCGATTGAGAACGTTGCCCCAGATTCGGCCTTATATGCATTCCAGTAAGATGGGCGAATGTCAGTAAGTGCATGAAATCCGGCTATTAGACAAGAGCCGGATTTCACATCCGGGTTCGGCGGGTATGCAGAACCGCCCTCGTTTCCATTCATTGCCATGAAAAAACCTCCCTGTTTGGGAGGTAGCTGTTTGGGGATATGCCAGCTTGTTATAATGCTGGTGTATCGCCGAGAGCTACCATCTCGGTTGATATGCGAGCTGCGAGTGTTGGCGCACTCAAAGCTCTGACCCAAATTATAACAGGGTCGCCGGCAGGAAAGGGGAGCCTTCAAGGCTCCCCTTTCTGTTAGCTCCCCTGCTTCTTTACGCTATGGCCATGAGACCATCGGCGAGGATTCCACGGGCATATGCGCCCGTCGACTTGCCCTCGGCCTTCGCTTCCTTCTCAAGCGCCCGTTTCATGGCGGCGGGAACCTTGAGGGACAGCGTTACCGTCTCGGGCGCTGCTTTCGGGAGTTTCCCCTCGACGATTTCGCCCACATTCACCCATCCGCTTGGCCACTCGTCGCGTTCGAGAGCGCTTTCCCAACCGGCAATCATCTCGTCGGTCACGACCTTGCCGTTCTCGGCAACGATTCCTTTCATGTCTACCTCCATCCCAGCTCGCGCTTGAACTTCTTCGTCGGCGGCACCATCGCGTGGAACACGCACCAAACGCCGTCGATATCCATAAACCCAATCAGCTCGGCGAACCTCCCGTCAGGAAGAGAACCGACCGAAATCCAGAGCGGCGGGTCATCCGTGCCGTTTCTCTGGCGGCACCGAATCGGGTTCTCCCACGCATACGCAACTTCCTCGCTGGTAAGCCCGTGCTTGAGGGCGTTCCCGTGTACTCTGACCACTGCCGTTCTCCTTTCTTCCCTAGCAAGTATACCCGATTAGTATACTGAATCAAAGCGCCTGCCCATCATAGTTGCGGTCAGGCGCGAAACCCGACCGCTCAAGCTCAAGCCGTTTGCTAGCCGCACGACCTTCCTCAACGTCATCGAACGGAGACCACTCGTCCATCTCCTTTTCAAGCTGGTTCATTTCCTTGAGCTTTTCGCGAGCGCCCTTCTCAAGAACGCGCTCGGCTCGCTTGCCGTCTTTTTCGCTCTCGAAATCTCGACCAGCTTTGAGCGCGTCCCAGCAAATCGGGTTTTCCGAGAACTCAATGAGCTTGTCCCTGAACCTCTTTAGCAACTTCCTCCACGACAGGGCTTCGGCAATCTGCGCCAGCTCGGTTTTTATCTTCTTGAATCGAGTTGCGTAACCATCCAGCTTGGTCTCGCACTCGGTAACTTGGTCTTTCGCTTTCTTTGCGGCATCCTGCGCAGTTTTGAGGACATCCTTCACAACGGCAAGTTCCGCCGTCACCGATTCCAGCTGTTTAGTCTTCTCGTCGAGCTCAGCCTGTATACGGAGGTTCTCGGCCTTGTATTCGGCCACGGACTTGTGCCGCTTCACTGGTTCCCCGTCCCCGCGTTTCTCGCCCCTAGAAAGGCCGTACAGCGCTCCTACGCGCCCATAGAACCTGTCCTGCATCTTCCCGAGCGCCATCTTGTTCGGGAAGAATTCCTTCCACGAGAGCTTGCCGTCCCTCAACGGCACGAAACCGAAATGCGCGTGCGGGGTCTCCTCGTCCATGTGCACCGTGAAGTGAACCATGTTCGACTCACCGAACTCATCGCAGCAGAACCGGTACGCGTCATCGAAGAACTCGCGCACCTTGTCATCGTCCGCCAGCTCGAAGAACTCGGGACTCGCCGTCACGATTCCCTCGACGAGCTTCACCGCGTCCTTGCGCACCTTGCGCTCGCCCGAATACCCGTCGTCAATCCTCGCCTGCACCTCGCGCTCGTAATCGACGTGAGAACGCATCTCGCGGTTCAGCCGGGTTCGGGTTTGGTCTATGTCAGGGTTCGTGTGCTTTCCCGGCTCGCGGTCGTTGTGGTACTGCATGGCACCTATCGCGGCACCCTTGCACTTCTGGACTCGAAGGATTGCGTACTGCTTCCCCATCGGCGGCGGCACCTCCCGGCTTTTTGGAACAAAAGGGTAACGCACTCCCCTTTTACCTACGGAAAAGAGGGCGCGCCGACAGTGTACCACTGTCGGTTCTCCGCGACTTAGGGTCGCTCCGCGCCTGCGGCTTGGCGGCACGCGGCGGCGCGTGCATGAGGGGGCAGGCCCCCTCAAACTCCCCCAAGGGTTCGGGTTCGTGGTTCGGCACCCCCCTGCGCGGGGGTCGCAGAAAGCCCCGCGCAGCAGCATCCCCAAATCAACCTTCGTCGAGACTTGGGCAAGGAAAGGGTCGATGGAGCAGAGCGTCCATCGACCCTTAATCAAGTCTGGTCTATTCGGTTGGCCGTCGCGTCAATTCCGCAATCCGTGAACGAGTCGGCTTAGATCTGCGCGAGCGCAGACCACGCCGCCCCGTAGTCACGCATTGCTGCATTGACCCGACTACTCTTTGGCACCTGACTGTTCCACGCACTTGCGCTTACGTTCGGCGTTCAGATAGTTCCCGCGACAATAGCGCTCGAGAATCGAGTTGTACCCCACGATGATTTCGCGGTACTGCTCGGGAAACTCCCTCAGCGCCGCAGCCGTGAAATCGTTGATGGTCTCGAACCTCTCGCACATGATGAAGCCGACCAACTCGAAGAGCATGTCCTGCTTGTCCTTAGTCGAGAGCTGTTCGAGCTGACCAATGTCGAAGTTGTTTCCCTCGATGCGTGCTTCGACCGGATACAGCTCCTTGCCCTTCTTGCGACAGGAAGCCGTGTCGTGAATCAGATAGTCATACGCATGCCTGATGTTGTTGATTGGCTCGGCTGACGAACAGCACTTCTTGCCGTCCGCGCTCAATC
>CAJMRP010000108.1 GCA_905215765.1 uncultured bacterium
GTTCCGTTGCCGGAACAAGGCTCCTCTTTGCATTTGCGGATAAAAAACAGATGCTTGCGCAAAAGCGATACGGAAGCCGCCGGATATGCGGCGCAATCCTTGCAGCAATTCAGACCGTTTTACGCATCCCCGTTTGGCAGCCGAAGCCTCTAAAGGCATTGCTTTTTCAAAACCGCGAGCCTGTTTTCGCGCAAGCCGCCTGTGTATGCCCTTAAAAAGCGCCGCTATGCAGCGTGTAGCTTTCACCATCCGGCACAATGTAACCGCTGCCCATTTGCCGCAAAACGGCAGCAGAAAAAGGGGCGATACAAACAGAGAACTGCAAAAAGGCAGCGCTCGCCAAGGCTGAAATCTCGGCCTTGACGGCCGCTGTCCGTCCTGCTGATGGCAATTCAGGGGAGCAGCAGCCCAAAGCGCCGCCGCTCCCCTTATTGTCAGTCCTCAACATCGATTCTTTCGATTTTGAAAATAACCGGTCTCGTTCCGTCATTACAGCAAGCTATCATAACCTTATCATCATTGGTCCATCCATGCATAATCGCACCGCCTTGAAGCGCCGCGTAGATATACCGGCTGATGCAATCCCAGGCTTCCGAGCAAAACGGCACGCCTTCCGTACCGCAATGCATTGTCCCGGGAGAAAGCAAAACGCTCTCGTCAGGCTTTCCGCACTTCGTTAATGTTCCCGCTCCCATATGCCAGTAATCATCCCGCTCGTCGTTGCGATAAAACATAAACTCATCGCCCACATTATAGCAAGGACATTTTCCGCTGTCCGGCACAGCGCAATACTCGGTCTGCAATTCGGGAAACAGCTTTTTGTCTAATACTGTAACTTTGACTCTGTACTCCATAGCAAATTTTTCCTTTATAATCTGTATTTACTTATTGTTCTTACGATAACGCGAAGTCGGCGGAACGACTATGACGAGGGCATGACATTCGAAAGCGAGTACAATATAACCTTGTGCGAAGCATTTCCTCTATACCATATTGGCAGGAAAGCAAGTCATTCCCGCACATTCATTTCTTTTTTCAAATCCGTTACACCAGCCCGTCGGCGGCCGCAAGCATATAATCGATGGAATCGCAGAGCGCAATCCAGCTTGCCTCGATGATGTCGGTCGAGACGCCGACCGTGCGCCATACGCTGCGGCTGTCGCTCGACTCGACCGAAACGCGGACCTTCGCGGCGGTGGCGGCGTCGGAATCAATCACGCGCACCGTATAGTCGGTCAGCCGCATCTCGCCCAGCACGGGATAAAAGCCGCCGAGCGCCTTGCGCAGCGCGGCACCGTCCGGACCGGCAGCCAGCTCGCCGCCCGCACGCTCGGCATCGTCTAAATCACCTTTTACCAGCACAATCGGCGAGCACGCGTTGCCCGCGATACGCACGCCGCGACCCGCGAGTGATGCGAGCTCCTGCTCGGTCGCCTGGGCGATGGCTTCTTTTTTCTGGCTTTGTGACGTGGGCATGCGCTCTCCAATCGTTTGCGTGCCCACCATTATATAAAAGAGCCGACCGCGAGTGGTTGCATTGCGGGCCGTTGGGTATAAGCACGGTCGTACTGAGTTTTACGCGGCCGAGCCGCGTCGCACTATGGAGGTCACCATGGCTGACATTAAGCAGATTACCCCCGAGAACTTCAATTCCGTCGTTAACGGCAGCCTTCCCGTGCTGGTTGATTTTTGGGCACCGTGGTGCGGTCCCTGTCGTTCGCTCTCGCCCATCGTTGACGAAGTGGCCGACGAGCTGGCCGGCAAACTTGCCGTCGCCAAATGCAACGTCGACGACAATCAGGACCTGGCCATGAAGTTTGGCGTCATGAGCATCCCCACGCTGGTTGTCTTTAAGAACGGCGAGGAAATCGACCGCTCCGTTGGCGCGCTGCCCAAGGCCAGACTGCAGGCGCTGCTTGCGAAGCACCTGTAATACGCCGGTCATGTGCTGCCGTCCATGAGCGGTTTTGCGCCGCTCACCGGAGAGCCAGGCGCTGCGACCGCGACCACGGATAGTATGGTAATCACAAACAGCCCCCAGTGAACGGGTGCGGGTCAGACGGACTCGCACCCGTTTTCTTATGCGGCGATGCGCAGAGCGGACGTAGTAGAATCTGAACCACTGATTAGACCCGTACAAAAGGAGACTTTCCATGCATGACGTCGGAATGAACATGAGCCAGCTTGCCATGAGCGTCAAGCAGGTCGATGACACGATCGAGCTCGCCCACGAGTGGAGCCATCGGCTGCTGCATGCGACCGAGAACTTTGACATGGAGCGCATTGGCGCCAAGCTCGAGGCCGCCATGGCGGCGCTCCACGAGGCGCACGACGCACTCGAGGGCTACGAGGAGGCCATCGAGGCCGACCATAACTCCGTTGGCTCCGTAAAGCTGGTGTAGCGTGACCGAGCACGAGCACGCCTGCGATCACGAGCACGAGCATTCGCACGGGCCGACCGGCGACATGGGCTGCCGTTGCAGCGGCTCCGCCTCCGAGCTGGTCCGTTTTTCGGTCACCGCGCCCGACGACCTGCTGCGCCGCTTTGACGAGCAGATCGCGCGCCGCGGCGACGTTGCCAACCGCTCCGAGGCCGTGCGCGACCTGATTCGCGCCTCCATTGCCAAGGAGCAGATGCGAACGCCCGACGAGCAGGTCATCGGATCGCTCACCATGATTTACGACCATCACACCGGCGACCTGACACGCCGCCTGGACGAGGTGCAGCACGACTACACCGACGAGATCGTATCGACCATGCATGTGCATCTGGACCATCACAACTGCTTGGAGATTCTGGCGCTTAAGGGTCGCGGCGAACGTGTCTACGAGCTGGCCGACCGTCTGCTGGGGCTGCGCGGCGTTAAACACGGCGAGCTCACCTGCGCCGCCACCGAGCAGAGCCTGGGGCTGTAACAGCACACATTTCAACGAAGGAGGGTCGCATGCGACATGCGCATATCCATGTAACGGGCATTGTGCAGGGTGTCGGCATGCGACCGTTTGTGTATCGCGAGGCCATGGCGCACGGCATTTGCGGCTGGGTGCTCAACGCGGGCGATGGCGTGCATATCGAGGCACACGCTCTCAGCGAGACGCTCGACGAATTTATCGCCGCGCTTTCCGAGCATGCGCCTGCGGCGTCTCGCGTGGAGCGTGTCGAGGTCGTAGACCTAGCACCCGGCGACTGGGACGCCGCCAACGAGCAGGGTTTTCGCATTGTGGCGTCGCAGGATCAAACTGCCCACACGACGCTCATCTCGCCCGACATCGCCACGTGCGACGACTGCCTGCGCGAGCTGTTCGACCCCGCCGATCGACGCTTTCATTACCCCTTTATCAACTGCACCAATTGCGGACCGCGCTTTACCATCATTCGCTCGTTGCCCTATGACCGAGCGGCCACCTCGATGGGTTGCTTTCCCATGTGCCCCACCTGCGCCGCAGAGTATGCCGACCCGCTCGATCGGCGATTTCACGCGCAGCCCGATGCCTGCTTTGATTGCGGACCGCATATTACGTGGCGCGAGGCGGATCGCGGTGTTATGCCAGCGGGTGCCGACGCAACACCAGCCGTCGGCTCCACGCGCGAGGCCAGCGATGCCATCATCGAACGCTGCGTCGAGCTGCTGGCTGGCGGCGGCATCGTCGCCATCAAGGGTCTGGGCGGATTCCACCTGGCCTGCAATGCCACCAACGAACAGGCGGTGCGCGAGCTGCGCCATCGCAAGCGTCGCAGCAACAAGCCACTTGCCGTTATGGTGCGCGGCCTTGCCGACGCCGAGCGCCTGTGTCACATCGATGGCGTTGAGCGTAATCTTCTTGCCGGCAGCGTTCGTCCCATCGTGCTGCTGCGTCGCCGCGCAACCGGCAACGACGCCTACGGCTCCCCCGACGCCCCTGAGCTCGCGCCGTCCGTCGCGCACGACTTGCCCGAGCTTGGCGTCATGTTCCCCTACACCCCGCTTCAACATTTACTGCTCGCCGCAGCCGCGGCGCACGGCATTCACGCGCTTGTCATGACCAGCGGAAACCTGAGCGAAGAGCCCATCGAGACCGACGACGCCCTTGCATGGGGGCATCTCGTTGCCGCCGGCATCGCCGACGCGCTGCTCGGCAACGACCGCGCAATTCTGTCGCGCTACGACGACTCCGTGGCACGCGTGGTCGACGGCGACGTCATGCCCGTGCGTCGCGCACGCGGATATGCGCCGCAACCGCTTTCGTTGCCGGCGCTCGACGGCACCGCGCCCTGCGTGCTCGCCTGCGGTCCGCAGCAAAAAGCCACGATTGCACTCACGCGCATGGACTCGGACGGCCATGTGGCCTGCTTTGTGTCACAGCATATCGGCGATGTCGAAAACGGGGCGACCTTCGATGCTTGGAGCGCCGCGCGCTCACGTCTGGAAAACCTCTTTGACCTGGCGCCTGCCGCCTTGGCATGCGACATGCATCCCAGCTATCTGTCGAGCCAATGGGCGCGCGAACAGGCACGGGAGCACAATCTGCCGCTTATTGAAGTCCAGCACCATCATGCGCACATCGCGAGCGTAATGGCAGAGGCGATTGCCGCAGGCCGGCTTGCGCCCGATGCACGCGTCCTCGGCATCGCCTTCGACGGCACGGGTGCCGGCACCGATGGCACCATATGGGGCGGTGAGTTTCTTATCTCCCGTCCCGCCGATTTTGAGCGCGTCGCGCATCTGCGCACCTGGGCGCTTCCCGGTGGCGCCGCATCCGTACACGATGCCCGCCGCAACGCCTTTGCCCTGCTCAGCGAGCTCGACCTGCTCGAGCGCCCGGGAGCCGTGGGGCTCTTGAACAGCCTTGACGAGCAAACGCGCAGCATAACGGCAACGATGATCGAGCGCGGCATCAACAGTCCACGCACTAGCAGCATGGGTCGTCTGTTTGATGCCGCAGCCGCGATTTTGGGCATTTGCGGCGTGGCAACCTACGAGGGCGAACCCGCCATCGAGCTCGAAGCCGCCGCCTGGCGCGCGCTCGACAGCGAAGGTGCCCATTTTCCCAACGACAATGCCGGCTATTCCACATCTGGCACATCGTGGCTGGACGGCCCCGATGTGCTGGACCAGGAAGCACTCTTTGAGGCACTTTTGGGAGGAATTGAAGCCGGAGCGCCCGCCGACAGGCTCGCACTCGACTTCCATGTCGCCGTCGCGCGCTCCTCGGCACACATCGCCAGCGATATCTGCGTACGCGAGGGCATCAACACCGTCGCGCTCTCGGGCGGCGTGTTCATGAACCGACTTCTGCTTCAGCTCCTCACCCGCGAGCTCAAAAGCGCGGGCCTTGTTGTCTTGGTCCCCCACACCGTACCCGTCAATGACGGCTGCATCGCCTACGGTCAGGCGGCGGTCGCAAGCGCTCGTCTTGCGCAGATCGCATCGCAGTAGCTCGCCCTCGCACGCCGCTGTGCCCAGCCGTCTCACAGGCGTAACGCGTTTGCCCGCAAACCCCGCGAGCGCTACCATCAACTGATGGATTATTGAGCGCCTATCCAGCGCAAAGCGTCTAAAAGGGGAACAATATGTGCCTTGCCGTTCCCGGTAAAGTAGTCAAACGCGACGACGACCTCAAGGCCACCGTCGACATGATGGGCATCGAGCGCCCCGTGTCGCTACGACTCGTGCCGACGGCACAGGTTGGCGACTATATTCTCGTACACGCCGGCTTTGGCATCCAGATCGTCGACGAGCAGGAAGCGCAAGAAACGCTCGAGCTCGTTAATGCCATGACCGAACTGGCCGAAGAAGACCAACTGGCCAGCAACCCGGCCGAGGCATACTAGTGGCGGCCGGACAGCCGGCTCGCTCCGGTATCGACTTTTCGGCATTTCGCGATTCCAAGCTGGCCCGCAAGCTCATCGAACGCATCCATGAACTCGTCGGCGACCGCACCATCAACCTTATGGAAGTCTGCGGCACGCACACCGTGGGCATTGGCCGCTTTGGCTTTCGCTCCATTATGCCGGCCGGGCTCAAGCTGCTGAGCGGACCGGGCTGCCCGGTCTGCGTTACCGCCAACCGTGACATCGACCACGCAATCGCGCTCGCCAACATAGACGGCGCCATCATCACCACCTTTGGCGACATGATGCGCGTGCCCGGATCGTCTACCTCGCTCGCTGCGCAAAAGGCGGTCGGGCGCGACATCCGCATCGTCTACTCCCCGCTCGACGCGCTCGACATTGCCGAGCAAAACCCCGATCGCCCGGTCATTTTTATGGGCGTGGGCTTTGAGACTACGACGCCCACCATCGCCGCCGCCATCTTGGAGGCCGAGGCGCGCGGGCTTTTGAACTTTTCGGTCTATTGCGCCCACAAGACCACGCCGCCGGCGTTGCGCGCCATCGCCAACGATCCCGAGACCACCATCGACGGCTTTATCCTGCCGGGCCACGTCGCCACCATCACGGGCTTGACGCCCTTTAGCTTTTTGGTCGATGAGTTCGATACCCCGGGCGTGGTCACGGGATTTGAACCGGTCGATATCCTGCAGGGCATCTGCATGCTGGTCCAGATGGTTGTCGAGTGCAAGCCCGCGATTGGCAACGCCTACCGCCGTGGCGTCAACACAGACGGCAACCCCGTGGCGCGCCAGCTGGTCGAGCAGGTGTTTGAGCCATGCGACACCACGTGGCGCGGGCTGGGGCCGATTGCCAACTCGGGCCTTTCCATCCGCCCCGAGTTCTCGCGCTTTGATGCCCGCGCTCGCTTTGACGCGCCCGTTGAGGCGACGGTCGAGCCGCGCGGGTGCCGCT
>CAJMRP010000109.1 GCA_905215765.1 uncultured bacterium
CCAGGAACGCCCCCACATAAATCAGTCCCCACATGAGCCGTCCCTTCTTTCTCGTCTTTGTCTTACTCACAGGAAGTTCCCTCCAAACAGAGTGCCGCCCAGCAGCAGGCCCAGAACCAGTCCAAGGCCGCCCAATACCCCTACGCCGATCAAAACAGCAGTCATTCGTGAGCCCCTCTCTTTCTTACTGAATCAGGCCCGAGAAGCCCTGGAACGCAAGGGACATCAGGCCGGCCGTAATCAGCGCACCGGGGAACCCATCCATCCACCCGGCGATCTCGCCCCAGGGGTTGCCGGGGAACCTCCTCGTCACGGCCTCGCCGGTGTCCGCGTCGAGGGCGCAGACGGTGGTCGACCTCAGGTGGACGTCCATCCCGAACGCGGTAGAATACTTTGGCATGGGAGCCTCCCAACCTCGTTGCGGCGCGGCTGCGCCTATGGCACTTCAACATCATTGTCGCAGCCCCGACCCGCGGTCACGAGTGGGGGCTCCTATCTTTTTAGTGCCCTCGGATTGGGTCATAGTGTCTGTCTACGCCAAAACATCGGCGTTGTCGGGCCGGCACTTGGGGACGTTCCTTTTCTGCCGGCACCTTGGGACACTCCCAACGACTACCCGCAAAATGAGAGTGGATAATCTTCCGTTTTTGACCTGTGCGGGCTCGAAATGGGAGATTATCCACGCTCGTTAGATAAGCGTCCAAAAATCCACGCTCGTTTTAATTTGGCTGGGCTGCGGTGCCTACCTAATCGGCTCAGCGTCTTCCCTGAGAATCGAAAGATACTCTTCATACCCGTACTGTCGGTATCTCTGTCTTGACTCGTCGAGCGGACGGAGGATACCCAATTCTTCAAATGATTTGACGAGCGAGCTCGCGGTACTCCTACCGATATCGAGTCGGGCAGCGATAAATGCGGTGTCGAGGATGGGATGCTCTTCAAGAAGGCTCAGCAGCCTTTGTCCGTTTGCGACAGTCCTTCCGAGATTTTCGGTAATGGCTGCCGTCGAACGGTTATGGAGATCAACAAGACTCTTTAAAGACCCTACCGAGTCCTTCGCGCTCTCAAGAAGACTGGCGCAGAAAAACTCTATCCATTCCTCGTAAGTTCCTCGTTCCCTTACGGATGTGAGTTGTCGGTAGTACTCGCTTCGATTTTTCTTGAACTGGAACGATGGATAGAACAAGCAAGAATGAAGAACGCCATCATTGATGAGCATAAGTGTAATGAGAAGCCTGCCCAGGCGACCGTTTCCGTCTAGGAATGGATGGGCAGTTTCAAATTGGTAATGGACGAGCGCCGCCCGCACGATCGGATCCATTTCGACTTGAGGCTCATTGATAAATCGTTCGAGGTCCTGGAGCGTGTTGCTCAAATCTTCAATGTTTGGGGGGACGAACGATGCAGTTGCAATGGTGCAGCCTGAGGGGCCAATCCAGTTTTGTGAGGAGCGCAGCTCGCCTGGATTCTTCTCCGTTCCGCGCACTCCGTCCAGCAGGACCGCATGAACCTGCCTGAGAAGTCTCGTACACAAGGGCATCTTTTTGAGCAGTTCTACGCCGCGGTCGACAGCACGGACATAATTCACGACATCTGCGACATCTTTATGATGGAGTTGGGTTTGCGATGGACTAAGTAGGTCGTCAAACGTGCACTGGGTTCCCTCAATTTGCGAAGAAAGGAGTGCTTCTTTGCGCACATACATTGTCAGATACATGTCGGCGTTGGGAACAAAGTAGAGCATGCCTTCAAGCTCTCCAAGCTTTCGTGAGCATGTGGAAAGCGTGCGATAGGTTTCCTCAGTGAGGTTTAGCTGCCTCAATGATTGCAAGGGCGTTGGCAAAAACGAATAGTAAGCCAATTTCCCCGATAGATTATTGCGGAGCGTTCCCTGGCCGTTCTCCTCGATTTGCATCGCGCCCTCCATATCTTTAGTGCCGGAAACTCGTTATTAGGCTAATCATATCAATTCTAATAACGAGTTTATGGCGAAAATAGTTATTAGATTCGATTTGAATGATCTAATGACGAGAAGTCGTTATTGCTTTGGTGCAAGGTGGTCGAGTGGTCCCTCGGGCGCAGAGGAAAACGGATCATTCAACACGAGCGTGGATAATCTCCCGTTTTTGGCCCCCGTGTAGGCTCAAAGTGGGAGATTATCCACGCTCGTTAGATAGGCGTCCAAAAATCCACGCTCGTCGCTACTTGAGCCCGGGTAGGCGGGTGTAGGGGAATGAGCGCTCTAGGAATTCGGAGCAGCGGTCGTAATCTTTGGCGAAGTAGCTGCTGTAGAGCGAATCGAGCACGTATTGCACGGCGATGTGGCTGGCGAACTGTGTGATGCGATGCGTCATGCTCTCGTGGTCACTCACCGTAAGGTAGGCGGCAAAGCCGGGGTGAATGCGAGCGCAATAAGGCGTGCCGATGACGATGACCGGGACATGCCGACTGCTGAGGATCGGCAAGATGTCCTTGAGGTTGGGGGCAAGGCCGCTGTAGGAGATGACGATTGCCGCATGGTCGGGACCCGAGGCGAGTGCCGTTCGCACCTGGGCCTCGACACCGTTGTGGCACGTTGCGCTTTTACCGGCGGAGAGCAGGCGATCGTGGAACATTCCCGCTGGATAGAGGTTGTGCGAGCCCGTGTAGATGTCGACCTGTCGGGCGTTCGCGATGAGCTTGGCGGCGTGGTCAAGCTGCGTGGGGTCGAGCAGCTCCTGCGTTTCGGCCAGCGTAGTCTGGTAGAGCCCCTCCATGCGCTCCATAACCTGCGCAGGGGTGGACGCGGCGTCGAAGGGAAAGTTGATATCCACGTCGCGTCGGTTGCCCGATTCGGTTGCCAGGCGGATGAGCTCAACCTTGAGGTCCTTGAAGCCCTCGAGGCCGAGCTTTTTGCAAAACCGGTGCACGCTCGCAACAGAAACGTTGGTGCGCGCGGCAAATTCCTTAATCGAAAGCCCGCGGATGTCCTCGCCGATGGCAAGGGCTGCAATGCCGAGCTGTTGCTCGGTGGGGGTGAGGCCCTGCGCCTCGGTGATCTTGCGTTTGATATCCATGCGAACTCCCACACTCGCCAAACCTGCCAAAAAGGGACAGGTTTATTTTGGCACGTTTCGGTCGGTACCAGGAAGTGTCAGGGACGGGGCGGCGGCGGTCCGTGGGCGCGAAAAGAAGTATCGGGTTTAGCGTGCCCACTTCTGCCCGTCCCGCGCGTGGGAGATACTCAGCTTATCGACCCGCGATGCAAAGGAGATGCTCATGGCAAACATCAAGTTCCCCGAGGGTTTCTATTGGGGTGGCGCCACCGCTGCCAACCAGTTTGAGGGCGCTTGGAACGTGGACGGCCGCGGTGCTTCTGTCGACGATCATTTCTTGGGCGGCAGCTACAAGGAGCCGCGTCAGATTACGATCGACATCGACCCCAACCGCTTCTACCCCAATCATGACGGTATCGATTTCTACCATCACTACGAGGAGGACATCGCGCTGTTCGCCGAGATGGGCTTTACCATGTTCCGCATGTCCATCTCCTGGAGCCGTATCTTTCCCAACGGCGACGACGCTGAGCCCAACGAGGCCGGCCTCGCCTTCTACGACCGCGTCTTCGACTGCCTGCGTGCCCACAATATCGAGCCGCTCGTGACCCTCTCGCACTACGAGATGCCCTATCACCTGGTCGAGAAATACAACGGCTGGGCGAGCCGCGAGCTCATCGGTTTCTTTGAGAAGTACTGCCAGACCGTCTTCGACCGCTATCAGGACAAGGTTAAGTTCTGGCTCACCTTCAACGAGATCAACTGCGGTACTCAGGATATGGGCAACCTCTTTGAGACCAGCATGATTCAGGGCTTTGAGGGTCCGGCGTCGGCGGTCCACACCACGCCGCAGGCTCGTATGCAGGCGCTGCATCACCAGTTTGTCGCCAGTGGCCGCGTCGTGCGCTATGCCCACGAGCATTACCCGCAGTTTAAGATGGGCAACATGGACTGCTTCATCCTTTCCTATGCCGCCACGTGCGATCCGGCCGACGTGTTCGCCACGCAGCAGGAGATGAATACCATGAACTGGTACTGCTCCGACGTGCAGGTGCGCGGCAAGTACCCGTTCTATGCCAAGCGCTTCTGGGCCGAGAACGATGTTGAGCTCGTGATGGAGGACGGCGACCTGCAGGATATCGCCGACGGCAAGGTCGATTTCTACACCTTTAGCTACTACATGTCCGGCACCGTGGGCACCCACAAGGACCACGAGATGACCGAGGGCAACATGACCTTTGGCGGCAAGAATCCCTATCTGGAGTCCACCGACTGGGGCTGGCAGATCGATCCGCTGGGCCTGCGTATCGCCCTCAACGAGATTTACGCCCGCTACGAGATTCCGCTGATGGTGGTCGAGAACGGCATGGGCGCCTACGACGAGATCGAGGAGGACGGCTCCATCCACGACCCGTATCGCATCGCCTACTTGCAGAGCCACATCAAGGCCATGGGCGAGGCCATTGCCGACGGTGTTGACCTGATTGCCTACACCTGGTGGGGTCCCATCGATCTGGTTTCCGCCGGCACTGGCGAGATGCGCAAGCGCTACGGCTTCATCCACGTCGATAAGTACGACGACGGCACCGGTACTTACGAGCGCCGCCGCAAGGACAGCTTCTTCGCATACCAGAGGATCATCAAGTCCAACGGCACCGAGGGCTTGGATTAATCGACAATATGAGTGCCACTGGGGAAAAGGTTTTGGGAAGGGCTTGGAAGGGCTTGCAATTCGAGCCCTCACCTTAGCAATTTGATCATTTGGCACTATAATCACCATAGGCATGCGCATAGCGTTGCGCTTAATCAAGAGGAGAAAACGTATGGGTCTGTTTGATATGTTCAAGAAGAAGGCTGAGCCCGCGGCAGCTGCTGCTCCGGCCTCCATCTCTGCTTCTGCCGGCGCCGACGTGCTGTGCTCGCCCGTCAAGGGCAAGGTCATCAAGATGGCCGACGTGCCCGATCCCGTCTTTGGTGGCGAGGTTCTGGGCAAGGGCTGCGCCGTGTGGCCCGAGGACGACCTGGTCTACGCCCCCTGCGACGGCAAGGTGACCGTCACCATGGGTCACGCCGTGGGTCTGCAGTCCGATAGCGGCATCGAGGTTCTGGTGCACGTTGGCGTCGATACCGTCAACATGAACGGCGACGGCTTCGAGGGCTTCGTCAAGGCCGACGACGTCGTGAAGGCCGGCCAGCCCATACTCAAGATCGACCGCGCCAAGATCGCTGCCGCCGGTTACAAGGACTGCGTCGTCGTGGCCGTGTCCAACACTGCCGAGTTTGCCGATGTCGAGCTCGCCGTCGAGGCCGAGTCTGCCGTCGCCGCCGGTGACGCCATCGTTAAGGTCGTCCGCAAGTAGTCTGCGGCATCCAGAAGATGCACAAGGGTGGTCGGGTTATCCGGCCACCCTTTTTTAATAGGCTGAGCAGGCGCATTTTATTGCAGGGGGCTTGCTTTATGGGCCATTCACTCGTCAAATTGAGCCGCCCGCGCTTTTGCGACGTAGGGGTTTGGACGGAGCCGCTAATATGGACTTACTGTCACGACGTGCGCTGCGCGGGGAACGCAGCGCCGCTTGTTTGGAGGAATGTCATGAAAAAGAAGCTGCTGCTTGCGCCCCTGATGGCTGCCCTGGTCGCGTGCGTGGTTTTGCTTTCCGGCTGCGGAGGGCCTTCGGTGGAGGAGCTCATCACCAACGACCTTACGAGCCAGTTTGACGAGATCAAGAACGGCGGCGATGACTTCCTCTCCGGTCTGGAAGAGGCTTCGGGTGACGAGTTTGAGCAGCTGGGTATCGATCCCAAGGAGTATGCCAAGAGCTATCTCGAGGGCTTTGATTACAAGATCGGCGATGTGACGGTCGATGAGGACAAGGGTACCGCGACCGCCGAGGTCACCATCACCTGCAAGTCCATGAACAAGATCGTCGAAGATTTCGCCACCCAGTATCAGGAGAAAATCGCCGCACTCGATACGATGCCTTCCGAGGACGACCTGTACAAGATGGCCGGCCAGGTCATGGTCGACGTGACCAAGGCCGCTAAGACCAAGGACACCAAGGTCACCTTTAAGTATTCCGCCAACGAGGATAACGAGTGGTCTGCCGACGATTCCGCAACCACCGAGATGATGAATGCGATGATGAGCTAGGAGGGGGGTTACGCGGTTCTACGAACCGCGTAACTGCTCGACGCTGCAAACGCCCCTAAGCGGCAATCTGACGTTCAATTTCAAGGGCGCGACCAGAAGGTCAGCGCCCTTTCATTTCACGTCACCTTGCTTGCTTAGGGGCGTTTTCGCTGTCCGTCCTCTACCTGCGACGTTGCCATGGTGCGGCACTTGGGGACGTTCCTTTTAATATGAGCAGGACATTGTCAAGAGGCAAAATC
>CAJMRP010000110.1 GCA_905215765.1 uncultured bacterium
CCATCAGACGCACGTTGCCGGCGGCGATGACATTCTGCCCCTCGCGTGCCGTAACGCCTCGCCCGGGCACGGCGGCAAAGTCCTCGACCATGCGTGCGACGATTCCGCGCGCCTCGCACTCGGCCATAATCGCCTCGGCCAGCGGGTGCTCGCTTGAGCGCTCCAGCGCAGCGGCCAGCTTGGGCAGCGCCTTTTTGCTCAGGGCGGGCGATCCGCCGGCACGCGTGGCTACCACGATATCGGTCACGGCAGGCTTGCCGCGAGTGACCGTTCCCGTCTTATCGAGCACCACGGTGCCCACGCTGCGCAGATTCTCCAGCGCCTCGGCGCTCTTGAACAGAATGCCCATCTCGGCGCCCTTGCCGGTGCCGACCATAATGGCGACGGGCGTGGCCAGACCCAATGCGCACGGACAGCTGATCACCAGCACGGCCACGGCGGAGGTGAGCGCCTCGTTTATGCTGCCGGTCAGTGCCATCCACGCCGCAAAGGTCACAGCCGAGATCACGAACACCACGGGCACGAACACGCCGGCGACTTTGTCGGCCATGCGGGCGATAGGCGCCTTGGTGGCGTTGGCGTCCTCGACGAGCTGGATAATCTTGGCGAGCGACGTGTCGGCGCCCACGCGTGTGGCACGGAAGGTAAACGAGCCGGTGCGGTTGACAGTGGCGGCGTTGACGGTGTCGCCGGCGGTCTTTTCCACGGGGATGGACTCGCCGGTGAGCGCGCTCTCGTCCACGGCCGAGCTGCCCTCGAGCACCACGCCATCGACAGGGATGGACTCTCCGGGGTGCACGCGCAGGACCTGGCCGGGAAGGATACTGTCGACGTCGACGGTGGTTTCGGTGCCGTCGTCGGCAACGACGGTCGCGGTCTTGGGTGCCAAGTCGATGAGTGCCTCGATGGCGCCGCCGGTTTTTGACTTGCTGCGCGTCTCGAGGTATTTGCCAACGGTAACGAGCGACAGGATCGTGCCCGCACTCTCAAAATACAGATTGTCCATGCTCGTCATCATGGCCTCGTGGACCTGACCCGCGGCTAATTGGTCGGCCATGATGAACATGGCGTAGAGCGACCAGGCGATGGAGGCGGTGGCGCCCACGGCAATAAGGGCGTCCATGGTGGGTGCGCCGTGCGCGAGCGATTTAAACCCGTTGATAAAGTACGCGTCGTTGACATAGACGATGGGGATGAGCAAGACGAGCTCGGTGAGGGCGAGCGTCATGCTGTGGGTATGGTCCGTGAAGATGCCGGGCAGCGGCCAGCCGAGCATGTGCCCCATGCCTATGTAGAACAGTGGGATGAGGAATACGATCGAGATGATGAGGCGGGTGCGCATGGCAGAGGCGGCGGCCTCCAACTTTTTGGTCGGCGACTCCATATGGGTGACGCCAGACCTGGCCTGCGAGCTGCCGCTTGAGCCGGCGGCACCGGTGCCCGCATCGACGGGCGAGGCCGAGTAGCCCGCGCGGTCGACAGCGGTGCAGATGTCGTCGGGGGAGACCTGCGCAGGGTCGTAGTCCACCAGCATAGAGCCGGCGAGCAGATTGACCGCGACGCTTTGGACGCCGTTGAGCTTGCTCACGGCACGGTCCACGTGCGCTTGGCACGCGGCGCACGTCATACCGCCCACGTCAAACTTATCCTGAGCCATGGCTTCTCCTTTCTGTAGTTCGGTGTTGGAATTGTTAACCCGCCGATACTATACACCCATACCCCCTGGGGGTGTCCAGTACAGAAAGAAATGTATGACATTTCGCTACAGATGAGGATAGTTGGTTGGCCGATGGACCGTCCCAACCAATCATCTCAATCTGTAACGTCTGGACCGGTTTTTGAACCATAGCTGTTACAGATCAAGACATAGAAATCGGCCGAAAACTAACGTCTCGATCTGTAACAACTAGACCCCGTTTTACCGAGTATTTGTTACAGATCAAGACAAACAGCTGGCAGGAAACTCAATGTCTCAATCTGTAACATCTAGCAGGGAAAATGACCTCTAACTGTTACAGATCAAGACATAGAAATCGGCCGAAAACTAACATCTCGATCTGTAACATTTTGACCGGTTTTTGGGTTCTAACTGTTACAGATTGAGACAATTGCCGGGGAGGGGTCCCGTCACGGCAAGACGCCCGCTCTCTAGATACAGAATCCGGGGATCACGCAGGTTCGTTTGTTTGGCTTGTCCGCAGGCGTTGCGTACGTAAAGGCGTCGCCGTCGTGGCCCACACGGTTTATGTAGAGCGTGCCTTCGGTCTCCGATGAGTCGGGGCTCACCGTGCGCTCCCACCAGCAGGTGTCCTTGCCCTTCCACTGACGGACCATCGCCTCGTTCGTGGAATACGGGCTCACCTTGAGCTCGCGGAAGAGTTGGTACTCCTTGCCCTCGCTGTTGTAGATGTCTGCCAGGTAGTGATAGTCCTTGGCAAACGAATCGGGCGGTTGCGTACCGCACAGCTCGACCATGGCGGGCAGCCAAAGGGTTGCGGGCAACTCGCTCAGACACGATGCACTGTTGGCTGCGCCCACATTGTTCGAGACCTTCTTGACCCCTTTAATGAGTGCGCGCAACTCGTTGGGCAGCAGCTTAAGGCCGTCGCCGTCGAGCCATTCTCGCAGCTCGCAATCTGCCCAGCCGGCGCTCGGCGGTTCAGCCGCAGCGTTGCGCTCGGCAATACCTGCGTCGAACATAAACGTCAGCCCGGCCTTGCCCGTCCCGTCCAGAAGCTCATCGTGACGGATGCCCACAAGCTGCGCGCCGACCTCCAACCCGTTGGTGAGTTTCACGCGCTTGGTACACGGATAGGGGATATGCCCATCGGCATCGAGCAGGTGGTAGCGCTTGGCAATCTCGCGTGCCTCGCTACGGGTCTCGGCGGCCTTAATCTTGAGCGAAATCTCCTGCAGCTGATCCCAGGTGTAGTCGTCAAGAGAGCTGCGGATGCCATCGAGGTAGTCGGGGATGCCAAAGCCATGGGTTGCCGCCCCAATGACGCTGAGCCCCGCAACGGCTGCAACGACGCCACCGATAATAAAGCGGCGGCGGGTCATGGCATCGTGTCGGGCCTGCTCCAGAATCTCTCGCGCGCGCTCGCCGGCGACGTCGACCTTAAGGTGCGTACCGGAGTCGATGTCGATTGCGGCGTCACTGCCTGCGCCCTCGCGGCCCTCGGATTCGGCGTCGGTGAGGTATGTCGAGAGCACCTCGAGCATCTGCTGCTCGGTAGGGCGATCGCACTGCTCGACTGAGAGACCCTTCATGATGATTTGGGCGAGCGCTTCATCGCCCTCGCAGCGCGGCTCGAGCGGTGTCGGCTTGGTCTTGGTCTTTACGAGATAGAACGAGCCGGTTGCAGCGGCGTCCGTCGACTCAAAGTCAAACGGTTTGCGACCGCTGTAGAGCTGGTACAGAATGCTCGAAAGCGCGTAGACATCGATTGCCGGCGAACGGCGAAGGGCCGCGATGCCTTCGATATCCTGCGTGAGCATCTCGGGCGCGGCGTATGCGGGCGTGGCAAAACGCCAGATGTCGGCGCGCCGGGTGATCGTGTCGTCGCCGAGAGCCATGGTCGCGGAGCCCATGTCGATGAGGCAGGGGTCAAAGGAGCAATCGGCAATCTGCTGCTCGAGCGTTCGGCTGGTGGTGCGGAACATGATATTGGCAGGCGACAGGTCGCGATGGACGACCGGATTCACGAGCCCCTGGGTTATCAGGAGTGCGCGAAGCACGGCGTTTCCAACGGCGGCGACCATCTGGGTGGTCAGCCCGCCCGAGGCGTCGTGCGGAAGCAGGGGCAGCGCCTGCTTGAGCGAGATGCCCTCGACCCACTCCATGAGGATGAGCGGGTCATCCTCGCACGAGCCGTAGCCATAGACGCGCGGAAATCCGCGCAGGTGCGAGACGGTACACAGATGGCGGTACTCCTCGAGCAGCGCAGCGGTGTTGGCCAGGTGCGCGGCCGATTGCTCGGCGGAGCGGTCGGGGGCTTGGCCGGAAAGGATAGCGTTGTCCTTGAGTAGCTTGACGGCAAAGACCTCGCCGCTCGTGTTGGTCGCGCGCAGCACGTGCCCGATGTTGCCGTTGTTGCGGTGGGCCGTCTGGAGAATAAGCGTCATAAACCGACGTTTGGCGTCGTCCTCGGCGCTGGGGTCGACCGCCACGGCGGTATCGAACGTATCGAGACGGATGAGTTTGTCGCCATAGGCGCTATCGGTAGTATCCATGGCGTTCCTTTGTCTGGCATGGGTTGCCGCACGTATACGTGAGCAGTGCGGATATCGGTAAAGTACCATTATAGCCGCACTGCCCACGTATACCGCTGAGCATTGTCGTTTACGACGCAGAAGGTAGAAGACGAAAGACGGACGGCGACCGTCTTTCGATTGCCGTCCGCGCTAGTCCACAATGACAAGGAATGTCGTGTAGAGACCCAGATGGAGCCTGTCGCTGTTTTCGATTTCCACTGGGGGATAGATCTTGCCGGGCTCGCGTTGGTCGCGCGGCGGCTCAATCACAATATCGCCGTCGCCCGCGCCCGATTCGAGCACTGTGCCGTTGGTCGACCCAAGGCCCTGGGCGTACCAGTGCTCACCCTCAAGCCAAATGCGAAGATGCTCGCGCGATGCGTCGGCGCCCACATCGGTGATGCTGGGCGAGGTTTTGGGCAAAGAACCAATTACGGTGCCGCGCGGATCGCGTGTGAGGGGATGGATTTGCATGTCGGCGCGGTTGTCGGCATGGGTTCTGAGCAGACCGAGGTTGGGGGCGACGGTGCGCGGCTGCTCCAGGCTGCTCATAAAGCCACGTCCGACGGTAGTTTCGGTGGTGCCAAAGTGCCCGCCCGTCTTGCTGTCGCAAAAGCGCTCGACGGTGGCCACGCCCTGAACGGGATCGGCGAGCGCCCCCGTTGCCACAAAGAGCATAAGGTAAAGCGTGCTTTTCTCGCGCACGGCATTGCCGTCAAAGTTGTCGATGCGATTGAGGGCATTTGCATATAGGCGGCTGTCCAGCTTGTAGCTGGCGAGAGCCGACATCATTTCGTTGGCAGCCGGACCGCGATAGTGCTCGGCGATTGCCCGATAGGCGGACTCGCCGCCGCCGAGCTTGCTGCAGATTGCCGCGGAAAGGTTGAGCGTGGTGACGGTAAAGTCGCTGTAGATGGAGGGCGCGCACTGGTCAGGCTTGCGATGGACGATGTAACGGGTGAGATACGAGCGGTTGGAAGAGCATTTCTCGAGCAGGGTACTGCCGAGATAAGAGTTTCCATTGATGAGCATTCGGGCGATCTCGAGATGTTTAAGACCGCCGAACGAGCGAATATCGTTATAGAGGACCGAGCAAGGCGTCTCTGCTGCCACGGATACCTCCTTTGATTGCTTCCTAGCCAATATGGCGATAGGAATTAATGGCCCCCGGTGGGCGACGTATTAAATGGCTGCGCAATATATAGCGTAACCAAAGCAACATTATAGGCCACATGTTCGAAATTGCAGGAAGACTGAGAGATTTGGTTTGGACTGGACGGAAATCCCCCTCTGTCTTGATCTATAACAATTAGGGCCGATTTTACTCGGTAACTGTTACAGATTGAGACGTTTGTGAACCGTGTCGACCGTTTGTCTCGATCTGTAACACGTAGAGGAAGATTTGCCCTGTAGATGTTACAGATTGAGACAATCAGCCGGGCCCACCTCGTCCGCCTCGTCATCTGTGGTTTACGTGGGGGCATGCGAAGCACGGGTATACTAACCGGCGGCGAATCTGCTCCATCGCTTAGAGCTGCTGCGTCTGGACGGCGCGTGATAGGGCTGCCAAAGCGATCGCCAGCGTGCTGAGCAACGTCCTCTCTGTGCGCACCCGTTTTTGTATGTATTAGCGCACTACCAAGCACGCCCGCGCGGCCGCATGCCGTGCCCATTGCGCGTGCAGATAAGGAACAACAACATATGCGTAATTCTGTATCCGACGTCACGGACGCCGAGATTCTGGACGAGACCCGCGAGGCCATGACCCAGGCTGCCTTCGATGCTGCCGACGAGGCCAGCGCCGCCGAGACCGTCGAGTCCGCGACCGAGAACCTGCCCGCCTTTGACGAGCTGGGCCTCTCCGACGAGATGCTTCGTGCCATCGAGAATCTGGGCTACACGGCGCCGACGCCCGTGCAGGCCGGCTCGATCCCTGTGGTGCTCGAAGGCCGCGACCTGCTTGCCGCCGCTCAGACCGGCACCGGCAAGACGGCCGCTTTTTTGCTGCCGACCATGAACAACCTGGAGCACATCGCTCCGCCCAAGCCTGTGCGCGAGCGCAGCGGCCGCAACCGTCGTCGCGGTGCT
>CAJMRP010000111.1 GCA_905215765.1 uncultured bacterium
CGGGAAGAGGCTCGGGCGAGGTGACATCGAGCACAGCGCCAGCGATGTGCCCGGACTCAAGCGCGGCGATCAGATCGGAGGCAACCACAAGGTCTCCGCGGCCTCCGTTGGCAAAAAGTGCACCGGGCTGGCAGGCGGCAAAGAACTTCTCGTTGGCAAGACCGCGCGTAGCATCGCAGCTGGGCAGGATGGAGAACATGATATCCGCGCGCCCCAGCTCTTCATACAGGGCGTCCATCGTCGCCATGCGCTCGTAGGGAGCCCGTGGCTCGACGGCGCTGCGGCGCATGCCCGTCACGTGTGCGCCCATGGCAGAGGCGAGCGTGGCGAAATGCGTCCCAATGTCGCCCGCTCCCAGGACGAGCACCTGTGCATCAACAAACGTAGTGACCGGCCCTAGGTCGCGCCAATCGTGCTCGCGCTGGCAATCGCGATAGGCGGGCAGGCGCTTCATCATAGCGAGGACCATGGCAAACATGTGCTCGCTCACAGCCTGGCCGTAGGCGCCCACCGAGCAGGAAAGCTTAGCGTCGGCTGGCACGGTGCCGGCGGCCAAGTAATCGTCATAGCCCGCGGTCTGCAGTTGCAACAGCTGGAGATGCTCGCATGCTGTGAGCATGTCAGGGTCGATGTTGCCCAAGATCACGTCGGCATCGGCGACCTGCTCGCGCGTGGCGGCGTCGGCGCTCGTGTAGATAAAGTCCTCGCCCGGAGCGCTCGACTCGAGGATCGCGCGATGGCGGTCGTTGACGGGCAGCAAAACCAGGATGTTCACAAGCAGTCCTTTCCGCTCGACCTACCAAAAAGGGACAGGTTTATTTTGGCAGGTTGTATCAGGCAAAACGCTATAAAAACGCCGGGCTACGCAATGGTTAACATATCCATCGCGTAGCCCGGCGCATCCACAGCTACCAGCTGAGCAGCTCGTAGCCGTCCTCGGTCACCACGAGCTGTACCTCGCACTGGGCCGAATCGCTGCCGTCCTTGGTGCGCACGCACCAACCGTCACCCTTGCTAATCTTAATGTCGGGCGCTCCGGCATTGACCATGGGCTCGATGGTAAAGACCATGCCCGGAGCCATGATGGTGTCCACATCGGGCGCCTCGGTGGTAAAGCCCACAAACGGGTCCTCGTGGAACTCCTTGCCGATGCCGTGTCCGCCGTACTCGCGCACCACGCTAAAGCCGGCGTCCTCGACGGTCTTTTGCACGGCCTCGGCCATCACGGACAGCGGTAGCCATGGCTTGACGGCCGCCAGACCCGCCTCCACGCTGGCACGGGTGACGTCGACCAGGCGCTGGCGCTCGGCCGAGACCTCGCCGATGCAGAACATACGGCTCGAATCACTAAAGTAGCCGTCCAGGATCGTGGAGCAGTCCACGTTGATAATATCGCCCTCGTGCAGCACGTCTGTATCACAGGGGATGCCGTGGCAGACGACGTCGTTGATCGAGGTGCACACGCTCTTGGGATAGCCCTCGTAGTTGAGGTCGGCCGGCGTGCCACCGTGCTCGACGGTGTAGTCGTAGATCATCTGGTCGATCTGGTTGGTGGTCATGCCTGCGGCGATATGCTCGCCTACGTAGTCGAGCACGCCCACGTTGATGGCAGCGGAGCGCTTGATGCCCTCGATGTCGGCGGGCGTCTTGTAGAGTGTGCGGGGCAGAACCTCCCAGCCCTCTTCCCACAAGCGCTCGAGGCGCTCATCAAAGGCACTGTGGCATTTCTTGTATTTTTTGCCGCTGCCGCACCAGCAAGCGTCGTTGCGGCCAGGCACGGGTCCTTTGTCATACATGGCTAACTTCCTTTCATCCGCAGCTAGTATAGCCCACCCACGCGTCCATAAAAGTTGCGGTGATATAGTTCCGATTTAAGCGGTTTAACAGCATAAATAGGAACTATATCACCGCAACTGATGGAGCGGGATGGCAGGCACTAGCTGCTGCGTGGTTTTGCTAGTAGCTCACCTGGCAGGGAATGCCGAGGGCGCGCACGCGCGCGGCAATGGCGTCGAGGGCCTCGGGTGCTGCTTTGGCAAGGCCTGCGACCGGTGTCTCGCGCGCCACCGTGTAGATGGTCGCCTCCTGCGGACGAATGCGCTCGAGCACCGCGAGCCAGGGGGCGACGTACTCCTCGCCGGTGTTGTCGATGGGCTTGCCCTGATACTCACCGGTCAAAAAGATCGTCTGGATAATAACGTGACCGTCAAAGCTTGCGAACGTCTCGATCTGGTGCTCGACGTCGTAGGGGCCAACGGGCTGGTCGAGCAGCTGGATAAATGCCGGGTCGACGGTATCGAGCTTAAGAATGTTGTCATCGACCATCATGAGCGCGTCGTGCACCTCGGGGCGGTCGGCGCGCGTGCCGTTGGAGAGCACGGCGATCTTGGAGTTTGGGGCAAGCTCGTCGCGCAGCGCGACGGCGCCGGCGATGGCCTGCGGAAACTCCGGTGCGGCAGTGGGCTCGCCGTTGCCTGCGAAGGTGATCACATCGGGGAGCTCGCCCTCGGCTGCCATCTCGCGCAGCTTTGCCTCGAGCGCGTCGAGTACCACGGCAGCTGTGTTGTACGGCTCATGACAGGGGCGCTCGGCGTTGAGGCCGTTTTCGCAGTAAATACAGTCGAACGTGCAGATTTTGCCGCTGGCCGGCATCATGTTGACGCCGAGCGAGAGGCCAAGGCGACGGCTGCGAACGGGCCCAAAGATGGGGCTGGCATTCAAAAACGTAGACATAGGCATATGCTCCTCAAGACAATTGTGCCTAAGCATAGCATCGGCTCCAAAGCAGGGTGCGGGCTCTTGCTTTACAAGTTTCGTTTTTTCACGTCGCTCATTATGCCGTGTCATGAAAAGCCTCGGGTCGGGTAAAGTTAATCTGTTAACAAGGCGTAAAGCAATGCAGGTCTATCCAGCCGTACTGACGCGCAACTGGATGGGCGTTGATGATGGGGGCACAACATGGATTTTACGGTCGAGAATGCGGGCACCACGATTGCCTGTCGCGAATATGCCGGCCCGGATGTGTCGCCTGATACTCCTGCCTTGGTGTGCGTGCACGGCGCTTGTGTCGACGGCACATTTTTTGACGGTATCGCTTGTGAGCTCAGTCGCAACTACCGCGTAATTGCCTACGACCGCCGCGGCTGTGGCGGCAGCAGCGAAGCGGCAGACGGCAGCTATGATCTTGCCGCTCAGGCCGCCGACCTGCAGGCCGCGATCGAACACGTTGGCGCTCCGACAAATGTGCTTGCGCACAGCGCCGGTACGTTGGTGGCGCTGGAGCTTCTTCGCACCGAACCCCATCTCGTCGCCCGTGCGATTCTGCATGAGCCGGCTGTGTCGGCCGAAGGCGTCGGCATGGGCGCAGCTCCGATTTTGCTCGATATGATTGCGGCTGGAAAGGTTTCAAGGGCGCTTCGGCTTTTCTTGGGAGCTCTCGGCGACTTGGACCCCGAGGCTCCTGGGACGACCGAAGCGGAAGCCAAGCATGCCCTGCGCAATGGTCGTTGCTTTATGGCCAATGAATACGGAACAAATATGACATATGCTCCCGACTGGGAGCGCGCCCGCGAATCAAAGGCGGTGTCGGCTGTGTTTTTGGGCGAGCTTTCGGTCGGTACGCCCCGCGAGGCTGGTACGCGAGCGGCTGCCGAATATCTCGATTGCCCCCTTGTGACGATCCCGGGCGCGCATAACGGTTTGCGCGATCGCCCCGTTACGGCGGCAAACGCCGTTCGCGATGTCTTGGAGCGTTAGCACGCTCGATGACCTGCGGGGAGGGGGACTGTTAGCGTTTCGTCATTGTTAACGAATGCGCCAATAACCACGCGCCCGCGGCTCCATTACCACCGTTTGCCAGGTCATAAAAATGTAACAGCATTCATGTGCTTACCTGCATCGGCAAGGTGTTACCCTTGTAGCATTTGGAACCCACCGCTACCATGCGAAACTATCGAAAGGGCCCCATATGCTCAATAATCACGAGGTCAATCTAACCGACGAGGAGGCTGCCGCTGAGGTCGCCCGCGTCGCGAAGACCTACCCCGTGGTGCGTTTGCTGTCGGCCGATCAGATTAAGAGCGAGCCTAACTGCCTGCTCGCCGGCGATTGCTGCCCTTGTCTGCGTCAGTCGAGTCTTGAGGCTTTGGCAGACTCCGATGAGGTGTCGGAGCAACTGCTCAACGATGGTGTTGAGTACCGCGCTCGCCTACGCCCTCTAAAGGTCGAGGGTGAGCCTCGTGTCTTGCTGATGGTGCGTCCGATCGATGAACAAGAAGCTACAGAAGAGGACCTTGTCTACACCGACGTGCTGACGAGTGTGCGCAATCGCCGATATTACGAGGAAAAGCTCCGCAACGCCCGCATGAATGCCGGCGTTGCGGTGATCGACCTTGATGATTTTAGGGTCTTCAACGATACGTGTGGCCGTCATGCCGGCGACCTTGCGCTCGGTGCTGTGGCGACAGCCATACGCAGCGGAATTCGTTCGACTGACGAGCTTGTACGCTATGGCTGCGACAAGTTTGTGGTCGTCATGCCCAATATTCCCTCCGATGACTTCACCCGTCGCCTGCATCAGGTGTCCGATGCCGTTCATGCCACGATTGTTCCGGGCCATGAGTACGTGAGCTTGACGGCATGTGTTGGCGGTGTTCGCATTCATGGCGAGACGGTCGATGAAGGAGTTGGCCGCGCTGTCCAGTTATTGAGCCGCGCTAAGGCAAAAGCCGGTACGGTCGTGACCGATGCCGATTCCATCGAAGCCTTCCAAAGCGAAAAGCCTTTGGTGCTTATTGTCGATGACTCCGAGATGAACCGAGCCATTCTCAACGAGATGCTCAAGGACGAGTATTGCATCCTCGAGGCCGACAACGGTCGTACGGCGCTCGACATGGTCGACCGCTATGGCGATGAGTTGTCGCTCGTGCTGCTGGATATTGTCATGCCGGGCATAAGCGGCTTTGAGGTGCTGGCCGATCTGTCGCGCCGATCGGGTATCGACAATCTGCCTTTCATCATGATTTCGAGCGAAGATTCCGATGATATGGTTCTGCGCGCGTACGAGCTGGGCGCCTCGGACTATATCAACCGCCCGTTTGACTCCCGTGTCGTGCGCCGCCGTGTGAGCAACACCATCCGCCTATACGCCAAACAGCGCCGCCTGACGAACCTGCTGTCCCAGCAGTACAACGAGCGCGTCAAGAACAGTCGCATGCTCATCGACATCATGGCCGGCGTCATGGAGCTTCGCAACGGCGAGAGCGGCAGGCACGTTACGAACATCGAGAAGCTGACCGAGCTGCTGCTTGACTGTCTGGTCCAGCGTAGCGACACGATCTCCCTTGACAATGAGGAACGCTCTACGATTGCCCTGGCTTCGGCGCTGCACGATATCGGCAAGATGTCGATTGACGATGCGATTCTCAACAAACCCGGGCGCCTTACGCCCGAGGAGTTCGAGATTATGAAGACGCATACCACGATGGGCGCCGACATGTTGCTTGAGCTGGGCCGCCATCACGTCGGCAATGCGCTTATGGAATATGCGTACCAGATTGCGCGTTGGCATCACGAGCGCTGGGACGGCAAGGGCTATCCCGATGGCCTTAAGGGCGACGAGATTCCCATTGCCGCGCAGGTGGTCTCGGTGGCCGACGTGTATGATGCGCTGACGAGCGTGCGCGTGTACAAGGACGCTATCCCGCACAAGGAGGCGATCCAGATGATCCTGGACGGTAAGTGCGGCACCTTTAACCCGCTGTTGCTCGACTGCCTGCTCGAGGTGCAAGACCGTATTGCCGAGACGTTGGCACGCCCCGCCGACGTTGTCGCGTTTCCCACGATTTAGTTTGACCAAAGGAGTTTTAATCCATGATTTCCATGCGTGAGGCGTATGAGAAGATCGGCGCTAATTATGATGACGCGTGCGCTCGGCTGATGGGCGAGGAAATGCTTGCCCGCTTTGCCCTCAAGTTTTTGGATGACGAGAGCATGGACAAGCTGGAGGCCGCCATGGCGGCAGGAGACGCCGAAGGTGCGTTTATGGCAGCGCACACGCTCAAGGGCGTGAGCCAGAACCTGGGATTCGATAATCTGTACGAGCCGGCGGTTGTGGTGACCGAAGCACTGCGCGGCGCCGATGCCGTTGACGGCGCTCGCGAGGGAATGCATGCGCTGCAGCAGCAATATGCGGCGACGATGTCGGCCCTGCGCGAAGCGGCCGAATAAGAGCTTGCGAGCCTTGGGTTGCGTGCCGGCCACATATAGGTAAAAGGGCGCCCCGCCGGACCATGTTGAACTGCCTCCCATTTCTTGGACACGAGAAATG
>CAJMRP010000112.1 GCA_905215765.1 uncultured bacterium
TTCATCGGTGGCCTCCAGCCGGCCGTAGCGGATGTTCTCCATCACCGTGCCGGTGAACAGGTGCGTGTCCTGCAGCACAATGCCGAGCGACCCGCGCAGGCTGGCCTTGGCAATGTGCTTGACGTCGATGCCGTCGTACGTGATCTCGCCGTCATCGACCTCGTAGAAGCGGTTGATGAGGTTGGTAATGGTCGTCTTGCCGGCGCCCGTGGAGCCCACAAACGCAATCTTTTGCCCCGGCTTGGCAAACAGGTTGAGGTCCGTGAGCACGCGGGCGCCCGGCACCTAGGAAAAGTCCACGGCATGGAAGCGCACGTCGCCGGCAAGCGGGACCAAGCCGCACGTGAGCTCGGTGCCGTCGGCGGCCACCGCGCGGCCCGACTCATCAACGGTTGCCACGTCATGCAAGTGCCCGTACGCGCCCACGCCCTGGCCCTCGGGAATCTTCCACGCCCACGCGGCGTCGCCCGTCTGCACCAGCTCCACGCAGCCCTCGTCCACCTCGGGCTCAAGGTCCATAGCCGCAAACAGGCGCTCGGCACCGGCCAACGCGTTGAGCAAGAAGTTGCCGAGCTGCGTAAACTGGTTGATGGGCATGGCGGCCTGGCGCACAAAGACCAGGTAGCTTGCAAGTGCGCCCACATCGGCGAGCCCCTTGATGTAGAGCATGCCGCCCGCCACGGCGACGATGGCATAGTTGACGTAGCCAATCACGACGGTCATGGGCACCATGGAGTTGGCATAGCTCACGGCGGCGGTGCCGGTGCGGCAAAGCTCGTCGTTGCGGCAGGTGAAGCCGGCGACATTCGCCGCCTCGCGGTTAAAGACCTTGATGACCTTTTGGCCCGAGACCATCTCTTCGACGTATCCGTCCAGGTCGCCAAGCGATGCCTGCTGGGCGGCAAAGAAGCGCTTAGAGCGCGCGCCCGAGTAGCGCGCATACAGCACAATGGCCGCATCGCACACGAGCGTGATAATCGTGAGCTGCCAGTTAAGGATGATGAGCATAGCCGTGGTGCCCACAACCTGAATGGCGGCCTGAATCACGTTGGCAAAGCTGTTGTTAAGCGCCTCGGAGACGGTGTCGACGTCGTTGGTGAAAAAACTCATGATGTCGCCCGAGCGCGTGCTGTCAAAATAACTGAGCGGCAGCGCCTGGATGTGCGCGAACAGGTCGCGGCGAATATCGGACACCACGTGTTGGGCCGCGCGCACCATGATCTGTGAGTAGCCCAGGGCCGAGAGCACGCCCGCGGCGTAGATGATCGCCGTCAGGATGACCTGCTTGGCGAGCAGTTCCTCCCCGCCCGTGGCCAAACCGTTAACGATGGGGCGCACCATGTAGGTGCCGGCGAGGCTCGCGATGGCGGCAACGGAGACGAGCACGCCCACCGCGAGCAACGAGAACTTGGCATGCCCCATGTAGGAGAGCAAGCGGCGCACAGTGCGCTTGAGGTCGGCCGGGCGTGCTTGGGCTGCGGTCTTAGGCATGACGCTCACCCCCTTCCAAGGGCGATCCGCATGCGACGGAGGAAAACGGATCATTCGCGCAACCATCGTCGCTGCCGTCGCCGGCGTCCGCGTTCCTCGCAAACTCCATCTGCGAGGCATAAATCTCCTGGTATATGTTGTCGCCCGCTAGCAGTTCCTCGTGCGTGCCCACGCCGTGGACACGACCGTCGTCCAACACCACAATGCGATCGGCATCCATGACGCTCGCGATACGCTGGGCGATGATGAGCACGGTCGTATCGGGGATCCGAGCGATGTGCTCGCGAATCTTAGCGTCGGTCGCCATATCGACCGCGCTGGTGGAGTCATCAAAAATGAGCACGCGCGGATGCTTGAGCAGCGTGCGCGCGATGCACAGGCGTTGCTTCTGGCCACCCGAGACACCGGCGCCGCCTTGGCCCAACTCGCCGTCCAGCCCGCCGATGCGATCAAGGAACTCGTCCACGCACGCCGCGCGGCAAGCCGCGAGGAGCTCATCGTCCGACGCCTGCGGATTGCCCCACTGCAGGTTCTCGCGCACGGTACCCGTAAACAGCACATTCTTTTGCAGCACAATGCCCACGGCGTCGCGTAGGGTCGCGAGGTCGTAGTCACGCACGTCACGTCCGCCCACAAGCACGGCGCCCTCGGTAGCGTCGTACAGGCGCGCAATCAGCTGCACAAGCGAGCTCTTGCCCGATCCCGTGCCGCCGAGGATGCCCACCGTCGAGCCGCTCTCGATGCGAAGGTCGATATGCTCGAGCACATCCTCAGCTGCATCCGCGCGGTATTTAAAGGAAACGTCGCGAAACTCGATACTGCCGTCCGCTGGCGCCGCAATCGCGAGGTCTCCCGCGGGGTTGGCGATAAAGGGCTCCTCATCGAGCACCTCGGCGATACGGCCCACACTCGTAAGAGCGCGCGTGAGCAGCAAAAACACGTTGGAAATCATCATGAGCGAATTCATGATCAGCAGCACGTAGCTCATAAAGCCCGTGAGCGAGCCCACGCCCAGCTTGCCGGCGAGAATCATGTGGCCGCCAATCCACAGGATGGAGAGCGCAGCCACGTACATCGACAGCTGAAACACCGGCAGGTTGAGCACCGCGTTGCCGAAGGTCTTGGTCGCCGTGCCGGCGAGCTCGGTATTGACGGTGTCGAACTTGGCCTCCTCGTGCTCGGTACGAACGTAGGCCTTGACGGCACGCACGGCGGTGAGGTCTTCCTGTACCACGCCGTTGAGGTGGTCCATCGAGGTCTGGAGTTGGCGGTAGAGCGGACTGACGCGATAGGTGATGACGCCCAGTACGATTGCCAGCACGGGCAAGATGATCGCAAAGACGTTGGCGAGCGGGCGCGACAGCATCAGCGCGTAGATAAGGCCGACGATAAGCGTCACCGGGCCGCGCACCATAGGGCGAAAGCCGTTGCCCACAGCATTTTGGATAACGGTGATGTCCTTGGTCATGCGGGTGACGAGCGAGCTGGCATCGTAGTTGTCCAGGTTACCAAAAGCGAGCGTCTGAATCTTTTTGTACTCGGCCTCGCGCAGGTTAGCGCCTAGGCCCGAGGCAACGCGGGCGGACGTGCGGGCATAACCCAAGCCCAGTACCAGCGAAAGCGCGGCGCACACCAACATGTACGCGCCCTGCAGCAGCATGTAGTTGATATCACCCGCAGGCACGCCCACATCGATGATGTTGGCCATGATGACCGGGATAAACAGCTCGAGCACCGTCTCGACCGACACAAAGAACACGCCGAGGATGGCATCGCGACGGTATGCCCCTAGATAGGAAAACAGTATTTTGAGATTGCGCACGCAGATTCAACCCCCATCAAACGTTGTTCGCAAACGCACGTATTATTGCGCGCCGAATAATGGTGTCAAGTATTCCGAAATCGTTTTCTGCAAGGTTAGCGCCGGCGGCGAGTTCTCGTGATGTGTGTCCATATTCACTCGGAATAATGGTGCGCGAGACTCTTTCGCTCCGGCGTCATCACAAACCTTGACTCTACAATCGTTGTAGGGTTTTCACTACACTGGTAGCTAAACGAACCCAGCCAGAAAGCCCCGCCCATGGAACACGACCTCACACGCGGCAGTGTCCTTAAGACCATCGCGGTCTTTGCCCTGCCCTATATGCTCTCGTACTTTTTGCAGATGCTCTACGGCATGGCCGACCTGTACATGATGGGGCAGTTTAGCGGCGCCGCCGGCATCACCGCCGTGGGCAATGGCGCGCAGACGCTCTATATCATTACCGTGACGCTCGTGGGCCTGGCCATGGGAACGACGGTCATCGTCGGTCACGCCGTGGGCTCGCGCCGGTTTGACCGCGCCGAGACCGCCATCGGCAATACCATCACGCTCTTTATGGGTGTCTCGGTGGTACTGGCCGCTGTCCTGCTCGCGCTGTGCCCGCAAATCGTGGCACTCATTGGCACGCCGGCCGAGGCGGTCGAAGGAACCGCCGCCTACCTGCGCATCTGCTTTGTCGGCATTCCGTTTATCGCCGCATACAACATCCTCTCGGCCATCTTTCGCGGCCTAGGCGATTCGCGCTCGCCCATGTACGTGATCGGCGTGGCATGCATCATCAACATCGCGCTCGACTTTCTGTTTATCGGGCACATGGGACTCGGCCCCGTGGGCGCGGCGCTCGGCACGGTAACCGCCCAGACGGCCAGCGTTGCCCTCGCACTCGTGTGGCTCAAGAGCCGCCGCACGAACATCCACGTTAAGCGCAGCGACCTGCGCCCCCAGCCCGAGGTGCTCGGCAGTATTCTTAAGATCGGCGTGCCCGTGGCCGTGCAGGACGGCTGCATCCAGGTGGCGTTTATGTTTATTACCGTCATCGCCAACCATCGTGGCCTGGTCGACGCCGCTGCCGTGGGCCTGGTCGAGAAGATGATCAGCTTCTTGTTCATTGTGCCGAGTTCCATGGGCGCCACCGTCAGCGCGCTCACGGCGCAAAACGCCGGCGCGGGCAAGGGCGACCGCGCGCTTCAGGTACTCAAAGACGCCATGACCATCTCGGTGGTGTACGGTTGCTTGATCACGGCGCTGATGTGGCTGGTGGCACCGGCGTTTATTGGCTTTTTTGCCAAGGACGCTGCAGTGGTCACCGCCGGCACCGGCTATATGCGCAGTTATATTTTCGACGCGATTTTTGCCGGCATCCACATTTGCTTTAGCGGCTTTTTCGCTGCGTATGGCAAGAGCTACATCGGCTTTGCGCACAACGTGCTAGCCGTGGCGCTCATTCGCGTGCCGGGCGCGTGGCTGCTGTCGAACGCCTATTCCGATACGTTGTTTCCCATGGGCATCGCCTCGCCGTGCGGATCGATTTTATCAGCAGTCATCTGTGTTATCGCGTTTACCGTGCTCAACCGACGCGGGGCTTTTGACAAGTTGGTAGCGTAGCGGGGCAACGCGAGTCTGACGCCCCTCCCCTGCTTTTTGCCGAAAGGAGCGGTCCTGTGACCGACATGCCAAGTGAACATACTGAGGGCCTGCTCCGTATTGGCGAGGTGGCGCGCCTGTTTAACCTGAGCGTGGGCACGCTGCGCCATTACGAGCAGATGGGCTTGCTGGACCCGGCGCACATCGATCCGGCGAGTGGGTACCGCTACTACGGATCGCGGCAGCTCTCAACTCTCAACACCATCAGCCACCTGCGTGTTCTCGACTTGCCGTTGGCGCAGATTCGCGAGTTCGTGACCACGCGCGATGTGGACCTCATGCAGCGGCAGCTAGCTCAGCAGCAGGAGCTCATCGAGCGCAAGCGCCGCGAGCTGGAGCGCGTGTCGCGCAAGATCGATAACCGGCTTGCGCTGCTGCACGATGCCTTGAACACCAAGCTCGATACCATTTGCACAATCGATGCGCCCGAACTTCGCTGCGCCGTGCTGCGCGAACGCGTCAACCCTACCGACGCCTATGCGCTGGAGTGGCAGATTCGTCAATTGCAGAAGGGCCAGCACGAGACCTTTGTCTTCCTGGGCAACTTGGGCGTTGGGATTGGCGCCGAGCGTCTGGCCGCCGGCGACTTTGATGGCTACGACGAGGTCTTTCTGCTGCTCGACGATACCGATGAATACCTGGGCGATGTCGAGACACGGCCCGCCGCACGCTGCCTGACTATAAGCTTCCGCGGCACGCACGGGCAAGCGGGTCCGCGCTACGAGCAGCTGCTCGGCTATATGCGCGAGCACTGCCTGACACCCGCCGGGCCTTCGCGCGAGATCGCCCTTATCGATGACATCATCAGCGACGACCCGGCGACCTACGTGACGCAAATCACGGTGCCCGTATCGCTAGGCTAGACCGAACCTCGTCTCTAGCTCGGTCAACGCCTCAAAAGCATCGCGAGACGCACCTGCCAAGCGCTCACGTTCCGCAATGCGAATTCGCGCCATCAGGTGCTCTTTTGCCTGCCCTTGGGCGTGCTTCGTGCGCCCTTCCGCCTGCGAGCAATTGCGATTCTCTATATCCATTACGCCTCCGGCACCTGACCAGTAGCCAAGATCTGCTCGAGTGCATCCTCGTCCAGCACGGGTACGCCCAGCTGCTCGGCCTTGGTGAGCTTGGAGCCCGCTTTGGGGCCGGCGACCAGATAGCTCGTCTTCTTTGACACACTGCCCGAAACCTTGGCACCAAGCACCTTGAGCGCCGCGCCTGCCTCGTCGCGCGTGCGGTTGACGAGCGTGCCGGTGAGCACGAAGGTCATGCCGGCGAAGCGGGCGTCCGCCCGTTCGGTCTTACAGGTCATATTGACCCCGGC
>CAJMRP010000113.1 GCA_905215765.1 uncultured bacterium
CTGGTGATCTCCGCCTTGAGAGGGCGGCGTCCTAAACCGCTAGACGAACGGGCCACATGACATCTGCACTGCCGTGCTGCGAGGAAATATATTACGGGACAAAAAACGTCAGCGCAAGAAGAAATTCCAAATTGCCGAAAAATTGTCGGCAGGTTATGGAACACGCAGGTAAACTTGGTAGCTAATTCAAGTTGAGATGGAGCAAAAGAGCTTCGCGCTCGTTGGGAATGTTGTCTTCGATCACGGCGTCGAGGGCGGAGTTGAGAAGCTGACCCAGTTCCGGCCCGGGCTTGACTCCGGCACGGATCAGGTCGCCGCCGTTGATGGCGAGCATCTTGAGCGTATAGGGCTCCCCTGCCTTCAGCAGCTCGTGCGCCATCGCACGCATCTCCTCAATCGTCTCAACGTAATAGAAGCACGACGGGGCCTTGCCGAGCGTGTCAGCACGCTTAAGGTCCATGAGCTCGTCAATCAGACGGGCCGTGTCGACGCCCTCGCCAGAAAGCGCACACATCATATTGAGCAGGCAGGATCGCTCGGGACGCAGCGGCTTATCGTGGTATTTGATCAGCAGGCACACATCGCGCACCAAATCGTGCGAGAGTGCCAGGCGATCCATGATGACACGCGCCTTCTTGGCGCCGAGCTCGGGATGACCGTAAAAGTGGCCGCTGCCGGCGTGATCGACCGTAAAGCAATCAGGCTTGGAGACGTCGTGCAAAAAAGCCGCCCACATAAGGCTCGTTGAGGGCGCGACGCCGTCGCACAGCGCCAGCTCCCCTGCCACTGTCAGCACCCGGGCGATATGCTCGTAGACGTTAAACGCATGGTAGACACTTCGCTGATCAAACCCGCGACCCGCTGCCAACTCGGGCACAGCGGCGCAGATGAGCTCAGGGTAGCGCAACATGGCGTCTCCCCCGTGACCGGTCGAAAGAATGCCCTCGAGCTCAATACCCACACGCTCGCGCGCTACGGCATCGAGCAGCGGCGCGCACTCGGCAAGCGCACGCTTGGTCTCGGGCTCAATCATAAAGTCCAGGCGGCAGGCAAAGCGCACCGCGCGCAGCATGCGCAGGGCGTCCTCGTTAAAGCGACGCTTGGAATCGCCGACAGCGCGAATCAGCTTGCGATCCAGATCACCCTGGCCGTCGTAGCGGTCGACAAGCCCGCGCTCGGGATGCCAGGCCATGGCGTTGACGGTAAAGTCGCGGCGGGCCAGATCGTCCTCGAGCGAGGCGGCACGCTCGACACTCTGAGGATGGCGCCCATCGGTGTAAAAGCCATCCAGGCGGTACGTGGTGACCTCGATACGCTCGCCATCGGAAATAGCCGTGATTCCGCCAAATTTAATGCCCGACTCCACGACCGCGATATCAGCGGCCTCGAGCGCCGCCTTGGACTCCTGCCACAGGCCGCTACAGCACATATCAACATCGTGGCTGGGGCATCCCATCAGGGCGTCGCGCACCCAACCGCCAACGTACCAAGCCTCAAGACCAGCCGCCTCAAGCGCGCGCAGGACGCGCAGGGAGGCATCGGACGGTTGCGTACCGTTGAGAGAAACATTGCACATGCCTATGGCCTCCTGCACTTGCGAGCGTTAATCGATGGTTCTCAAGAAGTCTAACAAGAAACGAGAAAGCGCGCACACGCAATCGCGTCGTCGATTCGATAAAACGAGACAGCAAACGCCACATACGTTCAGCGCACAAAAAACACCCGCCTTGGTAATCCAAAGCGGGTGTTCGGCAACGATGTATCGATGCTGCTAGCAGACCTGGCGAACCTCGATGTGCTTCTTATATTCGTCCACCTTGGCAAAATCGCCCAGACCGGGGCACTCGACCACGTTGGCGCCGGTGGCCATCGAAAGACGCAAAGCATCCTCAACACGCTCGGGGGCGTCGTGCCACACGGACAGGAAGGCAGCGAGCGAGGAATCGCCGGCACACACCGTCGACAGCAGCTTGACGTCGAAGGTGCGGTTGGCAAACCAGATGTGCTCGCCGTTGGAGAAGTAAGCACCGGCGCCACCGAGGGTCAGCAGCACGTTCTTGGCGCCCTTGGCATGCAGCTCGGCCATAGCGCCCTTGACGGACTCATCGTCGCCACCGCTCACCTTGATGCCAAAGATGTCGAGCAGCTCGTCGTCATTGGGCTTGATCAGCAGCGGCTCCATGGCAATGAGGTCTGCCAGCTGATGGCTCGAGATATCGAGCACGAACTCGGCCCCCTTGGCCTTTACACGGCGCAGGACCTCGGCCAAGAAGCCCTCGGAAGTGTTAGGAGGCAGCGAGCCGCTAATGACCAGGCAGGTCATGTCATCGAGCGAATCGATAAGCTCAAACATCTCCTGCTCGTTGGCCTCGTTGATGGCGGCACCGGCGTTGACCATGTTGTACTCGGTGTCGGGGCCGGCATTGAGGAACACGTTGACGCGCGTGATGCCGTCGGTCCACACGGGCTTGACGGGCACGCCCAGGGCCTCGGCGCCCTTGACGATAAACTCGCCCGAGAAGCCAGCGAAGAAGCCCAGAATCGTGGTGTCGACACCGTAGTGATCGAGAGTGAACGAGACGTTAAGACCCTTGCCGTTGGGCGTGTAGACCGCGTTGCGGGTACGCGTGACAGTGTTGGCAGCAAGGCCGTCGCAGGCGATGTTGTAGTCAATGGCGGGATTTGCAGTGAGCGTGTAAATCATGAATGTTCCTTTCACGAAGCAACGTGTTAATGAAAGTATATTCCACGCATCGGTAAAAGGCTAGGACAACTCGGTGAACGGTGTGGAAGCGATGAAGTACGGCGGGACACGTCTCCCCCATGGCGGAAAAAAGGCGCCCCGGCCGAAACCGGGGCGCCGCATGCGCACGAATATGTCGCGTTTCGATTACTGACGATCGAGCTTGCGGACAGCAACGCGCTTGCTGTACTCGTCGACGTGACCAAAGTCGCCAATGCCGACGGACTCGGCAACGTTAGCGCCGGTGGCCATAGCGAGCTTCATGGCCTCCTCGACGTTGTCGCGATCCCTGTACCACTTGTGCAGGAACGCAGCGAGGGTGCAATCGCCGGCGCAAACGGAAGAAACCAGCTTGATGTTGAACTCACGCTTGGCGTACCAGATGTCCTCGCCGTTGGAGAAGTAAGCGTCGCCGCGGCTACCACGGGTGAGCAGCACGTTCTGAACGCCGGCGTCGTGAGCCATCTTCATGGCAACGCGGACCTCGTCGTCGGTGTCAACCGGCACGCCGAAGATGGCCTTCATCTCGTGATGGTTCGGCTTGATGAGCAGCGGCTTCTTGTGAGCGAGCTCCTTGAGCTTATCGGAGGACAGGTCCAGGACGACGTCGGCGCCACGGGCCTGAGCGTGCTCCATGACCTGAGCCAGGAAGTCAGGCGTAGCTTTGGGAGGCACGGAGCCGGAAACGATCAGGCACTCGAGATCGCCCGCGGTGTCCAGGATGTTGTAGAGCTCCTCCTGGTGCTGCGGCGTGATCGGAGCACCCGGGTTCAGGATGCCGTACTCGTGCTGGCCATCGTTGACGTAGGTGTTAATGCGCGTGATACCGTCGGTCCAGACCGGGCGGCAGAGGCAACCCAGGTTCATGACCTCCTCGACGATGAACTTGCCCGTGAAGCCAGCGAAGAAGCCGAGCGCGACGGTGTCGACGCCCATCTTCTTAAAGGCGAAGGACACGTCGAGGCCCTTGCCGTTAGCCGTGTAGCTGGCCGAGCCGGTGCGGACGTTCTCGTCGGGCTCGAGCGGAGAGCTCGAAACCGTCATGTCGACAGCCGGGTTAGCGGTTAGCGTGTAGAACATTTACAGTACCCCCTGTATATGTGAGGGCCGCGTGGTCGGCCCATTCCAACCACGCGGTTACCTCTGATACCAAATTAGCGAGCTGCGGACTCGAGCAGTGCCTTGACCTCGGCGGCGGTGTTGCAGGCGAGCGCCTTCTCAGCGAGCTCGTCGCACTCGGCCTTGGTCCACTGGCTGATGGTCTTGCGGGCGCGCAGGATCGACGGAGCGCTCATCGAGAACTCCTCCAGGCCCCAGCTGATCAGCAGCGGCTCGAGCAGCGGATCGGCAGCGGCCTCGCCGCACATACCGACCATGATGCCGGCCTTCACGCCGCTCTCGATGATGTTCTTGAGCGAGCGGAGCACGGCGGGATAGTACACCTGGTACAGGTTGGAGATGGTGTCGTTGCCACGGTCGGCGCACATGGTGTAGCCGATCAGGTCGTTGGTGCCGATGGAGAAGAAGTCGACGACCTCGGCAAGACGGTCTGCGAGCAGCGAAGCGGCGGGCGTCTCGACCATAATGCCGACCTCGATGTTCTCGTTGAACTTTCGACCCTCTTCGGTCAGCTCGGCCTTGCACTGCTCGACGAGCTCCTTGACAGCCAAGACCTCCTCGACGCAAGTGACGAGCGGGATCATGATCTTGACGTCACCGAAGGCGCTAGCGCGCAGCAGAGCGCGGAGCTGGACCTTGTACTGGTCGGGATTGGCCAGGCAGTAACGCACGGCGCGGAAGCCCATGAAGGGGTTGTCTTCCTTGACCATATGCAGATACGGAATCTCCTTGTCGCCACCCACATCGAGCGTGCGGATGATGACCGGAGCACCCTTGAGCGCGCTGGCGACCTTACGGTAGGCGTTGAACTGCTCCTCCTCGGAAGGAAGCTCAGCAGAGTCCATGAACAGGAACTCGGAGCGGAACAGACCGATAGCCTCGGCGTCGTGATCGAGCGCGTTGGGCACGTCATCGGGGTTACCGATGTTGCAGGCGATGATCTTCTTGATGCCATCGGCAGTCACGGACGGCTTGCCACGGAAGGCCTCGAGGGCTGCCTTCTCGGCAGCGAAGGCCTCGGCCTTGGCGGTGTAGGCAGTGAGCGTCTCCTCGTCGGGATCGGCCTCAACGATACCCTTGCCACCGTCGACGACAACGGTCATACCGTTGCGCAGCGCGGTGCAGCTATTGGAAACCGAAAGGACAGCCGGGATCTCGAGGGCGCGCGCAATAATCGCGGAGTGCGACGTGCGGCCACCGGTCTCGGTGACGATACCGGCAACGTGGGCCTTATCGATCGTGGCGGTCATGGACGGCGTGAGGTCGTGCACGACAACGACGGTGTTCTCAGGCAGGACGGAGAGGTCGACGACCTCCTTGCCCAGCAGCTCGGCCAGAATACCGGTGCGGATGTCGGCGATGTCGGCCGCGCGCAGACGGAACATCTCGTCGTCCATGGACAGGAACATGTTCTCGAACATGGTCGAGGTGTCCATGAGCGCCTGCTCGGCGCAGGTACCGCCGTCAATGGCGGCGTTGATGGCGTCAGTCATGCCCGGGTCCTGAGCCAGGACAATGTGTCCGCTCATGATCTCGGCCTCGGCCTCGCCCACCGTCTCCTTCATATGGTCGGCCTGAGCCTGGGTCTTCTCGCAGAAGACCGAAAGAGCGGACTGATAGCGCTCCTTCTCTGCTGCCGAATCAGCAACCTCGTGCGGCTCAAACGTCAAGTCGGGATCGACGGCAACCATGACGGTGCCGATACCGATGCCCTCGGAAGCGTTGACTCCCTGATACATTCCCATTCCTCTCTCCGTGTCATGTGATAAAGCGTTTTGCCATATCCATGACAAAAGAGCGCAGTTACCTTACAACAGGTCACTGCGCCCCCAAATATGAACTTAGTTGTTCAACATGCGACCCGTTTGAGTTCTACTCGCCAAGACCGCTCTTGATGAGCTCGATGGCAGCAGCCAGAGCCTCGGCCTCGTCAGCGCCGTCGCACTTTACCTCGACCTCGGTGCCGCAGGGGATACCAGCAGCCATGAGGGCCATCGGGGACTTGCCGTTGACCTCCTTCTCGGGGGTGACGACCGTCACGTCACAGGCGTACTTGCCCATGGTGGAGGCGAACAGACCAGCCGGACGCATGTGCAGACCCTGAGGATTAACGAGGGTAGCCTTCTCAGAAACCATAGTTGACTCCTTTTTTGTGTTTAACCCCTGTCATGCATGTGACAGGAGTCAGATTCACGACATTGTTTATATTAACTCACATCAAACGGTTTTTCATTGTGTTTCAGACGAATTATTGGACAGATGTGTTTGTCGTCCGCTTGCTCGCCCACAGGGGCCCGTGCGCGGCCTGTGAGATTTCCTGCTCTACAGTCCTGCTCGCACGAAGAGCACATTAAGTGCTCTTCGGCTCGTGCGGAACTCGCGATAAATCTCACAGGCCGCG
>CAJMRP010000114.1 GCA_905215765.1 uncultured bacterium
CCCCCCGAGGCCGAAGACGGCGCTCGCCCCAACCGTCGCCAGCACAAGCGCAACGACGAGCGCAACGAGCGCAAGGACGAGCGCAACAACGACCGCCGCAACCGCCAGCGCGATCGCAAGCAGCGCAACAAGGAGCGTAATGCCGCTCCCACCGAGCCCACGCTTTCGCGCGAGGAGCTCGCGGCCATGAAGGTCGCCGAGCTGCGCGAGAAGGCCAAGGAGTTCGAGATTGAGACGACCGGCAAGAAGAAAGCCGAGCTCGTCGAGGAGATCTACGTCACCGCCGCGAAGGCCGAGGGCTTCCGCGACATCAAGGGCATCCTGCAGATTCGTCCGGACAGCTCCGGTATCATCCATGCCCACGGTTACATGAAGTCCAACGACGATGCCTTCGTCCCCGCCTACCTCATCCGCTCCGCGCGTCTGCGCACGGGCGACGTCATCGAGGGCTCGCTGCGTCCTTCGCGCGGCGGCGACAAGCGCGCCGGCCTCGCCAAAATCACGACCGTCAACGGTCTAGACCCCGAGCAGATTCGCAACCGCCCCAAGTTCGGTGACCTCACCCCGGTCTATCCCAACGAGCCGCTGCGCATGGAGCATGGCAAGGACTCCATTACCGGTCGCGCCATCGACATCGTGTCGCCGATCGGCAAGGGTCAGCGTGGCCTGATCGTGTCCCCGCCCAAGGCCGGCAAGACCACAATCCTCAAGAAGATCTGCCAGTCTATCTCGATTAACAACCCCGAGGTGCACCTCATCTGCCTGCTCGTCGACGAGCGCCCCGAAGAGGTTACCGATATGCAGCGTTCCATCAAGGGCGAGGTTGTGGCGTCGACCTTCGATATGCCCGCCGACAACCACACTCGTGTGGCAGAGCTCGTCATCGAGCGCGCCAAGCGCATCGTGGAGCTGGGCGGCGATGTCGTGGTGGTGCTCGACTCCATCACGCGTCTTGCCCGCGCCTACAACTTGGCGGCGCCCGCCTCAGGCCGCATCCTTTCGGGCGGCGTCGATTCGGCGGCACTGTATCCGCCCAAGCGCTTCCTGGGCGCAGCCCGCAATATCGAGAACGGCGGCTCGCTCACCATCCTGGCCTCTGCCCTCATCGACACCGGTTCCAAGATGGACGAGGTCATCTTTGAGGAGTTCAAGGGCACCGGCAACATGGAGCTCAAGCTCGACCGCGACCTGGCCGACCGCCGCATCTTCCCGGCTATCGACCCCGTTGCCTCCGGTACGCGTAACGAGGACCTGTTGGTTGACGAGCAGATGCGTCCGTTTGTCTTTGGCCTGCGTCGCATTCTTGCCGGCATGAACAATACCGAGCGCGCAGCTGCGTCGTTTATCAAGGGTCTTAAGGGCACCAACACCAACCAGGAGTTCCTGGTGCGTTCGGCCAAAAAGCACAGCGACTACGAGCAGACGTTCTAGGTTGTCATCCACACGCAGCGATAGTCATCAATGCAATAAAGGGTCGGGGCTTTGAGCCTCGGCCCTTTTCTATATCGCCGCTCCGCGCTTATTTTTGACCATAAGACTGGCAAGCAGCAGGTTTCCCGTTTCAATCCGACATCGTCGCTTGCAATCGACAGGGCGGTTTCGCATAATAGCTTTTAAGCTTCGCGACGGATAACGCAGATGAAACGAACCATATACCGTTGCTTTGGGGCATAGCCCCGCTTCATCTTCTCTCGCGCAGCCAACTGAATGATACGATTTGGGTGCTGGAAGATGGGGAGAGCTCATGGCTTCTTCTGATGCAACACAACGAGCAGTCCTTGCCGGACTTTCGTGCGGGATCGGCCTTGCCGCTCCCGTGGTTATGTATGCCGCGACGCTGCCGTTTTCGTCTGTGAACGAGACGGTCGTGGCGGGTGCGGTTCCCTTCGCCGTGGGCGCGGTGGCGGGCGTGGGCATCTATGCCGCCTCGCTGGGTATCTCCGAGTATCGTGCGCAGCGTGAAGAGCGTCTGTTCCAGCCCGATGCCATGGGCGGTGCCGCCAATCTCAATCAGCATCAAAGCGAGTTCAAGACCGCCTCGATTTCAGCTCAGCAGCAGGATGCGACTCCTTACGCTGCGGCTTCTGATTCTCAGGCTCAGGCGGAGCAGTCTACCTCGGCATTCCTTTCCGGCCTGACTGGTGCGTTCCAGCGCCGTCATGCCGATGATGGTGTCCCTCCCATCGCGGGAGCCGCAGATGCTATGGACGAGGACGAGGCTTGGTCCATGATCGACAGTATGCTTGACGACGATTCGCCGGTGAGCTGCGACCCTGCACACTCGCGCGACGTCTATCAAGTCGCCATCGACGAGCTCACCAACGGCGGGCAGACCGGCTCCTTCAATCGCGACGACATCGCCGCCGCGGCACGCGCCGTGTCTGGCTCCCAGGCCGCCCCTGCGGGCAGCACGGCGGCTTTCGTGGCACTCGTCGCCAACGCGGCAGCCAATAACGCCTACAGCGCTACCTCGGCGGACGCGAACGCTTCTGCCGACAATTCGTACGTTGATGAAGCCATGGCCGCGGACGAGGAGGCCGTTGCCGCCCGCCGTGCCGCCGAAAGCTCGCTGTGGGGCGCTCCTGCCCAGCAGCAGGCGGCTGAGGCTGCGCCGTACAATGTAAACCTCGCCAGCATGCCTATCATCTCCGGTGCCGCGGATATCGATTTCGATGACCTCGATGAGCCTGCAGCCATCACCGCATCGATTGATGCCCAAGATCGCATCGACACCGGCGACCTTCCGGATGCCTCACTCGAGGTTGATGTCCCCATGGCTGATTACTCGGGCCACGAGGACATGTGGGCCGCCGCCACCGCGATTCTGGATGAGATTGACGAGCCTGCTCCTGTTGCAGCCCCCGTTCCCGTCGCTGCCCCTCAGCCTGCTGCCCCCGCCTATGTCGGCCGTCACAGCGCTGTGTTCCCCGAGGATACTGCCCGTATCTCGCGCGAGAGCATCGAGCGGGCCGAGGCTATTGCCGCCGGCATTATGGAAAACCGTCGTCACGAGCGCGTCAATCAGATCCTCGAGGAGGAGATCGAGCGCCTGCAGTCCTCTACCGCCAAGCGTACGGGCCGTGCCTACCTGAGCGTTATCGAGGGCGGTACCGCCAGCTTCGCGCCGCTCCGCGCGGAGGCATAACTTCTGCATGGTTAAGATCAATCGAAAATGGGCGGTCGTGACCTGCCTGATGGCGCTCTTGATCTGGGGCAATTCGCTGGTTCCCGGCTCGGGGTCGGGCTCGCTGAGCCTAACGGTCATGGAAGCTATCCGCGGTTTCCTGCACGGCGTGGGACTTCCATATGAATGGGTGACCAACTTTGTTGTTCGCAAGTGCGCGCATTTTACCGAGTATATGGTGCTCGGCATCCTGGCAACGCACGCCTTTGATTTTGAGGGCCGGCGCACCTTTGACGTGCTGCTGCCCACGGCGGTGTTCCTGCTGCTGATTCCCTCGATCGACGAGACGATTCAGCTCTTTGTGCCGGGACGCGCTGGCATGATCACCGATGTGATGATCGACTGCTGTGGAGCGGCAACGGGCGTTGTGCTCCGATATCTACTACGATCGCTCATATGTGCCAAAAAGGCCGCCTAGGACGTATGTTTGGTCCTAGGCGGCCTTTTTTATTAGAGGGCTTATATGGGGCGTGGTGGCGTCGTTCCGTAGGTCGGATTTGCCGGGCGCGCCACGCCCTGTGGGTGCGTCTGCTACTGAAGCGCCTGTGCGCCCAGGGCCAGGCAACCCATAATGCCCTGCTTGCCCTCGAGGCTGTTGTTGACGATGTAGTTATCGATGTCGTTGACCTCGGGCGTGACGATATAGCCGTTGAGCATTTCGGCGCACTTCTTGCGCGCGAGCGGCACGATGGGGGTGTGGTCGGCCACGCCGCCGCCGATGATGATCTTTTGCGGCGCGTAGCACAGCGTGTAGGTCATGAGCGCCTGTGCCAGATAGCCGGCGAGCAGGTCCATGGCCTCCGGGTCATCGGCCATGTCTCCAGCGCTCTTGCCATCCCAGCGCTTTTTAACGCCGGGGCCGGCGATGAGGCCCTCTAGGCAGTTGTCGTGGAAGGGGCAGGCGCTGTGCTCGCCAATGGTGTCGCGCGGGTCGCGCGTGACCAGGATGTGGCCGGCCTCGGGATGCATCATGCCGTGTACGAGCTTACCGCCCGAGAGCACGCCGGCGCCCACGCCGGTGCCGATGGTCAGATACACAACGTCAGTGAGGCCCTGGGCGCAACCAAAGGTGACCTCGCCCAGGCAGGCGACGTTGACGTCGGTGTCGTAGCCGCAGGGGATATTGAGCTCGTTTTGGATAGTGCCCAGCAGGTCAAAGTAGCGCCATGCCGTTTTGGGCGTCTCCAGGATCTTGCCGTATTGGGGCGAGGCAGGGTTGACTGCGGTGGGGCCAAAGGCGCCGATGCCCAGCGCGGCGATGCCCTTGTCGGCAAACCATGCATTGACGGCCTCAACGGTCTCCTGCGGGGTCGTGGTCGCGATCTGCTCACGCTCCAGGACCGTACCGTCTGCATAGCCCGTGGCGCAGACCATCTTGGTGCCGCCGGCCTCGAGCGCTCCGATAAGCTGCTGTTCTGCCATAGTATTCCTCTCTCTGGGACGAGTTGCTCCGTGACTAAAGTATAGGGCTCTAAACCATTTAAGAAAGCGCTATAAAAAGAAGCCTCGCAACGTGGCGGGCGGTGCGGGGCTTCTTTGGTTGCTTTAGTTGCCGGGCCGTCCTTACCCGCGCGGCTTGATTTTATCACGTAGCGACTTGAGGTTCTCCAGTGCCGCGTTAAGCGTCTCGTCCCGCTTGGCAAAGTGGAAACGAATCAGATGGTTGACGGGCTCGCGGAAGAAGCTCGAGCCGGGCACGGCGCCCACGCCCACCTTGGATGCGAGGTCCTCGCAGAATTCGAGGTCGCTGTCATAGCCAAACTCAGAGATGTCCATCATGACGTAGTAGGCGCCCTGCGGCACGTTATGCTCAAGACCGATGCTATCGAGCCCCTGGCAGAACAGGTCGCGTTTGGCGGTGTAGAGGTCGAGGACCTCATCGTAATAGCTGTCGTCGAAGTTGAGGGCGGTGACAACGGCTTCCTGCAGGGGAGCGGCGGCACCTACGGTGAGAAAGTCGTGGACCTTCTTGATGCGCTCGGTGATCTGGGCCGGGGCAATGGTGTAGCCCAGGCGCCAGCCAGTAATGGAGTAGGTCTTAGACAGCGAGCTGCAGCTGATGGTGCGCTCGAACATGCCAGGCAGCGTGGCCATGTAGACGTGCTCATGGGGTGCGTAGACGATGTGCTCGTATACTTCGTCGGTGATGCAGTAGGCGTCGTACTTTTTGCAGAGGTCGGCGATAAAGGTGAGTTCCTCGCGCGTAAAGACCTTGCCGCAGGGGTTGGAAGGGTTGCACAGGACGATGGCCTTGGGGTCGTTGTCGCGGAAGGCTGCCTCGAGCGTCTCGCGGTCAAAGTCGAATGTGGGCGGGTTGAGCGGCGCATAGATGGGCTCGGCACCCGAGAGAATGGTGTCAGCGCCGTAGTTCTCGTAGAACGGCGAGAAGATGACGACCTTGTCTCCGGGGTTCGTAACCGTCATCATGGCGGCCATCATGGCCTCGGTGGAGCCGCAGGTGACCACGATATTCTGGTTGGGGTCGATCGGCATGCCCATAAAGTGCTCCTGTTTGGCGGCGAGCGCCTCGCGCATGGCCTGGGAGCCCCAGGTAATGGAGTACTGGTGGTAGAGCGGCTTGGGGTCGGCGGCGATGGTGCTCAGGCTGTTGAGCAGCTGCGCCGGAGGATCGAAGTCGGGGAAGCCCTGCGAGAGATTGACGGCATCGTACTTATTGGAGATGCGTGTCATGCGGCGGATGACCGAATCGGTAAATGTTGCCGTGCGGTTGGAGAGTTCTTTCATGCCGGTCCTTTCGAGGATTTGCAGTGGGGCAAGTTTACTCCTATGGAACCGGTGGGAATTGCTCGAAACGCGCTCGAAAAAACTCTTTGGTTGATTTTCAATCTCAACGCAACAGCCTGAACGGACCCCGCGTTTCCGCAGCTAGCGCAACGCGGAAATAGCTCCCGGCACCTGGCCATCACTTCGTTTCCGCAGGTGGATGGGCTGTGGAGTCCGGTGCCCCCATGCCGCCGCCGCATGCTCCGCCAGCCCGCCGCGCAGCCGTTCCGGACTCAGCGCAACGGGCCCTCCGGCCCATGTCCCGGCCCGCC
>CAJMRP010000115.1 GCA_905215765.1 uncultured bacterium
GACGCCCATCAGGAACACGGCGTCGTAGCCCTCGTCGGCGACCTTGTCGGCGAGCGCGGTCATCTTCTTGCCGGTCTCGTAGAGCGCCTTGCCGTCCTCGAGATAGCCCTCCTGGTCGAAATGCATGATCTCGATCTTCTCGGTTTCCTTCATTTGTCTCTCCTTTCTGGGGTTGTTTCCACATCCCCCATGCCAACGGGCATCAAAACCCGCTTACATTCCGTAACACTCGGCCGCTTTGGCCTTAAGCGCATTGACTGACTCTTCGTAGCCCTCTGCCTTGACCTCCATTTGCTTGGAGACGGCATCAAGATACGGGTGCACGTCCCATGACTTCAGACGCTCGGCTATCATGGCCGCAATCGTCTGGAAGAACACAAGATTGGGAATTGCGCTGAGCAGCGGAGCCACCTGAGGCACCGCAACCTCGTGAGCCCTACCCTTGGGATGGGCCGTGAGCAGCACCGTTTTTGTCGTAACGTTCGATAGCGCATCAGCGATATTCGCAAGACGCTCCGACCCCTGCGGATCGTCGACGATAAACACCAGATAGCCCGGAACGATCTGCATCTCGGGACCGTGGACGAACTCCTCGCCTTCGTGATGCATGGCAGGAATCTTGATGGTCTCGCTCAGCTTGAGGGCCGCCTCTTCGGCAACGCCATAGTTGGGGCCGTTGCCGACGACCATGGCAGGCGTGTGCTCAGAAAGCTCGAGCATGTGGTCTTGGACATATGCCTCGGCGGTCTTGCACATCACGGCATTGGCATGGATAGCCTCGCGCAGGTCGTCAAGACGCTGGGCAACGCCCTTGGCGTCAATCGTTCCGCGCGCCTGACCGCCGTAAATGCCAAAGAGCACCAGGTACTCAACGAGCACCTCGACGCCCAGAGTCACAAAGTCCACCGACTCGACGCCCACACCGTAGTCAAGAACGATGTCAGCGTGTTCCTTGATGGGTGCCTCGACGTTTGCCGTGAGCGCAACTGCAGCCATATCGTGTGCGCGCATGTAATCGAGCGCCGCAATCGTATTGGTCGAATAGCCACTCTGCGAAACGGCAATGTTGAGCACATGCTGCGGATAGGTGTGTTCAAAATCGACGAAGGCCTCGGGCGTCACAACGGACACCTGCATTTGCAGGGCATCTTGCAGGTAATCGCGGGCGCAATCGGCGGCATGGCGCGACGAACCCGAAGCAACGATGCGCAGCGCGTCAAAAGAACCGGACTGGAAAATATCAACGAGCTGCGCTACCAGCTCAGACGAACGCTCGAGGTTCTCCCCCATACGCACATGGGCAAGCTGAACGTAATCGAGCATCTTCATCGTCTCACCTCGTAACAAATCATTAGTATTTGATACCAATCACAGTTACAGGTTACGGCTTTTTGATACCTCTTTGTCGATTAATTTATCCCCATCGGCGAACGGTCGATTTTGAGCCCTGTAAGGTTGTATATACAGCTGACCCAACGATCAAAACTGGTTAGTTTCCCAGCCGTTATTCACAGAATACCAGCTAGTACGTATAGGTGTAGCCGCCCGTATCGCCACGATTGAAGGACTTTACATACTCGATAGCCTGACCGCTCGCGTCATAGCTCACGCATTCCAAAAGCAAAACAAGATCGCCCTGTTCCAGTCCAAGGAGGCCGGCATCTCGTGCGCCCAGCGCTTCGATATCGAGCTTTTCCTGTGCCATGACTGGCTTTCGGCCCAGCATCTCATAGGTCTCGTACAAACTGAAGACCGACACGTCAATATCTTCGATGGTTGGGAACAGCAGGCAGGGAATCAGCGCCGTCTCAATCGATACGGGGCTACCGTTTATGCAGTTCAGGCGTCGAACGGAATAGAGCAGGTCGTCCTCGGCGATGCCAAACAGGTCGGCGTAATATGGCCCCGCATAACGCTTGGAACGCGCGAGAATACGGACGGACGGCTCGCCGCCCGAAGCGCGGACCGATTCACGGAAACCGACCGTGCGTTCAAAAAAAGCAGGTACTTTCTGCGCCACAAAGGCACCTTTTCCCCGAACACGGCGAATCTGCCCGCGCCGAACCAGCTCATCGACAGCGCTTCGGATGGTCAAGCGTGTCGTACCAAATTCCTCGGCAAGGTCTTTTTCGGACGGAATCATGGAACCCGTGGGATATATACCGCGCTCGATACGTTCCTCGATGCGGCGTCGAATGCGCATATAAACCGGGGTGGCATCTACTGTTTCAGCCATTGTTCACCTGCCACGCTCCTCATGCCGTTCTCTTCGCCGTTATCGGCAAAGCGGAACTTTGTGGGCAAAATCACCGATTTGCAATGCTCCACAAAACGCATGTCCTTATCAAATTCGATCGAGCTCTCATAGAACACCGGCGTTCCCTCTTCTTGCTGGAGCAGCTCGGCCTCTTCGACGTTCAAACGCGAGATGGAGATATGCTCACGTCCATGCTCAACACGCACGCCACCTTCTTTGAGCAAGACATCGTAAAGGCTCTCGCACTCAAAATCGTGCTCGGGAAGCGATGGGCACAGGGACAGGTTAACGTGAGCCGTCTCGATTGACGCCGGCTCGCCCTCAATAAGTCGAACGCGCTGCATGCGGAGCAAAGGGGCGCCTACAGCCACCCCAAGCTTGTCGGCAAGCGTCTTATCCGCCTCGATGGTCCCGGTGGAAACCAGACGAGAAGAGGGGTGCAGGCCGGCAGTCCGCACAGCATCGGAGAAGTTATATGTTTCCTGAAAGATGTTCAGCGGCTTGGGAGGACACACATACGTGCCCGATCCGCGACGGCTCTCAAGCGTTCCACACGAGATGAGCCGCGTGATACCGGCACGCAACGCCGTACGCGAAACGCCAATCTCTTCGCACAGCACGCGCTCGGCCGGCAGGCGATCGCCGCCGGCAAGCTGATGGTGCTGGATATACCAAAGAATTCCCTCAACAGCACGATCTTTGGGGGGAATTGCATAAGATTCGCCTGCCATTGCACAGACTCCTCATTCAGAAACGTATGCCGCCAAAATTAGGCCAGCCCTCCCATGGCATCAAATTCGGCCTTGATCTTCTCGGCGACATTCCGATACGACTTATATAGACTTGAATCGCGTTTGACTTCGTCGGTCATAACGGGAATCTCTAATTTGGAAACCTCGTCTTTTCCCGTCTGAACCGCCACAACAACGCCCATACCAAGACACATATTACGCTTGGCAGCGTTTATTTTCGCCGCCTTGGCAGGATTTGCCAGGATACGCTGGGCAAATTCCTGTTTAGAGACCGCTTCTTCGGCCTCCGGATCGCCCGCCTCGGCCACTTCGCACTGCAACACGTCCGCATAGTCAAAAATCTTCGGCTCGCCGCCGCGCTGATGTACGGCCCACTTGCGATGCGTGGCATCCTGGTAGATAGCCGGCAAAAACGTAAACCGCGGCGGGTCCAAAATCGTATCCGTGATGGTAAACACATCGGGATCAAAGGCATCCTGCGGGTTTTTCTTCTTGAACAGCCCCATATCAGCCTCCCGTACTAGTATTAAACAACTCAAGCTGAATATAGCACCAATTTCAAGCCGCCGCCTTACCCTATCGGTGCGCGGCGTCTATGGCTCGCCCAGCGGAAGAGTTCACGGACGAGGGCCGGGGTGCCTGCCTTGTTTTGAGAAGCGGGCTCAGCGAACTTCTCAAAACAAGGCAGGCACCCCGGCCCCGCCGGCAAATAGCGGACACTCCGCATGCAATCTATGCAAACAAACAGGTACGCTTAGCTACATTCGGTAAGCTCGAGAACGCTGTCCTTAACGATAAGCGCCGGCTCCAGAACGACCTCTTCGGCACGCCTGCCGCCCCTGCCGGCAAGACGCTTGGACATACAGCCAAAAGCATGCTCCGCGAGGACACCAGGATCCTGCTCAATCGCGGTCAGCGCCGGCTCAAATAGAACGTCGGCTGCCGAGTTGTCATAGCTTACGACCGAGATATCGCTTGGGATGCTCTTCCCCATCTCGTGCAGGCGCTTGAGCAGACCCAGCGCAATGTTATCCGAGCTTGCGAACACGGCGGTAGCGTCAGTTGCGAGCACCGCCTCCGAGGCCTCGTATGCGCTCGGAATGTAGTACTCGCTCTCAAACTCCAAACGCGCGTCAATAGGCAGCCCCACCTCGCGCAGCGCACGCTCGTAGCCGGCAAGACGTTTACGACCCGTATTGGAACGGCGCGCATTAACCAAGCAGGCAATGCGACGGTGGCCCTGCTTGATTAGATAGCGGGTGGCCATATAGCCGCCCATCTCGTGGTCGAACATCACCTTGTCGCACTCGAGTCCCTCAATGGCACGGTCAACCATCACGGCCGGAATGGGGAGATGACTGACTTCTTCGCGCAGGGCGCGGTCGTCGGAGAACTCGTCACCCACCACCAGAAAGACGCCATCGACGCCGCGCGTCACCAGCTGGCGCAGCAGCTCCAGATCGTCCTCGGCACTTCCACCCGAGCTGGTAATAAAGAGCGCGTAGCCGTCCTCGCGGCAGCGCTTTTCCAAGCTGCCGGCGAGCGAGGCAAAAAAGCGGCTCTCGATGTTAGGGACGATAAGGCCCAGTGTGCGCGACTCGCGCATGACCAGGCTACGCGCGATCTGGTTAGGAACATAATGGTTGCGCGCCGCGACCTCTTTGATGAGCTTGCGGTTTTCTTCCGAGATGCGACAAGGCCGATTGTTGAGAACAAGCGAGACCGACGAAGGGGAAAGCCCCACCTCCTGGGCAATCTGCTTGAGAGTAACTTTGTTGCCCATCTCGCTCCTTCCGAGTATTCGCGCAATCTCTTGAAAGTATAGCGACCGTCCCTCTACCTTGATGATAAACACTTTACCAATCCGGTAGACGGCTGTTTTATCGCCGCGATTGGCGCAAAGCAACCTAGCCCCTTTGCGCCATGTGATGCATTGGGGTCAGGTTACTTTGCACCAAATCCATCCGGGTGGGGTATATTGCATTCGATTAATGAAAACGACCACCATAAGGCGGATATTCGTATGCACGAGAATGACTTTTTTAACGAGGACCTGCTCTGCGCGCTCGCCGGTGTTGCCGGCGAGGACAACGTGCTCATGAGCGAGCCCATGCGCGAGCACACCACGTTTAAGATCGGCGGCCCGGCCGATGTCTTTGTCACGCCCGATACCGAGCAGGGACTCGTCGCCACGCTTGACACCTGCTACCGCTGCGATCTGCCACTCACCATCGTGGGCAACGGTTCCGACCTGCTCGTCGGTGACAAGGGTATCCGCGGTGTCGTCGTGGCACTGGGTGAAGGCCTCTCTAACATCACCATCGACGGCACGCATGTTACGGCAGCAGCCGGCGCCTTGCTTTCCGATGTTGCCGCGGCTGCCGCCGAAGCCTGCCTCACCGGCATGGAGCCCCTCTCGGGCATCCCCGGCTCGGTCGGCGGCGCCTGCTATATGAACGCCGGTGCCTACGGCGCCTGCATGGCCGATGTTTTGGAGTCCGTGCGCGTCTATAAGCCCGCCCGCGCGCTCGACGACGGCACCCGCGGCAGCGGCAATATCATTGAGTTCGATGTCGACGAGCTTAACCTGGGCTATCGCAAGAGCCGCATCGCCGACGACGGCTTTATCGTGCTCTCTGCCACCTTTAACCTCGCCCCGGGCAACGCCGCGATGATCAAGGCCGACATGGACGACTACCGCCAACGCCGCGAGGACAAGCAGCCGCTCGACATGCCGAGCGCCGGTTCCACTTTCAAGCGCCCCGAGGGCCACTTTGCCGGCAAGCTCATCATGGATGCCGGTCTGCGCGGCCATGCTGTCGGCGGCGCGCAGGTGAGCGAAAAACACTGCGGCTTCATCGTCAACGCCAACCACGCCACCGCCGCCGACGTCGACGAACTCATCTGCCACATCCAAGCAACCGTCAAAGACCAATTCGGAGTAGACCTACAACCCGAAGTCCACCGAATCGGAGAATTCCTCTAAAAAGAAGGCCCCGAAAGGGGCCTTCACTTTCTTTAATTCAGATAAACCAGTCCGGTGTGCAGCGCCCCGAACCCGAGAGGGCCGCGTGCCCGCCCGCAATATATTTGATTGATCGCGAGTTCCGCACGCA
>CAJMRP010000116.1 GCA_905215765.1 uncultured bacterium
CAACATGCCTCCGTAGCTCAGGGGATAGAGCACCGCTCTCCTAAAGCGGGTGTCGACGGTTCGAATCCGCCCGGGGGCACCAGAGGAATATCGAGCCCGGTACCGCTATGGTGCCGGGCTCTTCTGGTCTAAGGGCAGGATTCGGCCCGTCGGCACCCGCGTCACTCATTTCCCCGCGGGGGGAGTTTTCGAATCCGCCCGGGGGCGCCAGAGGAATATCGAGCCCGGTACCGCTACGGTGCCGGGCTCCTCTGGTTCAATGCCATGTCAAAAACGAAGCGCCCGCTTGCTGGGGGAGCAAGCGGGCGCCTGTGAGCGAATATGTTTGCGGCGAAAGCCGCGATGAGCGGTGGGGTGGCGACTAGTTGGTCGTACCGGAATCGTCACCCGTGCCCGAGCCAGAGCCCGAACCCGAGCCAGAAAGTGCGACCGTCAGCGTAATCGTGCTGTCGGTGGACTGCTTGCCGGTGGGGGAGACGCCCGTAACGGTGGTATCCTCGTTACCGCTCACGGGATTGCCGTTCTGGTCACAGAAGCCAATGTTATAGAAACCGGCGTTGTTGAGCGCGGTAACGGCGGCGGAAATGCTCTTGCCGTACAGGTTGCCCGGGACGGTGGCCTTGCCGGACTTCTTGGCAATGACGACGGTAATCGTGGCACCGGGCTTCTGCTTGCCGCTGGGGTTCCAGCTGATCACGGTGCCCTCGGTAACCGAGTCGTTCTCCTGGTAGCTCACGTCGACGCCAAAGCCTGCCATATCGAGGGCGTTGCGCGCCTGGGCCTCGGTCATGTCGGTCAGATCGGGGACGGACGTGGTATCCGGGCCGCTCGAGACCTTGTACGAGATGGTCGTGCCCTTCGCGACTTCCTTACCGGCTTCGGTGCTCTGCTCAAAGACCTGGCCCTCATCGGCCTCGTTGGCCTCCTCGGAGGCGTTGCCCTTCAGGCCAACGCTTGCCAGTGCGGCTTCTGCCTGGTCCTTGGTCAGGCCGAGAAGCTGGGGAACCTCAACCTTCTCGGAGGGCTTGGGGCCCTTGGAGATTACCAGGTTCACCTTGGTGCCCTTGGCCTTCTTGGTGTTGCCGTTGGGCGTCTGCTCGACGACCTTGCCCTCGTCGACATCGTCGTTGTAGCTTTGGTCGATGGTGCCGACCTCGAGGCCGGCTTCCTTGATCAGCTCGACGGCAGTCTGCTGGTCCTTGCCCAGTACATCGGGAACGGTGACCTGCTCGCCGCCAAAGAGTCCTGTGGCAAAGGCCACCACGATGCCGATGACGGCAACCGCTGCCACCACGGCGGCGATGATCTTGTTTTTGTTGGATTTGGGCTCTTCGACCTCGTAGGAGCCGGTGGAGCCCGAAACCGAGCTACGGGTGGTATTCTGCCCGCTCACGCCCGAGACGGGACGCACCATGGCGCGCGTCTGATCGGAAAGCTCGCGAGTCTTGGTGGCGCCCAGCTCGCCGGGGGCACCGATGATGCGCGTGGGCTCCGAGACGTTGACGGCACGGCCCGACAGGTAGCTGTTGAGCACCTGACGCAGCTCGTCGGCGGTCTGGAAGCGGTTTGCCGGGTCCTTCTCCATGCACTTGAGGATGATGCGCTCAAGGTCGGCGTCGACACCGGAGTTGATCTGGCTCGGCGGAATAGGCAGCTCGTTGACCTGCTTGAGTGCGACCGAGATAGCGTCGTCACCGTCAAAGGGCACGCGGCCGGTGGCGCATTCATACATCACGACGCCCAGCGAGTAGATATCCGAGGTGGGGCCGAGGTCCTGACCACGGGTCTGCTCGGGGCTGACGTAGTGGGCGGTTCCCAGCACGTTGTTGTCTTGCGTGAGGTGGCTGTTCTTGGCGCGCGCGATGCCAAAGTCCATCACCTTGATGTTGCCGTCGGGCAGCACCATGATGTTCTGCGGCTTAATGTCGCGGTGGATGATCTCGTGCTTGTGGGCGACCGAAAGCGCGGAGCTGATCTGCGAGCCGATCTGGGCGACCTTCTTGGGGTCGAGGGCGCCGTGGCTCTTGATGCCGCTCTTAAGGTCGGTACCGCGCAGGTACTCCATGACGATGTAATAGGTGTCGCCGTCCTTGCCCCAATCGTAGACGCCCACGATATAGGGGGAGGAGAGACCGGCTGCTGCCTGGGCCTCCTGCTTAAAGCGTGCGGCGAAGGTTGCGTCGCCAGCATACTGCGGCAGCATGATCTTGACGGCTACCGTGCGGTCGAGGACCTGGTCCTGTGCACGGTAGACGGTCGCCATGCCGCCTGTTCCCACCTTATCCTTGAGGAGGTATCTTCCCCCGAGGACCCTCTGTTCCATTCCTGCTCCTAACATAACTATTCGCTCAACGATGTGTGTAGTACCTTCGATGTGGCCGCTGGGGCCGTGTGGCGCGTTGCCGCTAACTCTTCGGCCGCGGCGCGCCTCGGGTGTCCGATTCGATCATGGGCATCACGCTCCCTGTGCGGCAAGCGCCGCGGTCAGGACGATGCCGGCGATCTTGGCGGCCTTGACGTCATGCTTGTCGAAATCCTCCAAGGCCACCGAGATGGCGGCCGTGGGTGAATCGTAAGGTGCAAAGCCAACGAACATCGAGTTGACGTTGGTGCCGCCGGTCTCGGCCGAGCCGGTCTTGCCGGCGACCTTGACGCCGGGGATCTGGGCATCGGTGCCGGTGCCGGACTGGACGACGGCAAGCATGGCCTGCTTGACCTGGTCGGCCGTGGCGGAGCTGACGGCCTGACCCAGCGAGCGGGACTGCGTGGTCTTGACCACGGTTCCGTCCGGGGCAAGTACCTGGGCTACAAAGTACGGGTCCATGACCACGCCGCTGTTAGCGATGGCGGCGGCAATCACGGCGTTTTGCATGACGGTGGTCTGCGGGCCGGGCGTGTGGTCCATGCCGACAGGCTGGCCGGCGCCGGCCCAGGCGGTCTCCCACTCGGTCATGAGCGACGGGTCGGCCATGATGGAGGCCGCGGAGGTCAGGTCCTGGCCGAGCTTTTGGCCGTAGCCAAAGGCGTTGGCAAACTGCACGAGCGTGTTTGCGCCAACTTCGTTTGCCACCTGGCCAAAGACGACGTTGGAGGACACGGCAAAGGCCTGCTGCAGGCTGATGGTGCCGTAGCTCTCGTTGGCATAGTTGGTGACCGGTGCGTTGCCGATGTCCATGGAGCCGGGCGCCTGGTAGGTGCTGGTAAGGCTGGCGGTACCGGTCTCGAGTGCCGCGGAAAGCGTAACGACCTTAAACGTTGAGCCCGGCGTGTACAGCGCGTCCATGGCGCGATTGTACATGGAGCCGTCCTCGCCGCCGCCCGTCTGCAGCAGGGCATCGATGTTGGTGTTGTCGTAGGTGGGCGAGCTGGCACATGCGAGCACCGCGCCGGTACGCGGGTCGATGACCACTACAGCGCCCTTAAAGCCCTTGAGCGCCTGCTCAGCAGCCGTCTGGATACGCGAGTCGATGGTGAGCTTGGCGGTGTTGCCCGGCTGGGTCTGGCCCGCGAGCGACGCGATGGCGTTGTTCCAGCTGGAGTAGTCCTTAGAACCGGTGAGCGTGTCGTTCATGACGCTCTCGATGGCGGCGGTGCCATACTGCTGGCTCACGTAGCCAACCACGTGCGCTGCCAGGTTACCGTTGGGGTAGGAGCGTACGTAGGTGCCGTCCTCCTGCTGCAGCGACTCGGCCAGCGTCACGCCGTCGGACGTGATGATGGAGCCGCGCTGGATGTGCTTGGAGCGGGCGATGGTGTGGTTGTTGGTCGGCATGTCCTGATAGTCCTTGGCCTTGATGACCTGGACATAGGTGAGGTTGCCGATAAGGATGGCGAACAGCGCCGTAAAGGCGAGCACCGCGCGGGTTAGACGGTTGGCAAGCGCAACGCGGCCGAGCACGCCGGATTCAGGCGTGTCGAGCAGGCGACGGCGCATGCGCGAGCCGACGGAATGGCTACCGCTGCCGTAGGAAGACGAGGTGGCAAAGCGTGTGCCCGTCGGGGCAGCGGCCGATGCGACCTGATCATCGGTGATGGCGGCCATGGTGCCGGTGCCGGTAAGCTCTGCCTCGCGTCCGGTCGCCTCGTCACCGGCGCGTAGCAGGAGCGCGACGATGATAAAGCTTGCCAGCAGCGAGGAGCCGCCCTGGCTCATAAAGGGCAGAGTGACGCCGGTCAGCGGGATCAGGCGGGTGACGCCGCCCACGATCAAAAAGGCCTGGAAGCTGATGGCTGCCGTAAGACCGGTGGCGCTAAAGGCGGCGAGGTCGGATTTAGCGCGGGCAGCTGTGGTGAGGCCACGCACGGCAAAGAGCATAAACAGGATGAGCACGGCGCCGCCGCCCAAAAGACCCATCTCCTCGCCGATGGCCGAGAAGATAAAGTCGGACTCGACGACGGGGATGTTGTTGGCCATCCCGTTGCCGATGCCAACGCCGACCAGACCGCCGTCGGCAAGCGAGAAGAGCGACTGGACGATCTGGTAGCCCTGGCCCTGGGCGTCCTTAAACGGATCGACCCAAACCTGGAAACGCACCTGAACGTGCGACAGGAACTTGTAGGCGCCCACGGCTCCAACGGCTAAGAGCGCAAGGCCGATAACGACATACGAAAAGCGCCCCGTGGCAACGTAGAGCATCAGCAAGAAGATGGTATAGAACAGTACGGCAGAGCCCAGATCGCGTTCGAAGACGACGACGAGCAGGCACACGCCCCATACGGCAAACAGCGGCAGCAGCAGTCGCAGGCGAGGGATTTTAAAGCCCAGGATTTTGCGGTTGGAGATGGAGAGCAGCTCGCGGTTCTCGGCCAGGTAGCCGGCCAGGAACAGGACGATAAAGACCTTGGCGAACTCGCCGGGCTGGATGGTAAAGCCCGCGATGCGAATCCACAGCTTGGAGCCCGAGATCGTGGTGCCGATAAAGATAGGCAGCATCAGCAGAATGATGCCGATGATGCCAAAGGTGTACTTGTAGCGCATGACCACGTCGAGGTTTTTGACTAGTGCAAGCGTTCCCACCATGAGCGCCACCGAGACAAACAGGATGATGAGCTGTGAGATGGCGAGAGCGGGGGCGAGACGCGTCACGAACGTGATGCCGATGCCCGAAAGTATAAATACGATGGGCAGGATGGCGGGGTCGGCACCGGGCGCCAAGATGCGCACGGCAATGTGGGCCGCGGCAAAGGCGGCAAAGAGGCCGATCGGTACGGCGAGCGTCTCAAAGGAGATGGCAGCGCCCGCGGTGAGGACGTACATCGCATACAGTAGGATGACGGGGAACGCCGAGGCGATGAGCAAGAGCAGCTCGGTGTTGCGGCGACTCATAAGCGGCACTCCCTTTCTAATTCTTATCGGAGGCTTCGGCCTCGGCGGACTGTTCGGCGGTTTTCTCGGAATCTGATTCGGAGGTCGATCCCTGATTGGTGTTGTCGCGAATCGTTTGCGCGTCGATCACCTGGCGGGTCTGCTCCTCGTCGATCTGGTGGCGGTACTTGGATATCGTGTCCTGCGCATCGTCGACACTTGTTTGCGGAATGCCCGCCTTGAGGCGGTTTTGCGTGTCTTCGGGCAGGTCGGACAGCTTAATGCTGGTTTCGCTTTCGAGCCAGTGGAGCTTGAGTCCGAGCGGCTTGCCGGGCAGGCCGCGCCAGACGGCGACATTGCCCTGGTGGGTACCCAGGTAGTACGAGCCGGTGACACCCGTGTAGGCCCAGATGCCAGCTGCCAGCACAAAGACGAGGGCCAGGATGGCGGCGATGGTAATGTTGCGGCGACGCACGCGTTGCGCCTCGCGCATAACGCCATCGTCAACCAGGTCAACGACTACTACGGTCACGTTGTCGTGGCCGCCGGCGGCAAGCGCCGCGTCCACTAGGTTGTCGACGCAGATTTGCGCGGTTGAGGACTGCGTGGCGATGTTCTCGATATCGCTGTCGGGAATCATGCTCGAAAGGCCGTCGGAGCACAGGATCAGGCGGTCGCCTTCCTCGATATGCAGAGTGAAGTGGTCGGCATACATGGCGGGGTCCGAGCCCAGCGCACGGGTGATGACCGAACGGTTGGGGTGGACGCGAGCCTCGTCTGCCG
>CAJMRP010000117.1 GCA_905215765.1 uncultured bacterium
AAGGCGTCCAAATTCTCCCTATAACTAAAATGCCGAGTTACCGTGCCTTAAAGGGCTTCCGCACACCTCTTGCAAATATGCGCGTGGCCGTTGTACTCGCCGACGGTGGTGCGGTAGTTCCAGCAACGGTCGCAGCACTCGCCCTCGGCAGCCTCGATGGCAACGGAGAGCTCCTCGCCCTGGGTCAGCTCAACATCGGAGACGATGTAGAACTCGGCCAGGTCGACGGCCTTGTCGCCGGTCAGCAGCGCGTACATCTCGGCGGGAACGACCGCCTTGACGCGGACCTGCTGGCTCTTAGTAAAGGTGCCGGCAGAACGGGCATCCTCAAGGGCCTTGGTCACGGAGCTACGGAGCTCGAGCGAAGCCTCGAGCACGCCCTCAAACTCATTGGCCTCGTCGACCGTGATGGGCGACTTGTACCAATCGAGCAGCGCGGCGTACTTCTGGTGGTCGACGCAGCCGGCGGGCGCATATGCCATGGCCTCATCGACCGTGTAGGACAGGATCGGCTGCAGGTCGCGCATGAGCATCGAGAAGAGCTCGGCCAGCACGGTCTGGGCGCTGCGACGCTCGAGCGAGCCGGGCTTATCGCAGTACAGACGGTCCTTCAGGGCGTCGAGGTACACGTTGGAGAGCTCGGTAACCACGAAGTCGTAGAGCGCACGGTAGGCGCGCGGGAACTCGTAGCTGGCGTAGGCATCGTCGACTTCGGCCTGAACCTGGGTTAGGCGGGCAACCATGAGCTTGTCGAGCGGCAGCAAGTCGGCAAAGGCGACGCCGTCGGTCTCGGGCTCAAACTGACCCTCGAGCTCGGAGAGCAAGAAGCGCAGTGTGTTGCGGAAACGACGGTAGGCATCGGACGTACGAGCAAGGATCTCGTGGTCGATGGAAACGTCGGAGCTGGTATCGACGGAGGCAACCCACAGGCGGATGATGTCGGCGCCCATCTCGTCGCAGACCTTGTTGGGGTCGATGACGTTGCCGAGCGACTTGGACATCTTGCGGCCCTGGCCATCGAGCGTGAAGCCCTGAGAGACGACCGCCTTGTACGGAGCATGGCCGTTGGCACCCACCGAGGTGAGCAGCGAGCTCTGGAACCAACCGCGGTGCTGGTCGGAGCCCTCGAGGTACACATCCGCCGGATACTCCAGCTCGGGACGGTACTCGCAGACGGCCTTCCAGGAGACGCCGGAATCCCACCACACGTCGAGGATGTCCTTATCGGCCTTGAGGTGATGGCCGCCGCACTTGGGGCAGACGCAGGCCTCGCCCAGGTAGCTCTCGGGAGCGTCGGTGAACCAGGCGTCGGAGCCCTTCTCGTGGAAGAGTTTGATGACGGCGTCGAGCGTAGCGTCGTTCATGACCTTCTCGCCGCAGTCGGCACAGGTGTAGCTGGGGATAGGCACGCCCCAGTTGCGCTGACGGCTGATGCACCAGTCGGGACGCTGCTCAACCATGGCGCCGATGCGGTTGGCGGCGTGAGCCGGATACCACTTGACGTTCTCGCGAACCTCCTTGCCAGCCTGCTCGCGCAAACCAGTCTTGTCCATCGAGACAAACCACTGGTCGGTAGCACGGAAGAGCACCGGGTGCTTGCAGCGCCAGCAGTGCGGATAGCTGTGCGTGATCTTCTTCTCGAGGACCAGGGTTCCGCGCTCGCGCAGGAACTCGATGATGTGCGGGTTGGCCTCATCGGTGTCCATACCGCTGAAGGGGCCACCGGTGCCAAACTCCTCGCCGGTGTAGAACTTGCCGTCGTCATCGACCGGCATGCAGATGTCGGTGATGCCCTCCTTGAGGCAGGCAAAGTAGTCGTCGACGCCGTGGCCGGGCGAGTTGTGGACAATACCGGTACCGTCATCGACACCGACGTAATCGGCCAGCAGCGCCACGCCCTCGACACCGTCGAAGATCGGCTGCTTGTAGTGGATGTGGTGGAAGGTCTCGGCGGGAACCACATAGGGCTTGCCGTCGACCATAACCGGAGTGTACTCCCAGCCAAACTCCTCGCAGCACTTGGGAGCCAGGTCCTCGAGCATGACCTCGGCGCGGCCGTCGTGCTCAACGGCGACGTAGGCGGCGCCGGGCTTGAGGGAAACTGCTTGGTCGGAGGGGATGGTCCACGGCGTGGTCGTCCAGATGATAAAGTCGACCGGGCCGTCGAAGTTCTCGAGACCGGCGGGCTTGGAGGTCATCTCAAAGCGCACGAAGATGGACGGGCTCGTCTCGTCGGAGTACTCGATCTCGGCCTCAGCCAGCGCGGTGTGGCAGTGCTTGCACCAGTGGACGGGCTTGTGGCCGCGATAGATCATGCCCTTGTCGAACATGGCCTTGAAGACCTCAATGTCGGCGGCGTCATGCTGGTGATAGAGCGTCAGATACGGGTTGTCCCAGTCGCCAAGCACGCCCAAGCGACGGAAGCCGGCCTTCTGGAGCTCGATGTTCTCGACAGCGAACTCGTTGCAAAGCTCGCGGATCTTGGCCGTGGAGGTCTGGTTGAACTTCTCGGTGCCGAGCTTCTCCTCGACCTTGTGCTCGATCGGCTGACCGTGGCAGTCCCAACCGGGGACATAGGGAACCTCATAGCCCTGCATCATCCAGTAACGGTTGATCATGTCCTTGGAGATCTTGTTCATGGCATGGCCGATGTGGATCGGACCGTTGGCGTACGGAGGACCGTCGTGCAGCACGAACTTCTTGTGACCCTCGTTCTTCTTCAGAACCTGCTCGTAGACCTTGTTGTCCTGCCAGTCCTTGAGTCGCTTGGGCTCGGACTTGGAAAGACCGGCACGCATGGGAAAACCGGTCTTGGGCAGATTCATCGTCTGCTTGTACTCGTTTGCCACGGTACCCCTTTCATGTCGTGGGCGCGCACGCCCGATGGGCACCAAAAAAGCGCCCGTCCCTGCAAGCTGGGACGAAGCGCCACAAAACGGGCTGCACGCCCGCAAAAGCTCTTCGCTTAACCACCCAGCTTAGATGCCCTCGCCCGCGTATTCGCGCGCTCGCATCCGTTACTCGGCTGGCCTGTATCGACGACCATCTCGGCGATGTCTACTAAGACGAACCTGCGCGGCACGTCCGTTGGGACCGCAGCTCCGGGGTGATTTTCATCGGTCGCATGCACGGGCTCTCAGCGCTCCCCGCTCTCTGTGGCATGCGGACGGCCGACTACTCGTCCCCATCAACGCTTATGCGCTATATGGTAGCACGGTCAACGCCGGCGAAAAACCCTCAACAGTGGTTTCATACGTAAGAAATTTCTCGTGGTCGTTAGCCTTCTCTAGGAGCAAAATACCTGAAAGCACTCTATCTAACGAAAGAAGGCACCTATGCGCACGATTGGAATGAGCGACTATACCGTCGGCGAGGACTGCTTTGACGAGCTGCCCGGCGCGCTGGCCGAGTACGGAGCGACCAAGGTCGCCATAATTGGCGGCAAGCGAGCACTGGCTGCCGCGCTGCCCGGCATCGAAGCTGCGCTGGCAGGCACCGACGTCGAGATTCTGGAGACGCGCGTCTACGGCACCAACAGTACGCGCGCCAATATCGCCAAGGTCGTGAACTCCCCCGCTTGCCAGCAGGCAGACGTGCTAATCGCCTGCGGCGGCGGCAAGGCACTCGACACCGTGAAGACTGCAGCCATCGAGCTCAAGAAGATTGTCTTTACCGTGCCGACGATTTGCTCTAACTGTTCCGCCGCGACCGCCATTGCCGTCGTCTACAACGACGATGGATCGCTCGAGGGCTATTCGTACCCCAACCGACCGGCGCACATCTTCATCAATCCCAAGATCATCGCCGAGGCTCCGGCAGAGTACTTCTGGGCCGGCGTGGGCGACGCCCTGTCCAAGCAGCCCGAGGTCGAGTACGCCACGAGCGCCGGCGACCTGGAGCACACCGCCGGCCTTGGCCTGGCTCTTGCCCACACCTGTTCCGAGCCGCTGTTTACCTACGGTGTTCAGGGTCTTGAGGACGTTCGTCAGAATCTGTCGAGCGAGGCCGTCAAGCAGATCGCGCTCGACATCGTGGTCAACACGGGCTATGTCTCGAACCTGACCAACCAGAACGATTACTACTACAACTCGAGCGTGGCGCACGCGTTCTACAACGCCACCTGCAGCATTCCGCGTGAGGGCACCTACCTGCACGGCGAAGTCGTAAGCCTGGGCGTGTTGGTGTTGTTCGCCTACACGGGCGACACCGAGAACCTTAAGCGCTATGCTGCCTTCAACAAGCAGATGGGGCTACCCGTAACGCTTGAGCAGGTCGGGCTTACCGAGACTGATATCCCTGCCCTGTGCGAGTACGCGCACGCCACCAACGAGTGGAAGCAAGGCAACCCGGAGCCCTTCACCGACGAGAAATTCGCCGCCGCCATCAAAGCCGCCAACGCCTACGGCCACACGCTCTAGGCCTAGCCCAAAACCACCACAAGGGAGCAGCACCTTTGTGGTGGTTTTTTATTGCTCCAGCATGCTGGGGTCGAACTCGCTAGCCGGGATCACGCGATAACCGTGGCGGAGCAGTAAATCAACGAAGACGCCGTTGCCCGCCGTAAGGGTGCCGCTGAATGTTCCGTCGTAGATGCGACCCGCGCCGCACGAGGGGCTGCGGTCCTGAAGGATGCACGCGACTATCTCTTCCGGCCCGCCCGCCTGCTCGCACATGTCGAGCGCCCGTTGGGCACCCAGACGAAACTCGCGATCGACCGAGATGCCCTCGCAGGTACGGACCTCGCCGTCCACGATCTCGGAGGGATTGCGCGGCGTGAGCAGACCGCCAAAAACCTCGGGGCACACCAACAGAACCTCGGTTCCCGTGCGTTCGCACGCTTCGACCAGCTCGCGATGGTAGTTATCGAGCCCGTTATACTTGCAGCTCTCGCCCATCAAACAGGCACTTACCACGATCTTCATATACAACTCTCCCCAAGCAAATCGCCCCATTTGAGTTGGACACTCAAATGGGGCGATTGATACTGTGCAACGAGCCTTACTGTTGCTTAGGCATCAGCGGATTTTCGCGTGTGAGAAGGTTCATGAACTCCTCGCCCGTGATCGTCTCCTTCTTGTACAGATAACGAGCCAGCTCATGGAGCTTGAACTTGTTCTCCTTGAGGATCTGCAGGGCGCGGTCGTGCGCGTCCTCGATCAGCTTGGCGACAATCGCGTCCACGCGCTCGGCCGTACCGGGGGCGCAGGTGAGCGACGTGTCCTGGTTGAGGTACGCGTTCTGGACGGTACCGAGTGCCATCATGCCAAACTCGTCGGACATACCAAAGCGCGTCACCATGTTACGGGCGAGCTTGGTGGCCTGCTCGATATCGTTGGCGGCGCCAGTCGTCATCTCACCAAAGATGAGCTCCTCGGCCGCGCGACCACCGCAGTAGACGGCGAGCTTGTCCAGGACCTCCTGGCGCGTGGTCAAGAAGCGCTCATCCTCCTCGACCTGCATGGTATAGCCCAGAGCACCGCTCGTGCGCGGCACGATGGTGATCTTGGTGACCGGCGCAGAGCCCTTCTGGCGGGCGGCAACGATGGCATGGCCGATCTCGTGGTAGGACACAACCTGCTTCTCATGGTCGGACAGCACCGTGGACTTACGCTGCTGGCCGGCGATGACAACCTCCACCGACTCCTCAAAGTCGTCCTGCGTGGCGCGTTTGCGACCCTCGCGGACAGCGCGCAGGGCACCCTCGTTGATGATGTTTGCCAAGTCAGCACCCGAAGCACCGGGCGTGGCGCGGGCAATCGCGGTCAGGTCAATCGGCGGCTGCGTCTTCACGCTCTTGGCATGCAGCTCGAGGATATTCTTGCGGCCGGTCAGGTCGGGCAGCTCAACGGGGATGCGGCGATCAAAACGACCGGGGCGCAGCAAAGCGGGATCGAGGCTGTCGGGACGGTTGGTGGCAGCGAGGACGACGATACCCTTGTGGTTATCGAAGCCGTCCATCTCGGTCAGCAGCTGGTTGAGCGTCTGCTCGCGCTCGTCGTTGCCGCTAAAGCCGCCGCCATCGCGCTTCTTGCCGATGGTATCAATC
>CAJMRP010000118.1 GCA_905215765.1 uncultured bacterium
CTTGGCCAGGTAATCAGCAACATCGGTAGCGGCAAGGTGCCCCACGCCGCACTCGCGCGCCATGGCATCCTCGTTGACGGTCCAAGTCGATATCATTCCGGCCATAACGGACAGGCACTGCATGAGCGTATGGGCGGTATCGAGCGCGCCCTCCTTGTCCTCCTGCAAGTCCTTGTTATAAGCAAGCGGCAGGCCCTTCATGGTCACGAGCAGCTGCACCAGGTTGCCATAGACTCGGCCGCTCTTGCCGCGAATAAGCTCGGCAAAGTCTGGGTTCTTCTTCTGCGGCATGATAGACGAGCCGGTGGAGTAGGAGTCAGAAAGCGTGATAAAGCCAAATTCGGAGCTCGACCACAGCACGATCTCCTCGGAAAGACGCGACAGGTGCATCGCCATGACAGAGCCGGCGTAATGCAGATCGAGCAGGAAATCACGGTCGGAAACCGCATCAAGCGAGTTGGGAATCACGCCCGCAAAGCCAAGTTCGGCAGCCGTCATCTGGCGATCGAGCGGATAGCTCGTACCGGCAAGCGCGGCAGCACCCAGCGGGCAGTTGTCGGCGGCATCAAAGGCGGCCTTCAGGCGCGTAAAGTCGCGCGCGAACATCCAGGAATACGCCAGCAGATGATGCGAGAGCAGCACGGGCTGAGCATGCTGCATGTGCGTGTAGCCCGGCAAAATCACCTTGTCGTACTTCTTAGCCGCATCCACCAGCACATGGCGCAGCTCTAGATTGGCCTCCATGAGCTCCTTGGCCAACGCCTTGACGCCCAGGCGCGTGTCGGTCGCCACCTGGTCGTTGCGCGAACGTCCGGTATGCAAGCGCTTGCCAGCCTCGCCGATGCGACGCGTCAGCTCGCTCTCGATGGACATATGAATGTCCTCGTCGTTGATGTCGAAGGTAAAGTTGCCGGCATCGATATCCTGTTCGATTCCGGTCAGGCCTTTGGCAATCGCCTGCTCGTCCTCGGCACTGATGATGCCCTGGGCCGCCAGCATTTTGGCATGCGCCTTAGAGCCGGCGATATCCTGCTTATAGAGATGTTTGTCGACCGGCAACGACGCGCCAAACTCCTGCGTGACCTCGGCCACGCCTGCCTCAAAACGACCACCCCAAAGAGCCATGGAACCGTCCCCTTTCTCCAAATACCAAAACAAGCGCCCAAAGCAATGCGCCATATCGCTAAAGCGATTTTTCAACCGCTAGTTTTACACATTCCCAACCGTGTGCGGAGCCATGTAGCTAATTTGCAAAGAAGTGACGCGCCATGCACTTGGCGCCCAACGTCTCCCTCCGGATGTTGCCCTGCGAACCATCGATCCAGGCCTTTAGGCTCATAGGAACGTCCTCGACCTTTGCAGCATCGAACTCGGGCGCGAGGGCAAGTAAAGCATGCGCGAAAGCATTGAACATAATGGATACTCCTCATATATAGGCGCAGAGCCGCCAAATTGATAGAAGGAGCCCCGCCGGACAACCCCGGCGGGGCTCGGACTCAGCCGCAGACGCGGCATCATATATGCGGGCGGAACGTAGGGGCCACCGATGTTAAGAAGTGTCAGCAAGCATAACGAAAGGTAGGGACCCCGAGCGCCCGTTATGTATCACGCGGATGGGCCGCGCGGATACCAAGGGAAGGAGGCGCTAGGCTTGGGCGGCAGCAGAGCTGGGGCCCTGGACCTTTGCCCACGTCTTGAGCGACAGCGTATCGATCTCGATAAAGCCGGCGCTGGCCTTCTCGTCAAACGTGGTGTCGCGGTCGTAGGTGGCCAGACCGTAGTCGTAGAGGCTGAAGGGGCTCTTGCGGCCGACGACATGGCAGTTGCCCTTAAAGAACTTCAGACGGACAGTGCCGGTCACGAACTTCTGGGTATCGGCCATAAAGGCATCGAGCGCGTTTTTGAGCGGGCTGTACCACTGGCCGTTGTACACGGCGGTGGCCCAATCCTGCTCGAGCTTGATCTTGGTCTTGAGCAGGTCACCCTCGACGCAGATGTCCTCGAGCGCCTTGTGGGCGGTGATGAGCGTCAGGGCTCCGGGAACCTCATAGCACTCACGGCTCTTGAGGCCCACCAGACGATCCTCGACCAGATCGAGGCGGCCAAAGCCATTGTCGCCGGAGATCTTGTTGAGGGCGATGACGATCTCGGAGAGTTTCATCTTCTTGCCGTCGACGGCGACGGGCTTGCCGGCCTCAAACTCAATCTCGGTGTAGGTCGGGGTGTCCGGCGTGTCCTCGGGGTTCTTGGTCATAACCCAAGCGTCGTCGAGCGGCTCGTTCCAGGGATCCTCCAGGTGACCGCACTCAATGGCACGACCCCACAGGTTGTCGTCGATGGAGTAGGGGTTGTCGTTGGCACCCTCGGGAACCGGCACGTTGTGGGCGTGGGCATAGGCGACCTCGTCGGGACGGCACTTCAGGTCCCACTCGCGAACCGGGGCGATAACCTTGAGCTCGGGGTCGAGGGCCTTGACGGCGGCCTCAAAACGGACCTGATCGTTACCCTTGCCGGTGCAGCCGTGGGCGACGTAGGTCGCGCCAAACTCGCGGGCGACCTCAACAAGCTTCTTGGCAAGCAGCGGGCGAGACAGGGCGGAGAGCAGCGGATACTTGTTCTCGTACATGGAGTTTGCGGCGATGGCCTTAGTCAGGAACTCATCAGAGAACTCGTCGCGCAGGTCGAGCACCTGGCAATCGAGAACGCCCAGGTCGAGCGCCTTCTGCTTCTTGGCATCCAGTCCGGTCTCTTCCTGGCCCACGTTGCCGCAGACACAAACGACATCGAGATTCTTCTCGTCCTGGAGCCACTTGACACATACGGATGTATCAAGACCACCGGAATATGCGAGAACGACTTTTTCCTTGCTCATGGCTGTTTCCTTTCGCCCTTGGTAGCTAGTTAGAACATCGGTCAGTTGCAAGTCACCTTGAGGTCAAAAACTGTGCATTATCAGGTTATTCAGCAGAATGCATCACAGGCATGCCCTAGAAACATGCGGCTATGTCGTGCTTAAACCCAACGACCTCAAAATGACTCTGTTGAGGCATTGCGCCCCATGCGGACAGAGACGATTGTTATCGTCGTCGGGAAATTGCGCGCTGGCGTCGGATGGCATTGTCTGCAGTGGTGATGATCTTTACGAACTGCATCTGCCTCTCCTTTCACGTATCGCCGGGCGCAATTCAAATATCGCAAACGGTACCTTTTCCTCGGTAAGCGGCTCTTTTGCCGTCTCCGTTTTCGATGTTCGCTATATTACGATAAAGTGCACGCTGCGCAAGCGGCAAATTCAAATTTCTGAAAAGTTTTTTCATTAGTTTGTGAATTGCAGTGCAAATACGCACCATTCCTGCGAAAATACGCTCGACTACTAGTTGATGGTTATAACGTCTGAAACAATCTCGAAACGAAAGGCGCATTTTTATGCAAACTTACGAATCGGACGCCAACATCGGCAACATTAAGATTCTCGCCGTCGATATGGACAAGACGCTGCTGACCGACGAGCGTGTGCTGCCCCAGGGTCTTGATGAGCGCCTGGACAAGCTCGCCGACGCCGGCATCGTATTCTGCCCCGCCAGCGGACGTCCCGCCCCCAAGCTCGAGGAGATGTTCGAGGGCATCAAAAACCGCCTTGCTTTTTGTCCCGACAACGGAGCGTGCGTGATCTATCGCGGCAGCTATATCTATAAGAGCAATATTGACGTGGAGCTGTATCAGCAGGTCTTGAGCCGTGCCTCGGAGGATCCTCGCGCTGTCCCCGTCCTGTGCTGCTTCGACGAGTTCTACGTGCTTGCCCGCGACCATCAATACCACGACGAGATCAGCGTCTACTACAACACAATCAACTACGTCGATAGTTTTGAGGGCATTGATATCGAGTCCAACAAGATTTCGATCTTCTTCCCCGCCTACGATGCCGAGCCCGCTTTCCGCGAGACCTATAGCCCCGAGTTCTCGGACAAGCTCTACGTCACCAACGCCGGGCGCGAGTGGATCGACTTTATGAACCTGGGCGTCGACAAGGGCGCCGGCGTCGCTCACCTGTGCGAGCACCTGGGCATCGATATTGCCGATGCTGCCGCCGTGGGCGATACGTACAACGACATCCCCATGCTGGAGCGCGTCGGTCACAGCTTTATCGTGGACAATGCCGAGGAGCACATGAACGCGCATGCCAAGTGGCGCATTCCGAGCAACAACGACGGGGGCGTACTGACGCTCATCGACGCCATCTTGGCGGCTCGTTAACATGCTCGTCGGACCTGGCCGGGCGAGGCGGGTAAGTTTTTCGTTCGGTCAGGTCCTGGGCTCGCTCGGAAAGCACATTAAGTGCTTTCCGGCTCGTGCGGAATCTACGAAAAACTTACCCGCCTCGCCCGGTCAGGTCCTGCGGTGACTTGCTTGCCGCCTGGATGGCGTCTTGGCGCCTAGATACTTTGGCTGAATTTAATTGAACGAAGGACGCTCCTTGTTGATGAGGGGCGTCCTTCTGGTTTTGGTTACTTTGGAATTGTGGTCGTGCCCTTACTTGGCGTCTGCCCAGGTCACTCCAGTCGAAGCTTCGGCGATCAACGGTACGCGGAGGTCTACTACGTGTTCCATGACGTCGCGGACCATGGTGGTTAGGCGCTCGACTTCATCGACGGGGCACTCAAAGTCCAGTTCGTCGTGTACCTGCAAGATCATGTGGGCGGCAAAGCCTTCTTCTTCCAGGCGGCGGCTTACGCGGGCCATGGCGATCTTGATGATGTCGGCGGCGGTGCCCTGCATGGGGTGGTTCATGGCCGTGCGCTCGCCAAAACCGCGGAGTTGCGGGTTTTTGGCCTTGAGCTCCGGAATATGACGACGGCGGCCGTACATGGTCTCGGCGTAGCCCGTCTGCTTGGCGCGCGCCACCACGTTGTCGAGGAATGTACGCACGCCCGGGTAGGCCTCGTAGTAGCGGTCGATCATGTCACGCGCCTCGGCCATCGAGATATGCAGCGACTGTGACAGACCATAGGCCTGCTGGCCGTACACGATGCCAAAGTTCACGGCCTTGGCGCGACTGCGCAGGTCGGGCGTTACCTCGGACACCGGCACACCAAATACGCGCGCCGCCGTCTCGGCATGGAAGTCCTCGCCCTCGTTAAAGGCGCGCACCAAGTGCTCGTCACCCGAGAGATGTGCCAGCAGACGCAGCTCTATCTGCGAGTAGTCCACCGCCAAAAAGACGCTTCCCCCGCCTGCCGAAAACGCCGTCTTGACGGTACGACCCAGCTCCGAGCGCGTCGGGATGTTCTGCAGGTTCGGGTCGCTCGAGGACAGACGCCCCGTTGCCGTGATGGTCTGGTTGTACGTGGTGTGCACGCGACCGTCACCACGGCGCAGCGGGCCCAGCGTATCCAGATAGGTGGACTTGATCTTAGACTTCTCACGCCAATCCAAGATCAGACGCACGATTTCGTGGTCGCGGGCAAGGTCGCTCAACACCTTGGCGTTGGTCGAATAGTAGCCGCGCTTAGTCTTCTTAAGGCCCTTGGTCGGAAGCCCCATCACATCAAAGAGCACATGCGACAGCTGCATGGGACTGCCAATATTAAAGGTCTCGTCACCCGCCAGGTCGCGAATGCTGCGCTCGACCTCGGTGATCTGGGTCGCCAGGCCCTCGGACAGATTACGCAGGCGATCGGAGTCCACGAGCATGCCCGCGCGCTCCATCTTGGCAAGCACCGGCACGAGCGGCATCTCAATGCCATCGAACACGTTGGCGGCATTCTCACGGGCCATGCACTCGCGCAGCGGTGCGACCAGCGCCAGCGTCAAGGCCGCTGTGCGAGCGGCGGGCGCCGGAGCGTCCCCACCGGCACCCTCTGCACCGCGCGCCGCAGGCAGCGTCATCTGCAGATACGTATCGGCAAGATATGCCTCATCGAACTCGGAGCGATCGGAATCCAGCAGATAGGCAGCGACCACGGTATCGAAGATACGCGTGGAATCGGCAG
>CAJMRP010000119.1 GCA_905215765.1 uncultured bacterium
GTAGAAATCGCTAAAGCGCGCGCTGCGCAGCTTTTATATAAAATATACCGAGTGTAAAGATCAGTGTCCGGAATGTCCCCCGCAGGGGTCGCTGTCAGCCCCGCCGCCCGTCAGGTCCCGCAGCCTGGCCATGCCCGTGCGGGAAAAAAAGACTATCTCCGCCGGCTTGCCGGAGGCGTCCTCGCCCGATAACCGCAGGCAGCTCACGGTCTCCAGGTAATTCAGCGGCAGCGTGCGCCGCACGACCTGCCCCGTGCGTTCGTCCTTCACTTCGAGCGTCACTTCCGAGGCCCTTATCTCATTGAGCTTTTCCATGATGTCTCCTCCCTTTCCGGCAGTTTTGCTGCCCATATGATAGCACGGTTTGCCTTCGTAGTAAAGCTCGCGTTTGGCTGTCCAGGCGCGTGAAGATAAGAATATGCAAATTTGTATCAGTAAGGAGGCTGTCAAATGATCAAAAAAGTCCTGATGATCAATGGTGTCGAGCGCACGCTCGTCATCGAACAGGCACTCGGCCAGCGCCTTGGCGAGCTCGGTCTTACCCACGCCGGTGGGGCCCAGGAAGAAGAAGCTGCCAATGGGCTTGTCCGGATCGGAGAGGCCCGCACGGCTGCGACGCACGGCCGCGGCGACAGCGGAGACCGCCTCGTCCTGGCCGATGACACGCTTATGCAGCTCGCCCTCCAGGCCCTTGAGCTTGTCAAGCTCGCCCTGCATCATCTTGGAGACGGGCACGCCGGTCCAGGCGCTCACGACCTCGGCGATCTCGTCGGAGGTCACCTGCTCGTTGAGGCCCTCGCCGTCCTGCTGCTTTTGCGCCTCGAGCGCGGCCTCGGAATCCTGAATCTGCTGCTGCAGACCCGGGATCACGGAATAGCGCAGCTCGGACGCACGACCCAAATCGCCGTTGCGCGTCGCACGCTCCTCTTCGCTCTTGGCCTCGTCGAGCTGTCCCTTGAGCTCCTGCACGTGGTCGATGGCGTTCTTTTGGTTGAGCCAGCCGGCCTTTTGCACGTTGAGTTTTTCCTGGACCTCGGCGATTTCCTGGCGCAGAGCTTCCAGGCGCTCCTTGGAGGCGTCGTCGGTCTCCTTCATGAGCGCCTGCTCCTCGATCTGAAGCTGGGTGAGCTGACGCGTGGTGGCGTCGATCTCGACCGGCATGCTGTCGAGCTCCATGCGTAGGCGGCTTGCCGCCTCATCGACCAAATCGATGGCCTTGTCGGGCAGGAAGCGGTCGGCGATGTAGCGATCGGAGAGGTCGGCAGCTGCCACGAGCGCGCTATCGGTGATATGCACACCGTGGAAGATCTCGTACTTCTCCTTCAGACCACGCAGGATCGAAATGGTGTCCTCGACGGTAGGCTCGCTCACCATAACGGTCTGGAAACGACGGGCGAGCGCCGCGTCCTTCTCGATGTACTTGCGGTATTCGTCGAGCGTGGTCGCGCCGATCGCGTGCAGGTCGCCACGGGCGAGCGCCGGCTTGAGGATGTTGCCGGCGTCCATGGAGCCCTCGGTGGCACCCGCGCCCACGATGGTGTGGAGCTCATCGATGAACAGGATGACCTTGCCCTCGGACTTTTGCACTTCCTTGAGCACGGCCTTCAAGCGGTCCTCGAACTCGCCGCGGTACTTGGCGCCGGCGACCAGCGCGCTCATGTCGAGCTCGATAAGGTCGCGGTCGCGCAGGGTGCTCGGCACGTCGCCGGCCACGATACGCTGGGCAATGCCCTCGACGATGGCCGTCTTGCCGACGCCCGGCTCACCGATGAGCACGGGGTTGTTCTTGGTACGACGGGACAGGACCTGGATGGTGCGGCGAATCTCATCGGTACGGCCGATGACCGGGTCGAGCTTACCGGCGCGGGCAAGGTCGCAGATATTGCGGCCGTACTGCTCCAGCGCCTCAAACTGCGTCTTGTCCTCGGCGGACGTCACGCGGTCATCGCCGCGCAGCTCCTCGTAGACTTGCTCGATGCGCTCCTTGGTGACGCCTGCGTCGCGCAGAACGCGGCCGGCCTCGCCCTTGTCCTCGGCAAGTGCCATCAGCAGATGCTCGGTCACCACAAAGCTGTCGCCCATCTTGGTGGCCTTCTTCTCGGCCTTCTCGATGACGCGGACGAGCTCGTTGGACAGGCCCATCTGCTGGCCCTCGCCCGAAACCTTGGGCGCGCGGTCGATGGCATCCTGCGTGGAGCGTGCGAGCTGAGCCGGGTCGGCACCGATGCGCTCGATAATCACGGAGATATTGCGCTCACCGGCACCGAGCAGGGCAGACAGCAGGTGAATCGGCTCCACCGCGCCGGCCTGCGCGTCGGCAGCCGTGCTCATGGCGGTCTGCAGCGCCTCGCGCGACGTCATTGCTAGCTTATCGATTCTCATGGAATCACCTCTCTTGGGGCGGCCGCCCTACGGGGCGGCTTCACGTTGTTCGAGAAGTATTGTTGCCAGCTTTGCGCGATCTTATACACAAATCTAAGTCTCTATATATAAGATTTTCTGAGTGATTAAGAGATAGGGGCAGGCACGCTCACCCACTGCGGCCTCGTCCCCTTACTATCTCAATCTGTAACATCTAGCGACTGTTTATGGCTCCAGATGTTACAACTCAAGATGAAATGACCAGCGGCACCCGTTTGTCTCAATCTGTAACATCTACTCGGCAAATAGAGCTCCATCTGTTACAAATCGAGACGAACAGAAGACGCCCGAATCGAAAATCTAAATCTGTAACACCAAGCCCACTTTTAGCGGCCAAGATGTTACAGATCGAGACAGACCGAAAACCACCACAAAGAGGACAGGCACCTTTGTGGTGGTCGCGGTCTCTACTCCTTCGCCGAACCCGTACTTCCCGATTCGACGGTCCAGGGCATCTCATCCTCGAACAGCCATGTACGGGCAGACCCACTATCGCGTGCAGTCCGCGGGTCAGGCAAGCAGGTCTGTTTATAGGCATCTTGGATACACTGACCCATAAAATCGTTGAGCTCGGTCTGGTCGCCCTCCATGACATAGGCGACATCGCCGTCCATGATGTAGATGCCCGGACCCTCATTGCCCTCGTAGCCCGGATCGTACGAGACATCACATAACTTTGCGCCGTTTGCAGTGTCCAGCTCGATGGAAGAGTGGCATCCGCCAACCATGTCGTTCGCTTTTGCCCGATAGGACGCATATCCGTACCAACGCTTAAATGTTTTGCCCTTGAGTAGCTCGGACGCCCTATCGATCAGGCTTGTATCCGTGGTATAGCGCATGGCCCCAAGCTGAATACGCGGATAATTGCTAATACCCAGCACAGCCGGCTGCTCATCAAAATCAACGGTAATGGCCTCGGGCTTGTCGTCGCCGGTCAGAAGTTCGACAGATTGAGTCACAGGCTTGACCACCGGCTCCGTCACCGCAGCAGGTAGAAATGCCATACCGACAGCGCCCGCGCCAACCACAGCGATCGCAAGCGCCAAGACAATCAATCCAATACGGGCAGAACGGCTCACGGCAAAACACGCCACAATGCAAACCTTCGCCACCTGCACTAATGATACCGCCAGCTAACACTATTACAAAAAGAAGCCGCGCGCTCCTCACCACCACAAAGGGGACAGGCACCTTTGTGGTGGTTTTCGACGCTAACGGTCGACCATCTCGCGCCATGAGATTAAACTTGAATTGTTCTCTGAACATATCCATTTCTGCCTATCCACAACAGATCTTTGTCTCGAGGAGCACATGTGAAGCCGTCTCATTCCACCGGTCGTAACGTCATCGCCATTCTCGCCATACCCATCGTGATACTCTTCCTTATCGTCGTCACCCCCTTTTCTTTTGGTTTCGCCTCGCCCTTCGATCTTTGCGGAATGGTCGACGCCGGCTCGCGTGCCACCTCGCTCTCCTTTATTTGTCGTGGCGTGTTCTACGAAGATAGAATTCCCACCGGAATTTGGCAGTCAAAGTTGCCACTGCTCGGTCAGATCGACGGATGCTCCCCCTATTTCTGCCTTGAACCTCAGGCGCTAAACTATCTGATCGACGACCAGCCACTCGACTCCATCACCCTCGCCTACGACTACGCACCAAACACCGATGAGCGCCACATGAACCAAGTCCTCGACAAGCTGCTTGGACAGTGCGGGCTCACCGCGGAAGCCGGTCGAACCATCTATAGCAACCGGAAATTAAAGCGAACAGAACTCCGCCGTGTCGGAAAAATCAAAGGGCGAAACGGGGCCGCCTACTGGGATGCCTGGGCAACACGCGACAAGGGCGAATTCGGACACAGCACCTATATGGTCACTGTCTACACCAAAGACGGAATTAAGGACAATGTTGACGATTTCGCGTCATCCAAACTCGGCATCCCCAAAACAACCAAGCCCGCCAGCCCAGATGAAATCCTGTAGAGACGCTCATTAGAATGTCGTTCAGCGAGCACGGCAGCATCGAGCTCGCCCCCCACCACCACGAAAGGGACAGGCCCCTTTCGTGGTGGTTTTCGACTCTGGCACTCGACTGTCTCGATCTGTAACATCTAGCGGCTCTTTTCGATCTTAGATGTTACAGATTGAGATGAAATGATCAGCGGCGATCGTTTGTCTCAATCTGTAACAACCGCTCGTCAAATAGGGGCCCAGATGTTACAGGTCGAGACAAACGGGACCGCCACAAAGGTGCCTGACCCCAATGTGGTGGTTTTCGACAAAAAGAAACCGCCCCATTAACAGAGGCGGCATCAAGCAAGTCTATTTTTAGCGTCCCTCAAGACCCAACGAGAACGTCGCGGTAGCCCCGGCCATACCTTTCCCTCGGGCGACCCTCGCGAAGCGCGTGAGCGCGAGGGAAAGGTGTGGCAGGGGCGTACAGCAGAGTTACTCGGCAGCGGCCTTGAACTTGTTGTAGTTGATCAGGCAGCCGGCCTTGACGATGGCACGCTCCTCCGCCGTCATATCGGCAATGTAGAGCTTAATCTGCTCGACCGCACCGTCGGCGCGCACCACGTAGGCAGCGATGTCCTTTAGGTCGCCGTCGAGCGCGGCGCGGATACCCGGCACAAAGACGTAGTCGCCCACCTCAAAGTTGGGCTCGGCCTCCATCTGGAAGGGCACCATGCCCCAGTTCATCACGTTGGAGCGATAACGCTTGGTGGCGTACTCGTGGACGATGTTGGCCAGGCCGCCAATCACGCGCTGGCAGCTCGCGGCCTGCTCGCGGGCAGAACCGTCACCGGGCTTTTTGGCATAGAGCATGGAGCCGTACTCGGTCGCCTTGGCGTCTGCCGCGACGCCCGCACCGGCCAGCGCCTCAAACACGCTGGCAAGCTCGGCATCGATTGCCGCCAGGTCGCCTGCGGCCTCACCGGCCACGCGGCGCTTCTCCACGGTGTCGACCTCCTTGGAACGACCCACGTAGGCCGGATCGCGACGGCTGAGCGTAAACTCGGCCAGACCCAGCGGGTTGGAGCGGAAGGAACTCGTCTCGCCCGAAGGAATAAGCTCGTCGGTCGTGGTGACCGGGTCCATGATCTTGGAGCACACCTTAAGCAGGATGTCGTCGCCGAGGGGCTCCATCGCGGGCCACGGCTTGATGTTGGGACCCTCGACCAGCTCGTCGGCAGGCTCCGCCTTGCCAAAGCCCCAGTACACGCGCTTCTTGTACGGCGCATCGTCAAAAGTGTACTCGCAGGCCTCGTCCCAAGTCTCCTCGGGCAGGTCGGTCGCCGGCGTCAGGATGCCGCCGTTGGCAGCCGTCGCCGCAATGGAGCGGGCGTCCATCAGGGCCACGGCGCTCAGCTGGCCATTACCCGGCTTGGAACCCTCGCGGTTGGGGAAGTTGCGCGTGGTGTGGCGGATCGAAAGGCCGTTGTTGGCGGGCGTGTCGCCGGCGCCAAAGCACGGGCCGCAGAACGCCGTGCGCACGATCGCACCGGCCTCCATAAGG
>CAJMRP010000120.1 GCA_905215765.1 uncultured bacterium
CCGACGCCTCTGCGCCCGCTGTCGAGCAGGCCACCGCTTCCGTCGAGACGACCGCCGCTGCCGCCGACAACAAGCCTGTCGCCGATCAGCCCGAGCCCACCGCCGACGCATCCGCCAAGAAGGATGTCGACGGCCTGAAGGTCCTCGTCCTGTGCGCCGGCGCCGGCACCTCTGCCATGCTTGCCAACGCCATCAAGGAAGGTGCTGCGCAGACCGGAGAGAACATCGCTTCCTCCGCAGGCGCCTATGGTCAGCACACTGCCATCATGGATCAGTACGACGTTATCGTGCTTGCCCCGCAGGTTCGTAGCTACTACAACGACATGAAGGCCGACACCGATCGCCTGGGCATTAAGCTGCTCGCCCCGCGCGGTAAGGAATATATCGACCTTACTCGCGACCCCGCTGGCGCCATCAAGTGGCTCCGCGAGAACCTCGACTAGTTCCTCCCTCTGTTGGTGCCCGGATTCCCGGTTCGGGCACCTCTCCCTATTCGTATCCCACAGAAAGGATGACTCATGACCAACCCCATGCAGTTCCCCGACGGCTTTGTGTTTGGCGGCGCCACCGCTGCTTACCAGGTTGAGGGCGAGACCCGTACGCACGGCAAGGGCAAAGTGCCCTGGGACGATTTCCTGGCAGCCCAGGGTCGCTTCTCCCCCGATCCTGCAAGCGATTTCTACAACAAGTACCCGGTCGATATCGACCTGTGCCAGCGCTTTGGCATCAACGGTATCCGCGTCTCCATCGCTTGGAGCCGCATCTTCCCCAACGGCACCGGCGAGATTAACCCCGAGGGTGTCGCCTTCTATCACGAGCTCTTTGCCACCTGCAATAAAGCCGGCGTTATCCCCTATGTCACGCTCGATCACTTCGATACGCCCGAGGCCTTTTACCAGGACGGTGGCGAGGGCTTTCTGACGCGCACGACGATCGACGCCTTTGTCGAGTACGCCAAGTTCTGCTTTGCCGAGTTCACCGAGGTCAAGCACTGGTTTACCTTTAACGAGATCCCCGCGACCGCCGAGGGCAGCTTTATCGTCGGCAACTGGCCGCACGGCGAGAAGTATCGCCTGGACAAGGCCTTCCAGCTCATGCACAACATGATGGTGGCCCACGCCAAGGCCGTCGTCGCCTTCCATGAGGGCGGCTTTGAGGGCGAGATCGGCATTGTCCAGAACCTGGAGCCCAAGTATCCCCTCGACCCCAATAACGCCGCCGACTGCGAGGCGGCTCGCATGGCCGACGTCATCAACAACCGCTGGGTACTCGACGCCACCTTCCGTGGCCACTATGCAGCCGACACCATGGAGGCTGCGACCAAGCTGGCCCATATCGCCGGCGGCGAGCTCGACGTCCGCGACGAGGACATCGCCGCGCTGACCGCCGCACTCCCCTACAACGATTGCTTGGGCGTCAACACCTACAAGTGCCAGTTCCTGCGTGCCGCCGAGGGCGAAAACGACATCAACCACAATGGCACCGGCGACAAGGGCTCCTCGCGCTGGTTCCTCAAGGGCGTGGGCGAGTCATGCGTGCGCGAAGGCGTACCCACCACCGATTGGGACTGGATTATCTATCCCGAGGGCCTCTACGACCTGCTGCTCCGCATTAAGAACGATTACCCCAACTACAAGAAGATCTACATCACCGAAAACGGCATGGGCTATAAGGACGACTTTGAGGACGGCTTTATCGACGACGCCCCTCGCATCGACTATATGCGTCAGCATCTCGCGTGGATCCTCAAGGCAATCGACGGCGGCGTAAACGTCGACGGTTACTTTGTGTGGTCGCTGCAGGACCAGTTCTCCTGGACCAACGGCTATAACAAGCGCTATGGCCTGTTCTACATCGACTTTGAGACCCAGAAGCGCTATCCCAAGGCGAGCGCGTACTGGTACAAGAACGTCGCGGAGACCGGCCTGCTTATGGCCTAACTTTTGCCGCATACCCCCTGTCGGCCGCATGCGAATCCCTCCACGGGTTCGCATGCGGCCTTTTTGTTTTTGGTGGGCCCGAGCAGGCCGTTTGTCTCAATCTGTAACATCTAGCAGGGATTTTCGGCCCTAGCTGTTACAGATCAAGACAAACAGAACGCCCGAGCAGAAATATCTCAATCTGTAACACGTAGCCCACTTTTAACCGTCTAACTGTTACAGATCAAGACAATAAGATAGTCGAATCCGAACTTTCCAAGCAGTTATGAAGCATGGTTTCTAGTTTTCGGTATCACGAACATACTTTCGGTATCATTTAATGGTATTATGATATCGAAAGTATGTTCGTGATACCGAAAGGAGCCGCATGCGCCAGTTCGATTACACCACAGTCCCAGCGGAACTCGAGGCAACTCCAATCACCAACCTCCTCCTCTCGATACGCGAGCATAAAGGCCGACAGCTTGCTCTGAGTCAAGTCAAACCCGAACTTCTATCGTCACTTATGGAGGAAGCTAAGATCCAAAGCACCCAATCCTCCAACGGACTTGAAGGAATTGTTACCACCCAAAAAAGACTCAAAGCAATCATGGCGTATTCCGCCAAGCCAAGCTCCCGCGCAGAGGAAGAAATCGCTGGATACCGAGATGCGCTGTCGCTTATTCACGAGCAGCACGATTTCATTCCCGTAACGCCATCGGTCATTTTGCAGTTGCATCGTGACCTCATGGTACACACAGCAATCTCGTATGGGGGCCATTGGAAAGATAGCGATAACGAAATCATCTCCATCGACGATCAAGGCAATCGATTTGTGCGCTTTAGGCCGCCTTCGGCCCTAGCAACCCCCGGACTTATCGAAGAAGCCTGTCGGTCCCTCAACGACGCCTTATCTCGTCAAGTTTGCGACCCCCTCCTTATATCATTCCGCTTCATCTTCGATTTTGTCAGCATTCATCCCTTCAACGATGGCAATGGCAGGATGAGCCGGCTCCTTACAACGCTGCTACTCGAAAAGACTGGATACGACGTTGCGCGTTACATCAGCATCGAACGACTTATTGAAGACAACAAAGCGCTTTACTACAACGCCCTCGCTGCAAGCTCCACTGGATGGAATGAAAATCAAAACACCGAAGCACCCTTTATCCGTTTCATGCTCGGAACAACCCTGGCCGCCTACCGACAGCTCGAGCAGCGTACCTTAATTGAATCAAGCACTCGTCCCATGTCGAAGCAAGCGCGCATCGCTGTTCTATTTCAACAGAGACCCGGCGTCATTAAAAAATCCGACATCCGGTCCAACTGCCCCGATATCAGCGAGGTAACCGTTAAACGAACCCTCGGTCAGCTTGTTAGTTGCAACGCAATCGAAAAAACAGGAGCGGGTCGTTCGACGGGCTACATACTCAAAGACGTCCATGCTCTAGAACTATTCTTGCAAGCCACAATACCCGATGGCGAGGCCGCAATAACAAAAGAGGCTCCAAAGGATAAGCTCCTTGAACGTGTAAACCACGCCGAGGATGAAAGCAGAGAGGGGCTCTATGAAGACTACGATTCATTCTCAATGGACATAAAGACGAAATACGGAGTCTAGTCATATCCCAGAATAGCCTCATCCTTGTTGCCCAAAGTTATTTACGCGTCATTGTGAAGCGATAACCCCTGCGCCGGCAGGGGCAGAAGTATCGTCTGTAGCATTAGCTAGCAGATGACCCGCGTATGTTCCTCGATGGCGACACGATCCTCGGCGGCGACGCCCGGCTCGCACACCACGGCATCCAAACTGTCCAGGCGGCAGAAGGTGTAGAAGTCGCGCTTGCCGATCTTGCTGGAGTCGGCGATGAGGTAGCGTGAATCGGCCTTGCTAAAGGCGAGCTGCTGGATGCGGCCCTCTTCCATGTTAGACGTGGACACGTCGCCGTCCAAAATGCCGTTGGCGCCGATAAACGCCGCGTCGATGCCCAGCGCACGCAGGGTATCCTCGGCCGTTGGTCCCACAAAAGCGGCGGTGCGGCGACGGTACATGCCGCCTACCAGGCACAGGTCACAGTCCTCGCGCGCCTCAAGCAGGTTAAAGACCGAAAGCGAGTTAGTCACGATGCGCAGGCGGCACGCCGGCAGCATCGAGGCCATCTGCTCAACCGTGGTGCCCGTACCCAAAAAGATGGTCGAGCCTTCCTCGATAAGCTCCACGGCGCGGCGCGCGATCTGCAGCTTTTCCTCGGCATGCTTGGTGCGCTTTTCGCTGTGCGAATACTCATGGCGCAACATAGCATGTGGACGGCCCTGCGCACTACGGGCTCCGCCGTGCACGCGCTCGATCTCGCCTAGGCTCGCAAGCTCCTCAAGATCGCGGCGGATCGTCATATCCGAGACACCTAACGCATCAGAAATCTCTTTGACCGAGACCGTGCCCTGCTCCTCGAGCAGCTGGCGAACCCTATCCTGTCGCTCTGCCTTAATCACGATGAATCCTCGCCGTTCTATGCGTGCATATCATTCAAACAGTAACGAACAAATTGTATCAGACCCGTGCGCGTCACAAATGAACGCCCGCGCAGCTCCAATCATCACTTTTTTGAGAAAAATACCCCCTGCTTTAGTGGGGTGTAGTGATAATCTCGCCCGTTCGCGCTACAGTTTGTCGGAAATACCTCGATGTTAGGAACCAAATGATCACTTCCGAGCTTTTCGGCACCGCGCCGTGCGGTACCCCCGTTCATCGTTACACCCTCAACGGGCCCGAGATCTGCGTTCGCATTATGGACTATGGCGCCACCGTGTTGGGCATCGACGTGCCCGATATTCCCGGCAACGTGCGCGATGTGGTACTGGGCTTCGATAAGCTCGAGGATTACTTTGACAACCCCGCCTGCTTTGGCGCGACCATCGGACCTGTGGCCAACCGCACTGCAGGTGCCACGATCACCATCGCAGGCACGGACTGGCATATGCCGGCCAACGAAGGCGCCAACAACCTACACAGCGATCTTGAGCACGGCCTACACAAGCGCGTGTGGGACGTTGAGCTCGACGAGGCCCATAACGCCGTGCGCATGACCACCTCGCTTGAGGATGGCGAACTGGGCCTTCCCGGCAACCGCACCTTTACGGCCGTGTTTACCGTTACACGCACCGGCGTCTTTCGCATCGAGTATGGCTGCGAGAGCGACCGCGCCACCTACGTGTCCATGACCAACCACACGTACTTTAACCTTGCCGGCCATAACGCCGGCATGGACTGTGAGCACTTCTTTGTTGCTAACGCTGCCCACTACCTGCCCATCAACGAGCAGAACATCCCCACCGGCGAGATTGCTCCGGTCGAGGGCACGCCGTTTGACTTCCGTGAGCTGCGCCCCGTCGCGCCTGGCATGGAGGCCGACGATCCGCAGATTAAGCAGGCACGCGGCTACGACCACTGCTTGTGTATCGATGACTATCAGTACGGTCGCAACCTGCGCCGCGCGATGCACGTCGAGGAGATGTGGACCGGCCGCGAGCTGGACTACTACACCACCGCCCCGGGTGTGCAGCTCTACACCGGCAACTGGCTGGGCGACGAGCACGCCAAGGACGATGCCAACTATGGCTGGGGCGCCGGCTTTGCCCTCGAGGCAGAGATGTACCCCGACACGCCGCACCAGCCGCTGTTCCCGCAGGGCATTGTGGGCCCGGGTCACCCCTACAGCAATGTGATCGAATACCACTTTATGAGGCACTAAGCCCATAATGCAACATATCGCACAGCAACGCCCGCCGGCACCACCGCCGACGGGCGTTTTTCTACCTAGTCATTGGGGACAGTCTTTAACGTCAGACGAGAAGGACTGTCCCAATCTGCCAGCACTTGGGGACGTTCCTAAAAGGCCGGCATAGACGATATGAGCAGGACATAAAAACATTGAGAGCCCCTGCTGCATGAAAGACCG
>CAJMRP010000121.1 GCA_905215765.1 uncultured bacterium
AAAGATTTGGGAGGTAAGCCCTGGGGCCTCCTACGGTGACTGGGGAGGCCGAGGCTATTCGTCTTCTTGCTGCAAGTGCCTGGGGTAGGATGCGGCGTGCATTTTTGGGAGTATTCAGCAGCCGAGGGGGCCTGCATACTGGATTTTGGGCGAGAGACAGGCGCCGCGGGCCGCATTCTGCAAAAAAATGAGCGGCTCTAGAGGCGTTGGGACTCAGAATCGGGGCTTTCAGCGCAGTTTTGCACCCCCGCCCCCGCGCCCGCGGACCCCGGGACGCTGAATACTCCGGAATTTGCACGGCGCCCCCTGGGGTACCTGTGGGCAAAAAGCAACCGCCCCGTCAAAGTATGCATTTGGCGGGGCGGTTTATGCAAAAATGCTGCTGCGGGCGCGTCGGCAGCTCGCTAGAACTTGAATCCCAGGGCAGGTTACTCGGCGCTTTTGAGGGCGCCGACCATGTCGATCTTGTTGAGGGTACGATTGGTGGCGAGGTTGACGATAAACGTAAAGCCAAAGGAAAGCACCACGGCGAGCACGTAGCTTAGCGGCTCGACCTCAACATCAAAGTACAGCGACGGCATCTGCAAAATGTACGTAAAACTCTCGGCCAGCAAGCCGCCCAGTGGCACGCCCAGCGCGGCGCCAATTGCCGTGAGGATCAACGTCTCCTTGTTGACGTAATGGTGCACCTCGCCACGGCGGAAACCAAGCACCTTGATGGTCGCCAGCTCGCGCTCGCGCTCGGAGATATTCGTGTTGGACAGCGTAAACACCACCACAAACGACAGGCACGCCGCCATAAAGGTCACGAGCACCACGACGGAATTGATAATAGTGAAGTTCGCCTCAAAGTTCTCCCAATGCTCGGCCGTGCTCGAAATCGAAAGCCAGCCGTCACTCTTAAGCTTCTTGCTAAACGCAATCTGGTCGGCCGACGAACCCTTGAGCAGCGCAAAGATGCCATTGAGGCGAACGCTGCGCCCAAACGCGCGCTCATAGGTGCTCTGCGTCATGTAAAGCGTGTTGCCCAGATAGTTAAGCGAAATGTCGCTGACCTTGACCTTGGCGACGTTGAGTGACGAATCCTGGACGTGCGCCGTATCGCCCGGTTGAATCCCCAGCACCAGCTGTGAACTCTTACTCAGATACACGTCTCCGTCACGCAAAGACAGTGGCTCTTTGGACTCATCCTCAAGGAGAACATAGTCGTCCAGATCGTTCGTGCGGTCATCGGGCACCACGATCAGCTGCACGGTCTCGCTCTTTCCGCCGAATGTAAAGGTGACGTTGTCGGTCATGATCGGCAGCGTCGAAGTTACGGTCACACCGGAATCCTTGACCGCGCTTCGCTCGTCGAGCGCCGCGCACGTCTGCGAAAAATCGTCGGGATTGGCAACCGCCAGCAGGTCGTAGCGTGTGATGTGGCCGTACTGCTTGGGCGAAAGCGCGACCGACGTATCACGAATGCCCATGCCGCAGATCACGAGCGCCGTGCAGCCGGCGATGCCGAAGATGGTCATAAAGGCGCGCTTTTTGTAGCGGAACAGGTTACGCGCTGCCACCTTGTTCAAAAAGCCCATGCGGCGCCAGATAAATCCGATACGCTCGAGCAAAATGCGTGAGCCGGCACGCGGCGCCTTGGGGCGCATGAGCGAGGCAGGGGTCTCGGCCATCTCGTGGCGGCAGGCGATAATCGTGGCGCCCACCACGCCCACGGCAAACAGCGCCACCGAAACGATCGAGGACACGATGTCGTACGAAAGTAGCATCTGGGGCAGTGAGTACATGTCGTCGAACACCGTAAACAGGAACAGCGGCAGGCCCACAAATCCGATGATGTTGCCGAGCACGCCGCCGATCAGACAAGCCCACAGCGCATAGTCCACGTATTTGGACAGGATGCGCCCGCGCGAATAGCCGAGCGCCTTATACAGGCCGATGAGCGTGCGCTCCTCCTCGACCATACGCGTGGCGGTGGTAAGGCTGATGAGCACGGCGACGATAAAGAAGATGAACGGGAACACCGTGGCGATAGCCTCAATTGACGAGCTATCGCTCTCCACGCTCGAGTAGCTTGCGATATTGCCGCGGTCCTGGATGTACCAGGTGCATTCGCCCAGATCGGAAAGCTCGGCGCGGGCATCGGCAAACTGCTGGTCGGCGGCGGCGCGGCGCTGATCCAGGTCGGTCTGCGCTTGCACGCGCTCCTCGCTGCCCTCTGCCATGCGATTGATGTTGTCCTGCTCAATCCCAAAGAGCATATTCGCCTGACGCTCAGCCGCGTCCAAGCTCGCCGGCGTGTCGACCGTCAGCTCCTGGGCGCGCGCCTTCTCACGCTCCTCGCGGATCTTCTCGATATTGCCCTTGACCTCATTGATCTTTGCCGCGTAGGAATCCGAATAGGAGTTGAGGCTCTTGGCTCCCTCGACGATCACGTGGACCGCGGAGTAGGAAGAAGATGTCGCGGCGTCCTCGCTCACATAGAACTTATAGTCCGCCGCCGAAGCAGCGCGAAAGGCGTTGACTGTCGAGTCAGAACTTACATCAGTGGGGTCGAGGACCTCAGCCGTAATGGTGTAATCGCCCGCGGCAAACTGGTCCTTGGCGCTTTGATTGGACGAGCTCGCGTCATTGGCGGCAAAACTCACCGTATCGCCGATTTTCTTGCCCGATGCCTTCAGGAACTTCGAAGTCACCGCGACTTCATCGGCGCTCTCGGGCAAATCGCCGTTCACGAGCACCGGCTGATCGATGTTCTCCTTGGAGAGACTCTGCACGACCACGCGCTCGCGCGTTGTGCCCACGGCGGTGTAGGCGGTCTCGGTGTAGATGCCCTCGGCCGTTTCGACGCCATCGACCTCTTGTATGGCGTCGAGATCATCGTCAGTCAGGCCATAGGTCGACTGCACGTTAATGTCATAGACATTTTGCTGGTCGAAGTAGGCATCAACCGAATCACACAGGTCCTCGCAACCCGCCTTAAGGCCGCACATCACGCTCACGCCAAGCGCGGTGATGACCACGATTGACAAAAAGCGCTTAAGACTGCCTCGGATTGTGCGGTAGATGCCACGGCGAAAAACCGTCGGCACCATATCGTTTGAGCTTTGGGCAGTGCGGTAGGTCGTAAAATCCTGCTCGCGCTCCGTGTTCTGCGCGTCGCGGCGTAGGCTGTTTTGGCGGTCTTGGTCCATGGGCGCTACCACTCGATCGTCTCGATAGGCACGGGATTTTGCTGGACCGTCTCGCTCTCCACGCGACCGTTCTTAAAGCGGATCAGGCGATCGGCCATGGGCGCCAGCGCGGAGTTGTGGGTGATGATGATGACCGTAATGCCCTGCTTGCGGCAAGTGTCCTGCAGCAGCTGCAAGATCTGCTTGCCGGTTTTATAGTCAAGTGCGCCCGTGGGCTCGTCGCACAAAAGCAGCTTGGGGTTCTTTGCCAGTGCGCGGGCAATGGACACGCGCTGCTGCTCGCCGCCCGAAAGCTGCGCGGGGAAGTTGGCGAGGCGCTCACCCAAGCCAACCTGGCAAAGCGTTTGCTCGGCATCGAGCGAATCAGGGCAGATTTGCGCCGCAAGCTCAACATTTTCGAGCGCCGTCAGGTTGGGGACCAGATTGTAGAACTGGAAGACAAAGCCGACGTCGGCGCGGCGGTATTCCACGAGCTGCGCCTCGTTAGCGGAGCTCACATCGCGCCCGTCCACCGTCACGGTGCCGGAAGTCGCCGTATCCATGCCGCCCAGAATGTTGAGCGCCGTGGTCTTGCCGGCACCCGAAGCACCCAAAATGATGGCGAGCTCGCCGCGCTCGACCGTAAAGCTCGCGCCGTCGAGTGCGTGAATGCGGGCGTCGCCCTCGCCGTATGCCTTGATGACGTCTTTGAATTCGATATAAGCCATCGATCGGTTCCCATCTGGTCGGATAACTCTTTAGTATTACCCATTTCGCACCGACTAAAAAGGGACGGGTTTATTTTGGCAGGTTCTATATGGGGAAACGGCAGCTATAGATGAGGCGCCGGGGAGGCAGAGAAATCATCGATGGGGTCAGGCCGACCGCCAAACACAACGCACGCATCTCAATCTGTCAGCCAAATCATTCGAACAGCTGTTCGTTTCTATGATATGATTCAGCTATCTAAGCAGGCCAATACGCAGAAAGGCGGCCAACATGGCGTTCGACTTTAAGAAGGAATGCAAGGAGCTCTACAGACCTGCGAGCAAGCCGAGTATCGTAACTGTCCCGCCTATGAGCTACGTTGCCGTTCGCGGAAAGGGCGACCCAAATACCGAAGGTGGCGAGTATCAAAATGCCCTGCCGCTGCTTTACGGCATCGCCTATACCGTCAAGATGTCAAAGAAAGGCTCAAGGAGTATCGAGGGCTATTTCGACTTTGTGGTACCGCCGCTCGAGGGCTTCTGGTGGCAAGACTCCCCGAGCGGCGACATCGATTATGTACGCAAGGACGATTTCAACTTTATCTCGTGCATCCGCCTGCCCGATTTCGTCACTCAGGATGACTTTGACTGGGCGGTCGCGGAAGCCACGGCCAAAAAGAAACTGGACTTTTCTGCCGTCGAGCTGCTTAAAGTTGACGAGGGTCTCTGCGTTCAATGCATGCATACCGGACCCTACGACAGCGAGCCGGCAACCGTAGACGCCATGCATGAATATGCGACCGAGCAGGGCTATGTCCCCGACTTCTCAGACACCCGTTTACATCACGAAATCTATCTTTCCGATCCACGCAAGTGTGCGCCGGAGAAACTTAAGACTGTGGTTCGTCATCCTATCAAGCGCGCTGAATAGCGTGGAGCGTCATTTCACGCGCTGGGTTTTAAGCCAGCCAACCAGCCGCCTCCTAGGCCGTCCGGTAATTATCTTGACGCGGCCCGTCGCATCTTATAAGTTTGTTTTGCTAAAGTTGGAAAGCCTCTCAACGATGCGCAACTCCAGCTCTTTTTCTATCAAGAGGCTTAATGAAATACCAGAAGTCGCGGATATCCATCAACGAACAAATAGCACTATTGACAGAAAACAAGGGTCTTAAGTGCTCTGATCAAAGCGAACTCGAGCGAGCTTTGGTCGAAGTCGGCTACTTCAGGCAAAGTACTCGAGCGTTACTCCTCGTACGCACCCTCGAGCCGAAGTAGCCACTCCTTGCGATCGAGCCCGCCGGCATATCCGTTGAGCGAACCATCGGCCGCCACCACGCGATGGCACGGCACGATAATCGAAACAGGATTACGCGCGACCGCGGCCCCCACGGCACGGGGAGACACAACGGGGTCCTCGTTTCCCGGTACACGATGTCGAGCCGCAACACGCTGGGCAATCTCGCCATACGTGGCGACCTCGCCACGTGGAATAGAAAGCAGCTCGTACCAAACTTCACGCTGAAACGCCGTGCCAATCAAATGCAACGGCGGCGTAAACCGAGGTTCCTGCCCTGCAAAATAAGCATTCAACCAAGCCCAAGAACGCTCAAGTACCGAAGAAGCCGCACCGTTTGTCGGATTCACCGAAGACATGCCGCCAGCACCAGAAACCGCATCGGCGCCTTCAACATGTTCGGGATCTTCTTTGAGAAGCGTGGAGCCAAAGTGCTCCTGCCCCTCAAACCAAAGCCCCGTCAAACCGCGGCCATCAGCGGCAAGCAGGATTTCGCCCAAAGGCGAAGCAAACGTCGTCGTGACCACCAGCGGCTCCTTTCAAAACTCCGCAAACATAATACCGCGAACTGTGCAGACAACCCCAATCGACCCCAAAGTCACCCAAAGCAGCAGGCGTGCAGCGCCGCAGCTGCCGCACGACCCCAAAGTCCCCAAAGGCGGCAGG
>CAJMRP010000122.1 GCA_905215765.1 uncultured bacterium
AGGGTCTGGACGTCGACCAGGTGGCCGCCGCCAAGCCCAAGCTCACCATCACGGCCGAGTCGCCCCTGCGCGCCGACAGCGCGGACGGGTCGACGGGCAGCCTGGAGGCGTCGCTCATCAACACGCCCACCGGCACACCCCCTAGCATTACCACCGGAGGCTTTATGCCCTCGACTGGCGATATGGCAATGTACGCCGCGGCCGTCGCAGCGGTCGCCGGAGCCGCGCTCATCGTGGTCGCGCTCCTGGTCAAGCGGGGAGGTGGCAGCCATAAAGAGTAGCTGGCAGCCCCACAGAGAGCGGGGCGAGACGTAGCGAAGTAGATGCTAAGACACAGACAGACAGATTTAGATCAAATGGAATTCGAGCAGAAAGCAGAGGAAAAGAAGATGAGCATGAGCAAGAACATCGCACGCCTGGCAGTAACTGCCGGCCTCACAGCAGCGCTGAGCTTCGGCGGAGTCATGGCCCCGGTGAGTATGGCGTTTGCTGAGATGGTGCCAACGGTGGCTACGGAGAAGGGCAAGGTGTCTATCACTGACCCTGACACTGAATATACCGACACATCTTTCAAGGGCATCCGGATTTTCAAGGCGACGGTCACACAGAATAAGGATGGAAATACCTGGTCAGGTGATAAGACGCTTTCCGATATCGATTGGGCATCGCCTGAAGTTCAAAAAGCTGTGATCGGTGCATTTACTCGCGCCGATGGAACTCGCGTCGATGGAGCTCCTCGTACGGATACAAGCGCTCAGGCTTGGGCCAAGTACATTAATGATCATGCCGGTGATAAAGTTGATCAGACTGCCAAGGTTGACGCTGACTCCACGTTGGATAAGATTGCTGCCGCACTTGAGGGCTCGAATCTAACCTGGACAAAACCGAGCGATTCCAGCAAGGGTAACTTTGAGAGTCTGGACCAAGGCTACTGGCTTTTCGTGACCGATGTGCCCAGTAAGACCGGCAATACTGACGCGTACACTTCGCCGATTTTCACCATTGTCGGTGGCTCTGACGTTAATGTAGCCCCCAAGAAGAGCGTCCCCAACGTGACCAAGGCCGTCAAGGACGACAATAATGGCAGCTTTGTGACTGATGAGAGTAAAAATGTCTTCGAGGCGCCCAATAGGGTTGCGGACTCTGCATCCGACCAGCTGATTGAATACCAGCTTGCAGGTACCGTGGCCAGCAATATCAATACTTATAAAGAGTATAGCTATACCTTCACCGATGTTCTGCCTTCTACGATGGTGCCCGAGCTTAACGGCAATGATCCCGTTGTCGAGGTCAAGATTGGCGATCAGGTTGTTCATCCGAGTAGCTACAACAAAAGTTATGTAGATGGCAAACTTGAGGTTTCGTTCTCAAATCTGAAAAATGCCCATGTGAAAAAACAAGATGGCACCGAGGGCGCAGTCATTATCGTTGAAGGCAGCTCAAAGGTCTATGTGAACTATAAGGCAAGGCTTGACCCCACGAAGGTTAGCGCCAACATGCTCGGCAAAGGTCAAAAGAACACCGTCACTCTGACCTACTCTAACAACCCGCACGACAACAACGGCACTGGCACTACGGTTGACCACCCGGCCTACGACTACACCTACGGTATCGATGTCAAAAAGGTTGGCTCCGACGAGGCGAAACCGCCTCTCGCAAACGTCGAATTTACTCTGCAAGAGGTCGGTACTGGAAAGTTCATCAAGAAGGACGGCACAACTGCGAGCAACGAAACTGAGAACGGTGCAATTCTCAAGACGAATTCGAACGGAATGATAGAGGTCTTTGGCCTTGATGAAGGCATGTATATTCTGAAGGAGAAAACTCCTGCGCCCGGTTACGACAATTCTCACGGCAGCAAGGGCATTAAGTTTACCATTACGCGTGATGGTGAGCTTTCCGAGAGCGACAACACCGTGCACAACCCTAAGCTTACAGTGACTGACGCAGACGATCAAAATCTCGTTACTGCTGCCAACGCCACTAACGGCGTGGTTCACCTCACTGTCACCGACCAGAAGGGTTCCAACCTCCCGCTCACCGGTCTCAACGGCGTGACCTTCACTTGGATTGCTGGTGGCGCGGTGCTGTGCATCGGCGTGGCACACCTCATCCGCAGCCGTAAGCAGGCTGAGGAGTCCGAGCAGGAGTAACGCTCGCTCACCCATCCCTTTGGCAGGTGGGATGTGATGGCCATGAGACTTGCGGACACTTTTCTCGTCCATCCACGTTCTTGCTTTGCTATTCTCTTTTCGGGGCAGACTCCGCACTGGAGTTTGCCCCGTTCTTTTTGGATAACACAGGCAGCCTCCACCGTCCGATGCGGACTCATCCGTCATCGCGTTTCTTGACTCGTATGAAGTTCGGTTTAAGGTCCGTAGGCGCACGCGCAGTGCGGACGGTGGAAGGCATTTGCGCCGCAACAAGCGCAAATAAGAATGCCCGGGGGTCGGATTCCGGGCATTTAACAAAAGCTGAAAACTAGGCCGCCCGCGCTCCCAAACATTTACGCGGGGTGCGTCGTTTTCTATTGATATTGTATCCCGAATCGCCCCGCCGATCTGGGATATTCTGAAAACTCAAATATAGGCTTATGCACGAACGGAATCTCATTAATTCCGAAAATTATGTATAATTCCAATATAAACTGGAATCAAACGAAAACGATGGAAATGAACGAAGCGCTAATCTACTTACAAGAAGCACTAGGCCTCTCCGCCAAGGCCAAAATTTGGCCTGGATCCGCACGCTTGCCGCTGCATCTGCGGGCGATTGAGGTCCGCGCTGTTGACGCAAACGGTTTTTCGTTTTTGCTTGCAAGTTTGCCTACTGGCGTCGGGCTTCCCGAGGCTAAGAGAGTCTATAGTCAGCTATCCTTGCGCGCGGAGACTCCTGTTGTCGTTTCGTTTCCTGATGCCGATGCACGTCAGCGCAAAGTATTAGTTGCACAAGGGATTCCCTTTGTCTGCCCAGGTAGACAGGCTTTTCTTCCATTTATGGGCACAGCCTGCACGGAGAGGGGCGGTGCCTGGTTTCACAATCACGCGACCAAGATGTCACCCAACGCGCAGGCTGCCGCAATCTGGGGAGCAGCCCAGGAGCCATATCGCCCCTATGACCTTTGTCGTGCGCTTGGGATCTCGGCAAGCCGTGCGAGTGAGGCCATAACCGAGCTTGTTGACAGGGGGCTCGCGAGGCGCGAGCGTCGCGAGCGACGTGTCGTTGTGTTTCCTGTTGCCGTTGATCTTCTGCTCAGCGAGCACATGGCAGAGCTCTCCTCGCCTGTCTCGAAGGTCTTTTTTGCAAGGAAGACGCCGCAGATCGACTATCTTGTTGACGCCGGGGAGACGGCGCTCGCTGCGCGTTCGATGCTCGCTGCGCCGGGCATGGAACAAAAGGCCGTCTTAAGAAGAGCATGGCGTCAACTGGGCGATCTCGAAGTCGCAGACGGGGAGTTGCCGGATAACGAAACGGCGATGATCCAAGTGTGGCGCTATGCGCCCGTGTTTGCCGACTCCTCCCGCGTCGACGACATTTCGCTTGCGCTATCTTTGGCGGCAATCGACGATGAGCGAATTCAGCTCGAAGTCGATCGCATGTTTGGAAAGGAATATCCATGGCAAGAAGCGCTGTAGAAGGCCTTCAAGAATTCGAACCGTAGGCGGCGTTTCGGTCCTAGCTGCGTTACCCGCGGCAGAAGTTCGCTAATCGGCTATTATTCGTTTAGACAACTTGAGTTGTAGAGGAGTGACCGGCGATGGTGCAGGGCGCCAAACATATGAAGAGCAATAACGCCGCGGCCAACGGTGGCTCAAGCCCTCAGCCCAAACCTCAACCAAAACCTAAGCGCCGTCGCAAGCGACTGCCGCGGTGGGCTGATCGACTCATCACCATCGTCATCATCCTTATTGGCGTGGGCCTTATGACCTGGCCGTGGATCTTGGACCGGCTCGAGGCCTCGGGCGTGTTTAACCAGATCAGTACCGTGTCCAGCACCGTGGACGCGCTGTCTGCCGAGGAGCGCGAGCGCATCCTGCTCCAGGCGCGCTCCTTTAACGAGCAGCTGGCGGGCGAGGCCACCGAGCTTCCCGCCGACCAGATCGAGCCCTACGCTCAGCAGCTCATCTTTGATCGCGATCCCATGATGAGCTGGGTCGAGATCCCCTCCATCGACGTGAGTATGCCCATCTACCACGGCACGAGCGAGGAGGTCCTTATGGCGGGCGTCGGCCACCTGGAGGGCACGAGCCTGCCGGTGGGCGGCACCTCGACGCATTGCGTGCTCACCGCGCACTCGGGCATGCGCAACCTGAGCATGTTCGACGACATCCATTCGCTGGAACCCGGCGACCTGGTGCTGCTGCACACCATGAACAAGACGCTCGCCTACAAGATGGTGGACTCCGAGGTCGTGCTGCCCGAGGAGATGGAGTCGCTGACCATCGAGCCCGGCGCCGACAAGGTGACGCTTGTCACCTGCACGCCCTACGGCGTGAACGACCATCGCCTGCTGGTGCATTGCGTGCGCACCAAGTACAACAAGAAGGACGTCGACAAGCAAAAGTCGCTGGCCGGCCGCCACTGGGGCAAGCGCGAGTTTGCCGTGCTCATCGTGGTCGTAGCCATTGTGCTGTTGCTGCTGGACATCGTGATCCATGCAGTCCGCAAGCGCCGCAAGGCCAAGGCCTCGGCATAGGACATTCTCCAGAACCACCGCAATGGGGACAGGCACCTTTGTGGTGGTCGGGGCTTTCAAACCATCACAACATTCGATGAAAATCTCGATTTTGGCGAAAAACGTCGAATGTTGTGATGGTCTTCGTTGCGGGCGCGACGGTTTTCGTTGTGGGCGAGACGGTTTTCGCTATGGACGGTGCGGTTTCGCTGCAGAACCGCCGGCCCGTCGCCTGCCAGCCTGCTGCCCTCGTTACGTTTTCGCTGCATTTGGGTAAAGCGCCTGCTCCAAGTCGGCGTTGCCTTGTATACTAGAGCGGTTTATCTGTTATGCGGAAGGGAGCGCCTATGGCACTCAGCGAGAAAGACGTGCGCGGCATCGCCGAGTACGCAAAGATCGCACTGACCGATGACGAGCTCACCCAGATGACGTCCTACATGAACGACGCCGTCCAGATGCTCGAGCCCGTCTTGCAATATGACTTGCCCTACGTGGAGCCCACGTTCCATCCCATCGGAAGCCTGTCCAACGTGATGGGCGATGACCTGCGCGAGCCCGAGCGCGATCTGCCGCTCGACGTCGCGCTCGAAAACGCCGGCAGCGCGCGCGACCGCTACTTCCGCGTGCCGTCCATTTTGGGAGAGGGGGAGAGCGAGTAATGGCGCTGAATATCGATTCTCTGACCGCGTCCCAGATTGCCTCTGGCATTGCCGCGGGTGACTTTACTGCTACCGAGGTGGCGCACGCATCGCTCGACGCCATTGAGGCGCGTGACGGCGCCGTCAAGGCCTTTTTGCAGGTATCCCCCGAGCTTGCCCTCGATGCCGCTGCTCGCATCGACGCAGCTCGTGCTGCCGGTGAGGCCCTGCCCCCGCTTGCGGGTGTCCCCCTGGCAATCAAAGACAACATGAATCTCGTGGGTACGCGCACTACCTGCGCATCGCGTATGCTCGAGAACTACGAGAGCGTCTACACCGCCACCTGTGTCGAGCGCATGCTCCAGGCGGGCTGCCTGCCTATGGGCAAGGCCAACATGGATGAGTTCGCGTTTGGCTCCTCCACGGAGAGTTCTGCCTTCCATCGCACGAACAACCCTTGGGACACCGAGCGCGTACCCGGTGGTTCTTCGGGCGGATCTGCTGCTGCTGTCGCTGCGGGTG
>CAJMRP010000123.1 GCA_905215765.1 uncultured bacterium
GCAAATGCAATGTCATTCTCCTGGGCAGCCTTTATCAGTCCGGAAACCACCTGGTAATCATATGGGCCCATGCTGTCTTTTGCGCAGATAGATACCATTGTTTCATCGCATTCCAGACCTTTTCCAACGCATCCCATATCTACAGAAATCATCTCTGTAACCCCATCCGGGATGGCCGCACATCCGCCGTGGCCTACTTCTTCATAAGAAGTGATCAGCACATAAATTGTACGCTCTGGCTGCACTTTTTTCTCTTTCAGATATTTGGCATAACCAAGAAGAATGGCAGTGCTGAATTTGTCATCCAGGAAACGGCTCTTAATGTATCCGCTCTCCGTCACCGTGGTGCGCGGATCCATAGCGATGATGTCGCCGGTCTGGATACCCAAGCCCGCCACGTCGTCCTTGGTGTCAACGTTCTCGTCAAGCAGGATCTCCATATTCTTCTCGATCGTCTCGACTTTTTCGTCTGCAACGTGAGAAGAAGGCTCGGTATTTAGGACCACACCCGTGTAAACGCGACCGTCGCGCGTGTGAACGGTGCAGTTTTCGCCATCTGCCGTGGACCACTGATGTCCGCCAAGAGTCGTCGGGCGCAGGCGGCCATTGTCCTTGATGGAACGGACCATGGCTCCAAGCGTGTCCACATGGCTTGCAAGCACAAGAGGCTCGCCCTCGCCGCCCAGGCACACAAGCACATTGCCTTTTGTCGAGCGCTCGGGCGCAAAGCCCATCTCCTCGAAGGTCTTCATTACATAATCGGTCACCGCGCGTGTAAATCCCGTAGGACTAGGGATGGAAGTAAGGGCTTTGAGCTGCTCTCCGATGTACTCGAGCGTGTCGGTCATTTTCTCTCCTTAGGATCGATGCCTTAAATGTGGTCGAAATATGAAAATGTGACAAAATAAACCTGTCTACTTTTTGTCACACTCTAGGGGCATTGAGGGGCGCGGCGGATGTCCCCTTTGCCGTAATCGATGGTTACGGATTTGACGCTCTCAACGTCGCCACCCGTGAGGCGCCATTCGGTAAGCAGAATATCCATGGTCATAGGGCCGTCTTGCACCTTGAGCGTAACCGTAAGCTCATCGCCGTCCTGCTCAACCGATTCGCTCTGTTGCCCGGGAATCGACGAACCTAAGAGCTGGAGCTGAATGTAGCCATCGCGAGGCGCCCATCCCTCGCCCGGCTGGGACACCTCGGCACCTCCCGAAACCTTTGTCGTGAGCACGTCGAGTGATTCATCCTGTTCGGCAGTCCACGAAACGCCCTGCCCGAATAGCGTCTGATGTGCAACCAGGGCAACTGCGCCAAGAGCAACAATGCAACCGAGACAGATCGCCACCTTTGTGGCAAAACGGGGTTTTGTCATATCGGGCTCCTTCCCGGTCGGTTTTCTCCATAGTACACAAGACGCGCGGCAAACAGAAAAATGCCGGAAAGGGACGAACCCTCTCCGGCATATATAGCATCACTCAATAAAGACGCGCGGCTAGGCTGCCGGGCAGATCTTCTTGAAGAGCTCGATGACGTCGTCGAGCGTCGCCTCGCGCGGGTTACCCGGGAAGCAGGCGTCGGCCATGGCGTCCTTGGCCAGGACCTCGATCTCGTCAGCCTTCATGGCCTCGCAGACGTGCGGGATGTTCACGTCGGCGGAGAGCTGCTTGACGGCGGCAATGGCGGCGTCGGCGGCCTCGTCGGTGCTCATGCCCGTGGTGTCAACGCCCATGGCAACGGCAACCTTGGCCAGGCGCTCGGCGCAAACCGGCTTGTTGAACTCCATGGCAATCGGCAACAGCATGGCGCAGGCGACGCCGTGCGGGGTGTCGTAGTGAGCGGACAGGGTGTGAGCCATGGCGTGGTCGATGCCCAGGCCAACATTGGAGAAGCCCATGCCGGCGACATACTGGCCAAGAGCCATGCCCTCGCGGCCGGAGCCGGGCTGACCGGACTTGGCCTCGGCGACAGAGTCGCGCAGGTTCTCGCTGATCAGCTTAATAGCCTCAAAGTGGAACATGTCGGAGAGCTCCCAAGCGCCCTTGGTGGTGTAGCCCTCGATGGCGTGGGTCAGAGCGTCCATGCCAGTGGAAGCGGTCAGGCCGGCAGGCATGGAAGCCATCATGTCGGGATCGACGACAGCAACCTCGGGGGCATCGTTGGTGTCGACGCACACGAACTTGCGGACCTTCTCGGGGTCGGTGATGACGTAGTTGATGGTCACCTCAGCGGCGGTACCGGCGGTCGTCGGCACGGCGATGGTGAACACGGCGTGGTTCTTGGTGGGAGCAACGCCCTCGAGGCTGCGGACATCGGCGAACTCGGGGTTGTTGATGATGATGCCGATGGCCTTGGCAGTGTCCATGGAAGAGCCGCCACCGATGGTCACGATAGCGTCAGCCTCGGCGGCCTTGAAGGCCTCGACGCCGTCCTTGACGTTCTGGATAGTGGGGTTGGGCTTGATCTCGGAGTAGAGGCTCCAAGCGATGCCGGCGGCGTCGAGCTCGTCGGTCACCTTAGCGGTAACGCCGAACTTGACCAGATCGGGGTCGGAGCAGACGAAGATCTTCTTGTAGCCGCGACGCTGGAGCTCGCCGGGGATCTCCTTGATGGCGCCGGAACCATGATAAGAGATGGTATTGAGAACGAAACGATTAGCCATTGATAGCCTCCCATCGTGTGCGGGGCACCCATTACGCCCCACGCTATGAGTCCCATCCTAACGCTTTTGAAACAAAAAACGCGTGAGAACGTCAAACTATTTAAAGCGTTTCAACAGATGATGAAAAATAATGCGGCGAAGGGACAGCCCCTTTGCCACATTCGGTTACTTTCGGCAGCCCTCTTTCCAAGCCTCGGCCGCAACCTTCCAGCGTAAGCGCAAGTCGCGCTCGCGGTCGATAAACATGATGGCAAACGCGACAAACAGCAGCAAGCTCGCCACGACGATGGCATGCAGGCCCATGCGCTCAATGCACCAGTTGCCCAACACGGCGCCAAACACAAAGGTAAAGATCACGCCAAAGTACAGCAGGCCGTTTTCCAAAAAGCCGCGCCTGTGGGTGATGATGTAATCGTCCACGTTTTGCAGCGCGTTGCGCAAGTTGCCGATGCACATGGTCGTAGCGATGCCGTGACCGTGAATCTTGCGGAAGCTCTCGACCTGCATGCCGCAGGCAAACGAGGTGAGGCAGTTGGCGAGCAGGTTGAAATTGCCGCCCGGGATAAAGCTCACTCCCAACAAGATAACGGCTTCAAAAAACACCGTCACCTGACGCCAGTGGATCACGCTGCCAAAACGCTCGTGTACCAGGTCGGCAAGCATAATGCCCACAGCAAACGAAACCACAGGGAAGAAGTAGCGCCCCGCAAGTGCCCAATTGCCCTCCGAGATGCTCACGCCCACGAGCAGGATGTTGCCCGTCTGCGCGTTGGCGAAAACATGGTCGCGCCCAATGTACGAATAAACGTCCATAAAGCCACCGGCAAGCGCCAAGATGATGCCCAGCTCAATAGACTCCGATATCTGTTTGGCACGCTGCATCGCCGTGCATCCTCCTTGTTGACGACCCTCTCGTGCGTTGGCGGAAACATAACCGCCGTTCATACTGTAACCCATTGACAACATGGCGTGCGCGCGAGACGGGTTCTCCAACGCGCAGATACACAGTCTGGAAACAAACGACTGGCTCAGCGACGCTCTCACTCACCAGCTCATGTACTCCACCAGTCTTTTTAGCGCCGTCCCAAAAAGACTGGTTACAATTACGTGCAGCATACAGACACCGGGAGGGATCGTGGCAAAAAAGCCTCAGCACGCTCAGAACAGCCAACGCGGACAGCAGGGCAAACAGGGCCAGCAGCAAAAGCGCGGCGGCAAGGCGCAGGCCACGGTCGCCCGCACCAAGCATTCCCAAGCGGCGCCCGTCCGTCCTTGGCGTCCAGGCCGCGATAAGTTCCTCCCCGTCAGCCGCGCCGACATGGATGCGCGCGGCTGGGACCAGTGCGACTTCGTCTATATCTGCGGTGATGCCTACGTGGACCATCCGAGCTTTGGCATGGCTATCATCAGCCGCGTACTCGACGCGCACGGTTACAAAGTGGGCATCATCTGCCAGCCCGACTGGACCGACCCCGCCAGCATCACTGCGCTCGGCGAGCCGCGCCTGGGGTTTCTCGTCAGTGCCGGCAACATGGACTCCATGGTCAACCACTATTCGGTGACCAAGCACCGCCGCCACACCGACGCCTATACCCCCGGCGGCGAGGAAGGTCACCGCCCCAACCGTGCCGTCACGGTCTACGGCAATCTCATCCGTCAGACGTTCAAGGACGCCCCCATCATCATCGGCGGCATCGAGGCAAGCCTGCGCCGACTGGCCCACTACGACTACTGGCAGGATAAGCTCAAGCGCTCGGTGCTGCTCGACTCGGGCGCCGACATCCTCATCTACGGCATGGGCGAGCACGCGATTGTCGAGATCGCCGACGCGCTCGACGCGGGGCTGCCCGTCGATCAGATCACCTATATCAACGGCACCGTCTACCGCACCAGCTCGCTCGACGAGGTCTACGACTACGACTTGCTGCCCAGCTGGGACGACCTTGCCGCCGACAAGCTCAATTACGCGCGCAGCTTTAACGTACAGCAGCAGAACATGGACCCCATCACCGGGCATCGTCTGGTAGAGCCCTACCCCAACAGCGTCTATGTGGTGCAGAACCCACCGTCGGCCACGCTCACCACCGACGAGATGGACGAGGTGGCCGAACTCCCCTACGCACGCGACTGGCATCCCGACTACGACGCGGCAGGCGGCGTGCCAGCCTTTGCCGAGATCAAGTTTTCCATTAGCTCCAACCGCGGTTGTTTTGGCGAGTGTTCGTTTTGCGCCCTCACCTTCCACCAGGGCCGCGTGTTGCAGATGCGCAGCCACGACTCGATCATGAGCGAGGCCGAGCTGCTCACACGCGATCCCGAGTTTAAGGGCTACATCAACGACGTAGGCGGACCGACGGCCAACTTTAGCCGTCCCGCCTGCGACAAGCAGCTCAAGCACGGCGTGTGCAAGAACAAGCGCTGCCTATGGCCGAGCGTGTGCAAGAACATGGTGGTCGACGAGAGCGGCTACACGCAGCTGCTGCGCGACCTACGCCAGCTGCCGGGCGTCAAGAAGGTCTTCGTCCGCAGCGGCATCCGTTTTGACTACACTATGGCCGATGCCTCGGACGAGTTTTTGCGCGAGCTGCTGGAGCACCATGTCTCGGGCCAGCTACGCGTGGCGCCCGAGCATGTGAGCGACGCGGTGCTCTCCGTGATGGGCAAGCCGAGCCGCGCCGTCTACGATGCGTTCTGTCGCAAATTTGAGCGCCTGAACCGCGAGTACGGACTCAAGCAGTACGTGGTGCCGTATCTGATCTCGAGCCACCCCGGCTCGACGATGAAGGAAGCCGTGGACCTTGCCGAGGCCGTGCGCGACATGGGCTACATTCCCGAGCAGGTGCAGGACTTCTACCCTACGCCGTCCACCATGTCGACCTGCATGTACTACACCGGCGTGGACCCGCGCACCATGGAGCCGATCTACGTGGCGCGCGACCCGCACGAGAAGGCTATGCAACGCGCGCTCATCCAGTATCGCAAGCCCGAGAACTACAAGCTGGTACGTGAGGCGCTGGAGAAGGCCGGCCGCCGCGATCTGATCGGCTACACCAAGCATTGCCTGATCCGTCCCGTGCCGCCGCGACCGGGCGAGACGTCTGCTGGCGGCGGACATGGCGCCGGCAATAAGGGCGGCAAGGCCCACGGTGGCGCTGGCGGCGCC
>CAJMRP010000124.1 GCA_905215765.1 uncultured bacterium
AAGCGCGGCTACGACGTGACCGTCTACGAGGCGAGCGATCATCTGGGCGGCCAGATTGTGCTGGCGGCTGCGCCTCCGCGCAAGGACGAGATCATGCGCTCGGTCGAGTACTACGAGAAGATTCTGCCTGGCCTGGGCGTGAAGGTTGAGCTCAGCCACGTCGCTACGGCAGAGGACCTCAACGCCGCCGATGCCGCGATTGTGGCCGTGGGCGCGCACGACGTGGTCATCCCCGTTCCGGGTGCCGACTCGGACAAGGTCGTCTCGAGCTGGGACGTGCTGGCCGGCAAGGTGGAGCTTACGGGCCGCGTCGCCGTCATTGGCGGCGGCCTGGTGGGCACCGAGACTGCCGAGTACCTGCTGCAGCACGGCTGCGAGGTGGCGATCGTGGAGATGCTCGACAAGATTGCCGCGGGCGAGTCCGAGACCATTCTGCCGCTGATTATGAGCGACTTTGCCGAGCACAACGTGGAGCAGCACGTGAAGACCCGCCTGACCGCCATTACCGACGAGGGCGTGGAGGCCGTGCGCACCACCGAGGACGGCGCCGAGGAGCCGGTAAATATCGCCTGCGATTACGTGGTGATGGCCGTGGGCTCCAAGGCCAACGCGTTTGACCTGGACGGCGTGACGGTGCCCGTGACCTGCGTGGGCGACTGCTCGGGCGAGCGCACCGCCGACATTGCGAGCGCCATCCGCACGGCGTATCACGCGGCCAACGAGCTGTAGTTGAGCATCGCGGCCAGGCGGGGCGGTAGCACGGATCCGCCTCGCCCGATTGCGTCCCGTCGGGTGTCAATCGGTGCGGGGCCTGCAAGCGCAGCAGGTCCCGCCCTTTTGTTTTGCTCCGGTGGATGGCAATGCGCGGTAATCATGAGGAGTGAGGACGTCTACTGCCTTGCAGATTACTCAAAATTATTGGGGGGAGGGGTTAATAACTATATCTTCTATACCAAAGGACATAAAGAGATGCCAATTTTGTTGACAAGCGAATGACGATTAGCTGCGAGTCAGCTACCAGCGTAAATAATCGATAAAGAAATGTCGTAATTTGGTGCCAAATGCCCAGATAACGCCGCGTCTATTTTAATTAACTGCTTTGAGCAAACAGTAAAATGCTACTATCTAACTTGCACGTAAGAAGGCAGATTAACGGTTAAGGCTAAGAAGTGGCAGGTATGTCGGAAGCAACTAGGACTCGCACGCATGCGCCCGAGGTTAGGCAGCGCGCCGTCGAGATCCTCCAAGAGGGGGTCGGTCATCGCGCCCTCGCCGCGGAGCTTGGCATTCCCCAGGCCACGGCTCGTCAGTGGGCCCGCGCGTATGCCGTGGGCGGTGCCGACGCCGTTCTCAATGCCGGTTCGCATCATCACACCTATTCGTACGAAGTTAAGCTCGCCGTGGTCAAGGACCGCTTGGAAAACGGCTTAACGGTTCGCGAGGCCATGATTAAGCACAAGATTCCCAGCGAGTCTTCGGTCAAGGCTTGGTGCCGTCAGTACCGCGAGAGCGGTGAGTCCGCACTGGTCGATAAGCCGCGCGGTCGCAAGCCGCGCGTTAAAAAGGCGGAATAGCAAACGGGATGGTGCGCCCACAGGGGCGCATTTTTCTTGCCGCCTCTCTGCTCCAAAGCGGACGTGCCCTTACCCCGTACGCCTAAAACTCCCCAGTTGACCGAAAACCTGCCGTCGCTACTCCTCAATTGAGCTATAACGTTAAACAATTGCAGCGTTTTTGCATGGGGGAGTGATGGTATGACGCTACTGTATTTCCTTACCCTGTTTCCGCTGGTACCGGCGCTGGGCATGCTGTTCGCGCGCGGTGACCGCGCCCGCGATGCGGTGGGGCTCATAGGCTCCGGCATTATTATGGCGGTGACAGTTGTAGTAGCCGTCAAGTTTTTTGGCACGGGTCCGCAGAGCTTTGAGGTTGCCCCCGGCACCTCGCATGTGCTCTCGATCATCAGCTCCGTTATCGACGTCATCCTGTGCGCCGTCATCCTGTACAACGCGTACAAATATAGGAACGCGCTCACCACGGTGCTCGGCATAGTCCAGCTGGTGGGCTCGGTCGCCTTTGCAGCCATGACGCTGCCCGCGGCCGAAGCCGTCACGGCGACGCCGCTCTACCTGGACTACATGAGTGTGATCATGGTCCTCGCCGTCGGTATCGTCGGCAGCCTAATCTGCGTGTATGCCCTGGGCTACATGAAGGACTTTCAGGCCCATGACGAGCACGAGGCCGCGCTGCGCGGGCAGACCGCGCCCGACCGTCGCCCGCAGTTTCTGGCGCTTATGTTCCTGTTCCTCTCAGCCATGTTCGTCATCGTGACGAGCGACAACCTTGAGTGGCTGTTCTGCGGCTGGGAAATCACCACCGTGTGCTCGTTCCTTATGATTGGCTACACGCGCACGCCCGAGGCCATCAAGAACGCCTTTACCCAGATCATCCTTAACATGCTGGGCGGTATCGCGTTTTTGGCCGGACTCATGTATCTGCACGTTAACGGCATGCCGCTGACCATCTCGGGCATGATCGAGCTTTCCGGCGCCGGAACCGCGCAATCCGCGCTGCTGGTGATGCCGGTCGTTCTGCTGTCGCTCGCCGCGCTCACCAAGGCCGCACAGATGCCGTTCCACACCTGGCTGCTCGGCGCCATGGTTGCCCCCACGCCCACGAGCGCCCTGCTGCATTCGTCCACCATGGTCAAAGCCGGCGTGTTCCTGATGGTCAAGCTGAGCCCGCTCTATGCCATCTATCCCGTGACGGGCTTTATGGTCACAAGTGTGGGTGCCATCACGTTTTTGCTCGCTGCCCTCATGGCCATCTCGCAGAGCAACGCCAAACGCGTGCTCGCATTCTCCACCATTTCCAACTTGGGCCTTATCAGTGCCTGCTTGGGTGTCGGCGCGCCCGAGGCCATGTGGGCGGCCATCTTCCTTATCCTGTTCCACACGGTGGCAAAGTCGCTGCTATTCCTGTGCGTGGGCACGGCCGAGCATCATATCGGCAGCCGCGATATCGAGGACATGGACGGTATGTTCAGCCGCATGCCGCACCTGACGCGCCTGATGATGCTGGGCATCATGGGCATGTTTGTGGCGCCGTTTGGCATGCTCGTGTCCAAGTGGGGCGCCCTGGTGGCGTTTGCACAGACCGGCAACGTGCTCATGATTATGGTGCTGGCCTTTGGCTCGGCAGCGACGTTCTTCTTCTGGGGCAAGTGGCTTGCCAAGCTTTCGGGCGTCGACCCCACGGCTCAAAACGTTGAGGTCAATGTCCATAAGACCGAATGGGTGGCCCTCAACACCATCGCCGCGCTGCTGATTCTGTGCTGCGTGGCCTTCCCGGTTATCTCGAGCGGTCTGGTGTCGCCTTACTTGGCCATGGTGTTTGGCCGCGTGCCGTACGTTATTGGCAAGGACGCCATGTATCTGATGGTGGTTATCGTGGCGTTTATCGCCGTGGTGCTGCTGACGTCGTTCCGCGTGAGCAACAAACCGCACGTCAACGTGTACCTTTCGGGCGTGGGAACCGACAAATATCGCCATTTCCGCGGCTCGATGGGACACGAGGTGAAGGCCGAAAAGCGCAATTGGTACTCGGAAGACGCCCTTGGCGAGAAGCGTATTGGTCCCGCGGGTAGCGTCGTGTGTTGCAGCATTATCTTGTTTGCGCTGCTGTGCTGCGCGTGGATTGGGCCCGAGCGGCTTGCCATGAGCGCGCCCTCGGTGCTGCGCGGCAAGTATTTCGAAGGCTCGGGCGTCGTGGGCATCTTTATTGGTACCGTGGCGTTTGCCTTGCTGGCGCCGCTTGTGGGCGGCCTGATCGACGGCATCGACCGCAAGCTGTCCGCCCGCATGCAGGGCCGCGTGGGCCCGCGCCTGCTGCAGCCCTTCTACGACGTTGCCAAGCTGCTGCGCAAAGCTCCTGCCAGCGTAAACACCATGGACGATACCTACATGGCGTGCGCGCTCATCTTTACCGTGGTGGGCGGCGGCATCTTTGTGTCGGGTTCCAACACGCTGTTGTGCGCCTTTATGGTTACGCTCGCCGCGATCTTTGTGGTGTTGGCGTCTGCCTCGACGCAAAGCCCGTTTGCCCAGGTCGGCGCCGACCGCGAACTGTTGCAGGTCATGAGTTACGAGCCCGCTGTTCTGCTGATGAGCGTGGGCCTGTATCTTGCCACCGACAGCTTCGATTCCATTGCCGTGACGGGGCAGTCGGTCCCCATCATCGTGTACGGCGCGCCCATTTTCCTCGCGCTGCTCGCGGTGCTTACCATCAAGTTGCGCAAGTCGCCGTTTGACCTTTCGTACTCGCATCACGCGCATCAGGAGATCGTCCAGGGCGTCGCCACCGAGATGAGCGGCGGCACGCTGGCCAAGATGACCCTCATGCACTGGTGCGAGACCGTGCTGTTTTTGATGTGGGTGGGCATGTTCTTTGTCTGGGACAACCCGGTGAGCTGGGTCGTAGCCCTGGTCGTGATGGCTGCGACGTATTTTGTCGAGGTCCTGATCGACAACACCTTCGCCCGTAGCACCTGGCGCAGCTGCTTTAAGCTCGGCTGGGGTGTGGCGCTGGTGTTTGGCCTGCTCAACCTTATGCCCATCCTCGTCGATGTGTTTATTTAGGAGGCGGCATCCATGGATCATAAAATGTCGCGCTCGCCGTGGGTTATTCATTACGACGGCTCGAGTTGCAACGGATGCGATATCGAGGTGCTGGCCTCGCTCACGCCGCTGTTCGATGCGGAGCGCTTTGGCGTGGTCAACACCGGCAACCCCAAGCATGCGGACATCTTTTTGGTGACGGGGTCGGTCAATGCCCAGAACCTGCCCGTCGTGCGCCAGATCTACAACCAGATGCTCGAGCCCAAGTGCGTGGTGGCCTGCGGTATCTGCGCGTGTTCGGGCGGCGTGTTCCGCGATGCCTATAACGTGATCGGCGGCGTGGACCGCGCGATTCCCGTGGATGTGTACGCGCCCGGGTGCGCCATTCGCCCCGAGACCGTGATCGATGCCATCGTGGAGGCGTGCGGCATCCTGGACCAGAAGGAGGCCGTGATGCGCGCCGGCGGCGATCCGCTTACCGTGGGCGGTGCCGCTACTTGGGACGGTGGCGTTGAGTTGGGCGAGGACGGGTTTGTGGCTGCGGGGGCCGGGGCTGATGGTGCCGGTGACGGTGTCGAGGCCAACGTGTCCACCAGGTCCGCCGCGCCCGCCGCTGCAAAGGAGGCCGAGTAATGCAAAAGGCTATCTATACCACCGTCGGGATCGACGAGCTCCTGTCGCATGTCCAGGCGCTCAAGGGCGTCGGCGCGCGCTTTGTGCAAATGCACGCCGAGCGCAACGTCGACGACGGCACGTATCGCCTGGTCTATACGTTTATCAACGTTCGTGCTGCTCAGGAGCAGATTGCGCAGGACGGCAGCTATGCGATCGAGAACCTGGTGGTTGAGGGAATTAATCAGTACCAGGAGATTCCGTCCATCAGCTCGTACTATCCGGCAGTATTCCCGTTTGAAAACGAAGCGCACGACCTGTTTGGTCTTGCCATCACCGATATGCAGATTGACTTTAAGGGCTTTTTCTACCAGGTCTCGACTGCCGAGCCCATGAGCGTTATCACGCCCGAGGTGAAGGCCGCGGGAGGTCTGGCGATCATCGGCACGGAGCGTCACGAGAGCCGCCGCGTCGACCGCCAGCTGCGCGGACGTGCCGGACGTCAGGGCGACCCCGGATCGTCGCAGTTATTCGTATCGC
>CAJMRP010000125.1 GCA_905215765.1 uncultured bacterium
TCGTCGCGGCGCCGGCGAAATCCTACTGACCAGCATGGATCGCGACGGCACCAAGGCTGGCTTTGACCTGGCACTCACCCGTGCCGTGGCGCGCGCGGTGCCGATTCCCGTCATCGCGAGCGGCGGCGTGGGCACGCTCGAGCATTTTGCCGAGGGTGTGATTGAGGGCGAGGCCGATGCCGTGTTGGCGGCGAGCGTCTTTCACTTTGGAACCTTCAGCATTCGCCAGGTGAAGGAGTATATGGCGTCGCAGGGTATTCCCGTGAGATTGGATTTTTAAATGGAGCAAGTGACAACTGCGTCCGAGCTCAAATACGACGCCAAGGGGCTGATTCCTTGTGTTGTTCAGCAGTATGACACCGGCGAGGTGCTTATGGTTGCTTGGATGAACGAGGAGTCGGTGGGGCTGACGCTCAAGACCGGTACCACGTGGTTTTGGAGCCGCAGCCGTCAGGAGCTCTGGAATAAGGGCGCGACGAGCGGCAATATGCAGGAGGTCAAGGAACTCTGGGCCGACTGCGATAGCGATACGCTGCTGGTCAAGGTTGACTCTCCGGGCCCGGCTTGCCACACCGGCAACCGTACCTGCTTCTTTAAGAAACTCGCGTAGGGCGGGCGCTCGATTAGACGCTCGGCCACCAGAAAGGATTGAACTATGGGTGTGCGCACCGCAAACATTCAGGATGGAAATATCGGTGAGACGCTGACAGGTCTGGCCGAGGTGATTCACGGTCGTCGTGATGCATCGCCGCAGGAGAGCTATACCGCGCGTCTGCTGACCGACGTCGAGGATGAGCTGCTCAAGAAGCTTGCCGAGGAGTCGAGCGAGGTGATCATGGCCTGCAAGGATAACGATCACGATCACATCCGCTACGAGGCCGGCGACCTGGTCTACCACCTGCTCGTAACCCTTGAGCGCTACGGTATCACCCTCGACGAGCTTGCCGGCGAACTCAACGCCCGCCGCCACTAGTCATTGGGGACGTTCTTAAACGACTAGTTAGGCGAGGGGTGTGGACTCCCATTCTCCGGTGAGGTGGGGGATGTCGAAGGTTCGATAACCGCAGTCGTAGGCGTGGGCCTGGGCCTCGCGGATGCTCCAGCAGATATCGCAGGCGCGGTGCGCGTCCGAGCCAAAGGTGATCGGCACTTCGGCATGGGCAAAGCAGCGCAAAAGACCGGTTGCGGGGTAGTAGTCGTCCAAGCCCTTACGCGGTGCGGCCGTCGAGACCTCAACGCGGCGGCCCGTATCGTGCGCGCACTCGGCCATCTGCTGCCAAAACGGTGCGGGGTCAAAGTCGGGCGCAAAGCCTTCCTTCGAAAAGCGCATGACCAGGTCGGGGTGAGCCATTACATCAAAGTTGAGCGGGCTCTCGCAGGCGCGGCACCAGTCGTCGACGTAGCGCTCCCACACGCCGCGTACCCCCAGGTTTTCCCAAACGTGCAGGTTGGTGTCGTCGTCGATCCAACCACAAAGGGAATCGGGTGTATCGGGACGAGCGACGTTTTCCGTTCCCGCCGTACCCGCGGCGCCGGCCATGATATCGCCTGGGTTGCCAATCCAATGCACACTGCCCAGGCGCACGACGGCGCCCTGGGACCAGCGCTCAACCAAAGGCTCGCAGCCCTCGTACCAATCGCATTCAAAGCCATAGATAAGCTCGAGCTCCGACGCGATCTGCGCGGCAAGCTTGCGGGCATCCTCAAAAGCCAGACGATGCGCCGGCAGGTCGCCCTCAGTAACCTGCACTTCGCAGTTGGCATCCATGCTGACGGGCAGGGTGAGATGGTCGGTCGAGACCATGACGCGGCAGCTGGCCGCAGCAGCGGCGCGAACGTTGTCCTCAAACGAGGCATGACCGTCCGAGAACGAGGTGTGGGTGTGGCAATCGACCAGCGGGCAAGCAGGCATGGCGGCTCCTTTGCGTCAAGCGAATCCGCTTCATTGTAATGGCGCAGCTCTCAACACGCCGGACACGCCGGGGGTCGAAATCGATTGGAAAGGCTGCGCGACGCGCGGTGCGGCCTCGCTTGCGCTCTCAAAACGTGTACATCAGCCTCCAAAAGCTGCAAAAAATGACATGTTTGGAGGCTGACGTACATGTTTGGCTGAGGCGGTGGAGTGTCGGTTTCTTGCGGACAGGGAAAATCGCGCTCATCGCGCTCCGCCACATCCACGCCGCCCGCGATGTGTTAGCGTTTGGGTGAACAAAACGAGCCCGTGCGGAAAGGAGCCGGACCGTATGCCATGCGATAGCAAATCTCCGCTGTCCCGCGAGACCGATGCGCCCGAGACCATCGTCAAACTGGAATGCGATATCGACGACGCGTCGCCCGAGGTGCTCGCCTACGCCGCCGACCGCCTGCGCGAGGCCGGTGCGCGCGAGGTGCATTGGCTACCCCTCTATTGCAAGAAGGGCCGTCCCGGCTGGCAGCTGCAGGTAATCTGCACCCACGAGGATATCGAGCGCCTGCAGACGATTATCTTTTTGGAAACCACGACCAATGGCATCCGCCGCCAGGTTATGGAGCGCGTCTGCCTGCCACGCCGCTTTGAGCAGGTGACGACGCCATGGGGCGAGGTGTCCGTCAAGGTGGCCACCCTGCCCGACGGCAGCGAGCGTGCAGCGCCCGAGTACGAGGACTGCGCCCGCCTTGCCCGCGAGCACGGTGTGCCGCTCCAGCGCGTGATGCAGGCGGCACAAGCCGCGGCACTGCGATTTGAGTAACGCGGCCGGTGGCGACATCCTGCGCCCAGCCATATCAACCCCATTCGAAAGGATCTCCCCATGAAATACCTCATCGCCTCCGACATCCATGGCTCGGCATATTGGACCGAGCGCCTGGTCGCCGCCATCGAGTCCGAGGAGCCCGACCGCATCGTCCTGCTGGGCGACCTGCTCTACCACGGTCCGCGCAACGACCTGCCGCGCGATTACGCCCCCAAGCGCGTAATCCCGCTGCTCAACGCCCTGGCTGACCGCATCATCGCGGTGCGCGGCAACTGCGACGCCGAGGTCGACCAGATGGTGCTCGACTTCCCTGTCATGGCCGACTACGCCACGCTGTTCGACGAGAGCGGCCGCGAGCTGTTCCTGACGCACGGCCACGTTTTTGGCGCCGGTATGCACAACAGCGTCGACCACGCGCCCGCGCTGCCCGAGGGCTCCGCGCTCGTCTACGGTCACACGCACATCAAGGTCAACGAAGCGAGCGAGGAGCATCCTGGTCTGTGGCTCTTCAACCCCGGCAGCGTGAGCATCCCCAAGGACGGTACGCACAGCTACGGCATCTACGAGGGCGGCGCGTTCCGCCACGTGATCATGGAGGAGGACTAGCCATGGCCGAGCATATGGCTCAGCAAAATGCCGAGGGTTCGCGTGACCTGTCCACGCTGGTAGATGCATCGGCCGAGCTGCAGCATCTGGTGCAGACCATCTGGCGCCTGCGTCAGCCCGACGGCTGCCCGTGGGACCGCGAGCAGACGCACCGCAGCATTGGCAAGAACATGATCGAGGAGGCCTACGAGGCGCTCGACTGCATCGAGGCCGACGACGCGGCGCACCTGCGCGAGGAGCTGGGCGACGTGCTCATGCAGGTAGTGTTGCATGCGCAGATCGCGGCGGACGCCGGCGAGTTTACGCTGGCCGACGTGGCGCACGATATCGACGCCAAGCTCATTCGCCGTCATCCGCACGTGTTTGGCGATGCGGATGCCGACAGCTCTGACGAGGTGCTCAAGATTTGGGACGAGGTCAAGCTTGCCGAGAAGGCCGCCAAGGACAAGGCCGTGGCGGCAGGCGAGGCCGCGCCCGAGGGACTGCTCGACGGCGTGCCCACGCACCTGCCGGCGCTGATGCAAGCGCAAAAGGTGTCGCGCAAGGCAGCTGCCGTGGGCTTTGAGTGGGAGACGGTCCAGGACGTGTGGGACGAGGTCGCCGAGGAACGTGCCGAGTTTGAGGCCGAGGCCCCTGGCTCGCCCGAGCGCGAGATGGAGTTTGGTGACCTACTCTTTGCCCTTGTCAACGTTGCGCGCAAAGAGGGGATTGACGCCGAGAGCGCCCTGCGTGCCAGCACGGCCAAGTTCCGTCGCCGTTGGGCTGCAATGGAGCAGATGGCGGCCGATGCCCATGTTGATCTTGCCGAGCTTTCGACCCATGGCCTCAACGACCTGTGGGACGCAGCAAAGGCAGGGGAGTAATACCGCGGGGGCGATGGGACGGACTTGTCCCATCGCCCCATTATTTTTTAAAAAAGATTGTATCCCTTGGCTAACTTAGGGCATAATGCAAAAAGTGCGACATGGCTAACTTACGGAGACGCACCGACGGTGCACGGTCAGCCGGTCGCTTGCATCCACTACGTTTCCAAGTGAGAGGGAGACAACATGAGCGATATTTTGGACGTCTACGGTCGCGAGGTGCTCGACAGCCGCGGCAATCCCACCGTCGAGGTCGAGGTCGTGCTCGAGGACGGCAGCTTTGGCCGCGCAATAGTGCCTTCGGGTGCTTCGACCGGTGCCTTTGAGGCCTGCGAGCTGCGCGATGGCGACAAGGGCCGCTACCTGGGCAAGGGCGTTTCGCAGGCCGTCGAGCATGTCAACAACGAGTGCGCTAACGCCGTCGTGGGCCTCGACGCCTTCGACCAGCGCGCCGTCACCAAGCAGGGAAACAAGACCGTCATGCTCCCCGACTCCCACCGGATCTGGGCCTACGTCGGCGCCTCCTACCAGTGGAACGAACACCTCCGGCTGGACGTCGGCTGGAACCATATCTTCTTCCACAGAAGCCACGCCATCCAGAAGCTCTCCGAGACCCAGTACATCAAGGGAACCTACCGGGGATACACGGATCTCCTCTCCCTGGGCCTCAAATACGAGTTCTAACATCCCAGCGCCCCTGATGTGCGGGGTCCACGCCACGCACATCAAGGGTTCCCACGGAACTCCACGGGGGGCAGACACCATGCCTTCCCCCGTTGGGATTTAAAATCTATAACTCCATAGATATAAAGATATTACAATAACAATAGGACGACACCCCCTGCGCCTTCGAAGGCAAAGGGCCTCCACCACCCAGGCCGACTTTGCAGGAACAGTATGCCAGGGAGGCGGCCGGGCATTTGGCAACAGAGCATACCGGGAAGGCAGGGGAACTCCGGTATGGAGTATGGGCGGCAGAGCAAGCCAGGAAGGCGGCCGGACTCCGGTTATGGAGTGGGCGTGCCGGGTATTTGGCAGAAGAGCAGGCAAAGGAGGCGGGTGGCGTCAGGCACCCTACGCCTGACGCCTCCCCTTCCAGGCCTTCCGTGCTCTCTGTGTTTCTGCCTTGGCGCCCTCCTTTCCCCGCCCTGGGAGAAAAGAGCTAGCAGAATTCCAATTCTCCCTGGAAGCCATGGGGTTGCAGAGGGAGGCGGACGCCGAACTCCCGTCCGCTCCCCTGGAAGCGGTCGGCGTAGGCAGGAGAATCGGCGGCATAGAGTTCCAAGTGATTCTCCCCCTTTTTGACCAGTCCCCGTAGGTCGAAGCAGGCATTTGGGCCGCATTCCCAAGGAAGGGGCGTGCCATTGACCACCAGTCGGAGGCAATCTCCGCATTGGAGGACCCGAAGCACGTGGATTTCCTCTGGATTTGAACAGACCCATGTAGTCACGTATCGATATTCGCCGCAGGCTCGGGTAAGATTTTCCTCCTGTAGCAGATTCACGGGGGCGCTCTTTTGTCGCAGGAGTGTGAACTCCTTTTCGGTGACCTCCCTA
>CAJMRP010000126.1 GCA_905215765.1 uncultured bacterium
CCCGTCGAGGAGGCCGCCGAAGCCGAGTCCGAGCCCGCCGAGGAGCCCGCTGCGGCCCTGCCCGAGGTCACCGTGCTCGATGCCTCCGCCACGCAGGCCATTCTGGACAACGGTCGTGGCTATGCGCAGTTCTGCGACATGGCCGTGCTCGCCTTTGCCTCGTTTACCAACCCGGGCGGTGGCTATATTCAGGGTTATCTGGGCCAGGAGGCCACGCTGTGCGCCGATTCGTATCTGTACAACGTTCTCGATAAGCAGCGCAAATGGTACGGCGAGAACCGTCGCCGCAACATCAACTGCGAGCTTTACCGAAACCGTGCGCTGGTGGTGCCTGCGGTACGCTTCGACCGCAACCACGTGCATGCGTATGCCGACGTAATCGTTGCCGCCGCGCCCAACGTCAAGCGCGCTCGCCAGGAGTATCGCGTGGGTGACGATGCCCTGCTGGACGCCCTGCGCGATCGCATCCGCTTTGTGCTTGCCATCTGCGACGAGCTGGGTCGCGAGAAGCTCGTGCTGGGCGCTTGGGGCTGCGACAACAACGGCTTTGACGCCGAGGCCGTGGCCGAGCTCTTCCGCAAGGAGCTCGCATCGGGCGACTTTAAGGTCAAGCAGGTCTTTTTTGCCGTGCCCTCTACGCGCTGGGACGAAGATTTCGCCAAGTTCGAGCACGTGCTGGCAAACTTCCCCGAGCGCAACGAGGAGTCCTATGCCCAGGTTGCCGCTCGCGCTGCGGCTGCCCGCGCCGCCGAGCAGGCCCAGGCTGCCGCCGAGGACGATGAAGACGATGACGATTGGCGCAAGTACCTGTAATCGGTATGTGCTGACAGATAGATCGATCCGGCGGGAGAGACTGCTCCCGCCGACTTTTTCTTTTTACTAGAGGAAGGGCTTACGATGAAAAACGTTCTGTGCTTTGGCGACAGCAATACCTACGGCTATGATCCGGCGGGCATGCGCGACGGCACCGCGGTACGCTATGCGCACGATGTGCGCTGGTGCGGCGTGGCCCAGCGCGACCTGGGCGAGGGCTGGCACGTGATTGAGGAAGGCCTCAACGGCCGCACGACGGTACGCGACGACATGTGCCATCTGGACACTAATCTCAACGGCATCCGCGCGTTGCCGATGCTGCTCGAGGCTCATAAGCCGCTGGATGCGATCGTGATTATGCTGGGCACCAACGACTGCAAGACGGTCTTTAGCGTGGGGGCTGCCGATATCGCTGACGGTGCCATGGCGCTGATTCGCACCGTCCGCGCGTTTCCCTGGACCGAAGCCGCGCCCTGCCCGCGTATTCTGCTGATGGCGCCTATCAAGATTAAACCGCAGATCGCCGATGTGTACATGACCGACTTTGACGAGCGCTCCGTCGAGGCCTCGGAGCATTTTGCCGAATACTATGCGTATGCTGCTAAACAGTTTGGCTGCGACTTTTTGAATGCCGCTGATTTTGCCGAGCCGGGCGATATCGATTATCTGCACATGATGCCCGAAAGCCACGAGAGCCTGGGCCATGCCGTGGCAGCCAAGCTCCAAGAGATGCTCGGTGAGTAGCGCGACCCCAAGCCACCGCAAAGGGGACGGGCGCCTTTGCGGTGGCTTGGGCTGCGAATCTTAATATTGCCACATGTGGTTGACGGGGCCAGAGCCTTTGCCCATGTCCAGGCCGGCGGCCAGAGCGCCTGTCAGGTAGGCCTTGCCGGCGTTGACGGCGTCGGCAAGATCCATGCCCTGAGCCAGCGCGCAGGCGATGGCGGACGAGAGCGTGCATCCGGTGCCGTGTGTGTTGTCGGTCTCGATGCGCTTGTGGCGGAACCACGTGGTGAGTGGATCTCCCAGATGGTTGCCCTCGTCATCGAGTGGCGCGGGTTCGGCCAGTACATCGTTGGCCTCGTTGACAAGATGTCCACCCTTAACGAGGGATGCGCAACCAAAGCGGCGGGTGAGGAGCATGGCAGCATTTTGCTGCGTGCGCTCGGAGTCGACCTCGTAGTCGAGCAGGGCCATGGCCTCGGGAATATTGGGCGTGATAACCGTCGCTAGCGGGAACAGGCGGCGGGTGAGCGCCTCGGCGGCATCTTCGGCAATCAGCCGTGCGCCCGAGGTGGCTACCATGACGGGGTCGACTACCACGTTTGTCGCGTTCCAGGCGCTCAGGCGGTCGGCGATAACATCGATAATCTCGACAGAAGAAACCATGCCGATCTTGACGGCGCTCGGGCGGATATCGTCAAAAACGGCGTCAATTTGCGCGGCTACGATATCTGGCGAGATATCCTGCACGGCGGTAACGCCCAGTGTGTTTTGCGCTGTGATGGCGGTGATGGCCGTCTCGGCATACAGGCGGTGCGCCGTGATGGTCTTGATGTCAGCCTGAATGCCGGCGCCGCCGCTGGAATCGGATCCCGCGATGGACAGGACGGCAGGTACCTTACTACGATCCATGTTCGCTCCCTTGTTCGGTCGGAATCAAATGGGTCTATAAGCCAGCATTATAAAGATGCCCGGGCCGACTCTATGTCGAACCCGGGCGGGCGATGCAATCTTTACGCAAATGCAAGCAAATGTTCACACGTCAACAATTGATAGGCACCAGCTCGCCGCCAGAAGCGGCCGCGGCGACAGGGCTAGTCCTCCATGCCAAGGTCGATCGTGGTGCCCTCGAAGATCTTGTTGACGGTGCGGACGGCGCACATCTTGCCGCACATGGTGCAGGTGCCCTCGGTGGCGGCGGGGGACTCCTCGTAGCGCTTCTTGCCTGTAACTGGGTCGAGCGCGCACTTCCACATGGCATCCCAGTCGAGCTTGCGGCGTGCCTGGCCCATCTTGTCGTCCATGTCGCGGGCGTGGGGCACCTTTTTGGCGATGTCGGCGGCGTGTGCGGCGATCTTGGTGGCCATGAGGCCGTCGAGCACATCCTGGGCGTTAGGCAGGCATAGGTGCTCGGCCGGTGTCACGTAGCACAGGAAGTCGGCACCGGAGCTGGCGGAGATGGCGCCGCCGATGGCGGCGGTGATGTGGTCGTAACCCACGCCGATATCGGTCACCAGCGGTCCGAGCACATAGAACGGGGCGTTGTGGCACAGGCGCTTCTGCAGTTTCATGTTGGCGGCGATCTCGTCGAGCGCCATGTGACCCGGGCCCTCGACCATGACCTGGACGCCGGCGGCCCAAGCGCGCTTGCACAGCTTGCCCAGCTCGATCATCTCAGCGGTCTCGGTGGCGTCGTTGGAGTCGTAGAGGCAGCCCGGGCGGCAGGAGTCGCCGAGCGAAATCGTCACGTCGTACTCGTGGCAAATCTCGAGCAACTCGTCGTAGAACTCATAGAACGGGTTCTCGTTACCGGTGACCTCCATCCAGCCAAACAGCAGTGAACCGCCGCGGCTCACGATGTTCATCAGGCGGCCGGTCTCCTTAAAAGTCTTGGTGACCGACTTGTTGATGCCGCAGTGGATGGTCATAAAGTCCACGCCGTCCTCGGCGTGCGCGCGCACGACCTCGAACAGGTCATCCTTGGTAAGCTTGACCAGCGGCTTTTCCATGTAGCCGATGGCGTCGTACATGGGGACGGTGCCCACCATGAGCGGCGTCTCGTCGATGAGCTGCTGGCGGAACTGGCGCGTCTTGCCCGAGTTGGAGAGGTCCATGATGGCGTCGGCGCCAAAGTCCTCGGCGATCTTGACCTTCTTCCATTCCTCGGCGGCATCGGCCTTGTCGCCTGAGATGCCCAGGTTCACGTTGACCTTGGTGGACAGGCCCTCACCGACGCCAAAGGCGCGCATGCCCTTTTTGATGTGCACGATGTTGGCGGGAATGGCGATGCGGCCGTCGGCCACGCGCTCGCGGATGTACTCGGGGTCGCGATGCTCGCGCTCGGCGACTTCCTTCATCTGCGGCGTGATCTGCCCGGCGCGGGCGAAGTCGATTTGCGTGACGAGCTTGGGCTCGGTCTGTGTGCTCATTGGCACGGCTCCCTTCGTTGGCATTACCCATATCAGGTTTGCGGGTCAGGGCGGGCGCGCCCAGTCTCAGCCTGCCGTCTTGTCCTGCAAGCTCCCCGTTTATGTAATGGGCTCAAGTATAGCTCGAATGGGTACGATTGGCCTAACGAGCGTGCCTGCGGGGAGGCGTACATGGAAGACAAGCATCTATATCGAGAGACGCAATGGGATGTATCGGCCGAGGAAAGCCGTGCGCACCATGGGTTGGTCGCGATTGGTTTTGCGGTGCTTGCCGTGCTGGTGATTGCCTTTTGTATTTGGACGTTCGGCGGTCGTGGCGGCGCCGCCTGGGAGTTTGAAGCCGACGAGGGCCTGCCGATTATGACCATGAAAGTTTCTGGTGGCAACACGGTTGCCGCACCCGGCGACTATTGGTATCCGTGCGACGAGTTTGTGCAGCTGCAGCTGAGCGGCGGGTCTATTCCGGGCGAAGAAATCGAACGCGTGACGTTTGATGCGGCAATCAAAACACTCACGGTGAAGCTCAAAGATCAAGGGGGCGTGCCCACGACCATGGATATCGCTCTGACGGAGTGGCGTCTGGAACCTCCGTCGGGCGTTACGGTATCCGACGTAGAGCACGTTAAGATTACCTACCAAGATGGCTCGACGAGCGAGATTGCAAAGGCCGATGGCTTGGCGGAGTAATGGGGTGTTTGGAAACGGCGGGCCTATTGTGCCTGCGCGTTCATGAAAACCAGGGTGTTTTTGTCTGAAAGCTCGGGGATGTGCCGATAGCCGATATTGAATGCGGTGAGTTCGCTTGCATCCTCGAGCTTGTTTTCTGCCATCCACCGCACCATGGAGCCGCGCGCCTTTTTGCTGGCGGTCGACCGTTGGATGGGCTTCCCGTTGCGGATACCCTCGCCAAAGAGGCATGTGACGGCCGTGGCGTCGCCCGCGAGGTGGGGCAGAACGGCTTTGGCATACTCTACGCTGGCGAGGTTGACGATCGTGGTGTTTGAGCCTGCCGGGGCGATAGCCCGCGCGAGCTTGTCGCTCCAAAACGCGTAGAGGTCTCGGGCATCGTCAACGGCGAGCTTCGCGCCCATCTCCAGTCGATACGGTTCGACGGCATGAAAGGGACGAACGCACCCGTAGAGGCCGGAGAGGATCCACAGATGGTCTTGCAGCCATGCGAGCTGCGCGGAATCCATCACCTCGGGTGCCATGCTCTGGTATTGAATGCCGTGATAGGACATGACGGCAGGGGAGAGGTGGCGAGCGAGTGCGGGATTGTCGAGATCGACGCTTTTCAGGATGGGCCCGAACTCATGCAGGGTGTTGAGGCAAGGCCCCAGCAGTTTGTCACTCACGTTCCACAGCGCCTGCAGGCCGCCGCTGCCTTCATTCCGCTCGATATCTAGCAGTGCGCGGTGGAGGCGAGCCGTCTCGCGCACAAAGGTTGGGATGCCCAGGACTTCAAAAGCATCTTGGGCCGCGCGCATCTGCTTGGCGGGCGAAATGATGACCTGCAGCATGAACTCTCCTCTGCCAAAAAAGAAATTGCGGTGGAATACGGTCTGTTTGGGGGTGCGGACAGAAAGTTGGACCGCGGGGCGGTCCGGACTGGAGGTTCGCATG
>CAJMRP010000127.1 GCA_905215765.1 uncultured bacterium
CGGCGCGTGCGGCCTCCTCGGCGGCAGCTGCCTGCTCCTCGGCCTGCTTGGCGGCCTCGACTTCCTGAGCGCGGGCCTCGATCACCGAGGCGAGCTGCTTGCGGACCATAGCGACATAGGCGTCCTCCAAGGTGGAGGAAGCGGACTTAGCGGGAATCTTCATATCGGCGAGATGACCCATCAGTTCCTTGGAGGTCATGCCGAACTCTTTGGCCAGGGTGGACACACGGACTTTTGCCATATGACTTCACCTACCCTTTCTGGCACCTTGGGTGCCTAGAGACTGAACGAGCGTGGGAGACGCGCCGGGACCCGCCCGGCGCGACCGCGCGCTAGATCAGGTCCTCCGCATCATCGAAGGCGTCGGTGTCGTGGACACCGCAGAAACGGGAGCCGGGACGAGCCTGGTTGCGGCACTGGATGCCGTCCTCGGACACATACTCGCAGCGGCGGACGTCCTCGTCCTCCTCGTCACCGATCAGGTCGGCGGCGGGCTCCTCGTGAACGGGAACGTTCTTGAGGATGTCGGCGGCAAGGGTCTCGGACTTGATGTCGATGTGCCAGCCGGTCAGGCGCGCGGCGAGGCGGGCGTTCTGGCCCTCCTTGCCGATGGCGAGGGACAGCTGGTCGTCGGGCACGATGACGCCGGCGTAGGCCTTCTCCTCGTCGATGAGGACGCGGGTGACCTTAGCGGGCGACAGGGCGTTGGCGACGTAGACGGCAGGATCGGCATCCCACAGGATGACGTCGACGCGCTCGCCACGGAGCTCGCCCACGACAGCGCGAACACGGCTGCCCTTGGGGCCGACGCAGGCGCCCACGGGATCCAGACGGTCGTCGAGCGAGTGGACGGCAACCTTGGAACGCTGGCCGGGCTCGCGGGCGATCGACTTAATCTGGACGGTGCCCTCATAGATCTCGGGCACCTCCTGCTCAAACAGACGACGCATGAGCTCGGGGTGGGTACGGGAGATGACAATCGGCGGACGGCTGTGCTCGCCACGAACCGGCTGCAGGTTGGAGTTGGGGTCGCGAACGTCGATGATCACGGCCTTGATGTGCTGGTTGTGCAGGTAGCGCTCGCCCATCGGACGCTCGTTGCGCTCGTTCTCGTAACGGCGCTGGTCGAAGTGCGGCAGCTCGGCCTCGACGCCCTCGCGGATCTTGACGATCGTGAAGTCGGGCGTGGACTGCAGCACGGTACCGCTGATGAGGTCACCGATGCGGCCGGAGAACTCCTCGTAGATCTGCTCACGGGCGGAGTTACGCACGATGGCGTTGATTTCAGCCTTGGCGTGCTGGGCGGCGATGCGGCTCGTGTTCTTGGGGGTGACGTCGATCTCCTCGAACTCGGTGAAGTTGCCCTCCTCGTCCATGGAATCGTCGATCGGCTCCAGGCGGTAGACGTAGATCTTGCCGGTGGTGCGGTCGATGGTCACCTTGGCGCCCCACTCAAGATGCAGGATCTCGGCATAGCTCTTGGCGAGCGACTGCTCCAGGCGGTCGATCAGGTAGAGCTGGTCGATGTGCTTCTCCTGGCAAAGCTCCATCAGGGCGGACATCATGTCGGATGCTGCCATCTTACTTTCCTTCCTTCGCGGGCTTGAAGTCGTAGGTGGGCTTCAACTTGCACTTTTTAACATCAGAGAAATCGAGGGTAACGGACTCGCCGTCCTCGAGCTCGAGGGTCACGTTCGTCTCGGTGGCGGCGGCAATCTTGCCGGCGTACTTGCGACGGCCCTCGGTGGCGGTGGAGGTGAGCTCGCAGTTCTCGCCCACAAAGCGGGCAAAGTCGCACGGGCGGCGCAGCGGGCGCGCCATACCCGGGCTCGACACCTCGAGCGTATAGCTCGAAGAGATGGGATCGAGCTCCTCAATCACATCGCCGACCCACTTGGTGTTGGCCGTGACGTCGTTGAGCGACAGGCTCTGACCCTCGGCACCCTCGATACGCACACGCACGCAGGGGGCCTTAGTGGCACCCACGAGCTCGACGTCGACGATGTCGACATCGTGCTGGGGAGCGACGGCCTCGAGCGCGTCGATGATCGCCTGCTCGGTCTTGGTCTTGACCATTGCGGCACCTCCATCCATACAAAAAAGAAGCGGGGCCGAAACCCCACTTCTTTCAATTACAACTTCATTTGCAAGCAAACTATACCAATAGCTGCGGAAACGTGCAAGCACAGTACGAACCTGCAGGTCAGCGTGCGCACAGCTTCTCCACAAGAATAGGACAATTGGCCGAAGGCAACTAGGCAGATACACGCAAAACGAGGGACGACCCAACCGGATCGCCCCTCGTCTTTTATGCGTCAGTTAAGCGCGCAGTGCTTACTTGACCACCAGGTTGACCAGCTTGCCGGGCACGCAGATGGCCTTGACGACTGTCTTGCCCTCGAGCCACTTGGCGACGGCGGCCTCGGCGGCAGCCTGCATATCCTCATTGGAGGCATCGCGGGCAACGTCGACGCGGCCGCGGACCTTGCCGAGCACCTGGACCACGATCTGCACCGTGTCCTCAACGGACTCGGCCAGGTCAAACTCGGGCCAGGCGGCGGTGTAGGCGTTGCCCTCGCAGCCAAGCGCCTCGTGCCACAGCTCGTCGGCCCAGAACGGGCAGATGGGGGCAAGGACGCTCACGATATCCTTAGCCACGCCGTAGCACAGCGCCTTGTCGCGGGCGGTACCCTCGGTGGCGTTGAGGTAGGCGCTCGCCGCGTTGACGAGCTCCATGACGGCCGAGATCGCGGTGTTGAACTGGCCGCGATCGAAGTCCTCGGTGCATTTGGCGATGGTGCGGTGACGCTCGCGATAGAGCTTCATCGCAACCTCGTCGAGCGCGGACTTGTCGAAGGCCACGTTAGCGTCACCGGACTGGACGAGTTGCCAAACGATACGCCAAGCGCGCTTGATGAAGCGGTTGGCGCCCTCAACGGCCTTGGGATCCCAGTCGAAGTCCTTCTCGGGCGGGGCGATAAACAGGATCGCCAAACGCATGGTGTCGGCGCCGTAGGGCTCGATGACCGAGCTCGGGGGCACGACATTGCCCTTGGACTTGGACATGGTGTCGCCGTTCTCGTCCTTGACCATGCCCTGGCACAGCAGGTTGGTGAAGGGCTCGTCCACGCTCAGCAGGCCCAGGTCGCGCAGTGCCTTGGTAAAGAAGCGGCTGTAGAGCAGGTGCAGAATGGCGTGCTCGATGCCGCCGATGTAGTTATCGACGGGCATCCAACGGTCGGCGGCCTCACGGGAGAAGGGCAGCTCGGTGTTGTGCGGATCGGTATAGCGCAGGTAATACCAGCTGGAGCAGGTGAAGGTGTCCATGGTATCGGTCTCGCGCTTGGCCGGGCGGCCGCAGACCGGGCAGGTGGTCTCGTAGAACTCCTTGCACTCAGCAAGGGTTTCGCCGGCGCCCAGGTCCAGGTTCTCGGGCAGCGTCACCGGCAGCTGATCCTCGGGCACGGGCACGATGCCGCAGTGCTCGCAGTGGATGGCCGGGATGGGGTTGCCCCAATAGCGCTGGCGGCTGATGAGCCAGTCGCGGAGACGGAACTCGACCTTGCGACGACCACAGCCCATGGCCTCGAGGTCGGCCACGATCGCAGCCTCGCCCTCGGAGTGCTTACCGCCGCGCATGCCGGTGTACTTCCCGGACTGGACGAGCGTGCCCTCGGCAGCGTGGGCGCAATCCCAGTCGACGGTCTCGGCATGGAAGGTATCGATGGTCTCGCCGCTGGCCTCGACGGCAGCGCGATCGTCATCGTCCAGGATGATCGGCACGATCGGCAGGTCGTACTTGCGGGCAAACTCAAAGTCGCGCTGGTCGCCGCAAGGAACGGCCATGACGGCGCCGGTGCCGTAGTCGGCAACGACATAATCGGCAACCCACACGGGGACCTTCTCGCCGTTGACGGGGTTTACCACATAGCGGCCCGTGAAGGCACCGTGCTTCTCGAGGGTGCCTTGGGCACGCTCGACGGCAGAGATATGCTTGGAGTCCTCGACGATCTTGGTGACGGCCTCCTCGTACTCCGTACCCTCGACGAGCTCGTGCAGGCCGGCGTACTCGGGAGCCAGGACAAAGAAGGAGACGCCAAAAAGGGTATCGGCACGCGTGGTGAAGACGGTGATCTTGCCCTCATCGCCCTCGATGGGCTCGCCATCCTGGTCGCACAGGGTAAAGTCGACCTCGGCGCCCTCGGAGCGACCGATCCAGTTGGCCTGCATCTGCTTGACGCGCTCGGGCCAGCCGGGGAGCTTCTCCAGGTCGTCGAGCAGCTCCTGGGAGTACTCGGTGATCTTGAAGTACCACTGCTCAAGGTCGCGCTTCTCGGGCTCGGTGCCGCAGCGCCAGCACTTACCCTCGGTGACCTGCTCGTTGGCCAGAACGGTCTTGCAGTTAGGGCACCAGTTGACCGGGTTCTTCTTGCGGTAGACCAGGCCCTTTTCCCACAGCTTCTCAAAGATCCACTGACCCCAACGGTAGTAGTCGGGGCTGCAGGTCTTGACCATGCGATCCAGATCGTAGGAGAAGCCCATGCGCTTCATCGTGGCGAGCGCCTGGTCCATGTTCTTATACGTCCAGGCAGCAGCCTGCGTATTGTGCTTGATGGCGGCGTTCTCGGCAGGCAGGCCAAAGGCGTCAAAGCCGATGGGGTGCAGCACGTCGTAACCGCGCATGCGGGCCTGGCGGGCCATGGCATCGCCGATGGTGTAGTTGCGCGCGTGGCCCATGTGCAGGTCGCCCGACGGATACGGGAACATGTCCAGCACATAACATTTAGGCTTCGACTTGTCCTCCGTCACCTTATATTCCTTTTCTGCAGCCCACCTGGCCTGCCACTTGCTTTCGATTGACTTGAAATCGTAATCCATATCTTATTTTCTCCTTTCCAGTTTGAAATCAACATAAAGCGACATCTCGCACTTCACCTTCTTCCCGCGGACGCGCGCAGGTTTCCAGTCAGGGGACGCGCTTATCACCCTCACCGCCTCAGCGTCAAGCAGTTCGCTCACACCTTTGATAACCTTGACATCAGTTACACGCCCGCGTGTGTCTATGACGAAATCCACCAGCACCCGCCCCTGCACTCCGGCCTGGACAGCCTCGCGCGGATAGCGCAGATAGACATAAACCCACTTGCTCATAAATACCGACGGGTCCTGGGAACCGAGGAACACCGGCTTCACGTCACATTCATAATATGGCACCACATCCTCGTCCTTGACATATTTCTTCCTCCTCTCGTCCTTCTCCCTGAACTCCGGCCTGGCGCCGTTGACCAGGTCAAGCGTGAAGTTGTATATATACTCCTGTTCCCTCTCCATGTCGTCATACTCCAGAACCGATGCCGTGTCCCTGTCAGAATTGTATTCCGGATACATCCCGGTGGTGAAGAACACAGCGGGAATCTGCCTGTCATAGAAAACCCTGTGGTCTGAGTTGACAGGTTCAAGCGAGACCAGCTTAGGCTG
>CAJMRP010000128.1 GCA_905215765.1 uncultured bacterium
GAACTACTGGCCCGACGTGGAGCTCGACGAGTACATCAAGCTCAAGGCGCGCGTCGAGGAGCGCATGCGCATCACCGTCATGACCTCCACCGGCGACGACGACTACATCAACGCCGACGAGACGGGAGACCTGGAGTACCGCCGCCAGCAGCTCGAGCAGATGCGCGACGAGGTCATCGATCTCGATGCCCGCAAGCGCGAGCGCACGGGGTCGGCCGGCACACGCCCCGGTACATCAATCGCGTCCTGCACCGCCAGCACCGTGCGGCCGCGGCGCAAAAACTGTGGGATAAGCCGCATGCACATCGAGATCATGAGCGCGATCACCGGCGCGGCGTTGCCTAACAGTGCGAGCACCTTGTCGTATTCGAGCATCGACGCCGCGGCCTCAAACCACAGCACGCTCGCCACAAACAGCCCGCCCATGCACAGGCCGTATACCATGCTTTCCAGATACACCGCGCGCATGCCAATACGGAACAGCTCCGTCGAGCCCGAGGCGCTAAACAGCGGATTGACCAGCGCGATAATCAAAATCACCGGCAACTGCCAGCGAAGCGCCCCCAACGTGCGCGCAGCACCGCGCGTCGCAAGCCCGTACGCCAGCCCGCCCGCAAGCGACAGCGCGATCAGCACCGGTTGCATCGAGAACATGGTGAGCCCCAGCGTCAGCACTATATAGAGTGCCGGCACAGCCGGATGCGACATCGAGAATGCCGCGACGGGCTCGCCGCCAAACTCCTCTCGTATGTTGTCCACGGGCACCCCCGTCCCCTCGCTCAAACGACAGCTCCGCAGCACCGCCAACGCCGCACGCAAGCAGCGCAAACGCCACGCCGGCGGCGCAAGCCTCAACCGCCGCAAACCAATCGCTACGCGCTCAACATATGCCTGCGGTATCATATTGCGCCGTGTATCGTTTCCAAACACACGTCTCTATAACGTAACAGGAGATCACATGGACGCAACCGCAATTATCCTCGCTGCCGGCGAGGGCACCCGCATGAAGTCGAACCACTGCAAGGTTTCGCACAAGATCCTGGGTAAGCCCATGGTTCAGTGGATCGTCGACGCCACCATCAAGGCCGGCTGCAGCCGCGTCGTTGTCGTCATCGGCAGCCACGCCGACGAGATGCGCGCCCTCATCGACGGCGCCTATGCCAACAGCGCTACCAAGGTCGAGTGCGTCGAGCAGACCGAGCGCCTGGGCACCGGCCACGCCGTGAAGGTCGCGCTCGAGGCCTGCGGCATCGCGCAAGGCCCCGTCGTGGTGCTCAACGGCGACCTGCCGCTCATCACCGCCGACACCGTCGCCAAGTTCGCGCAAACCGTCGCCACCGGCGAGCTCGCCTGCACCGTCATGACCATGACCCCGCCCGACCCCTTCGGCTACGGCCGCATCAAGCTGGGCGCCGATGGTCAGATCGAACGTATCATCGAGCAGAAGGACTGCACGCCCGAGCAGGCCGCCACGCTGCTCGAGTGCAACGCCGGCTGCTACGCCTTTGACGGCGCGCAGCTCGCCGCCCACATTAACGAGATCGGCAACGACAACGCGCAGTCCGAGTACTACCTGCCCGACATGCTCGAAATCCTCAAGGGTCACGGCCAGGCGATCTCCATCTTCCACTGCGATGACTACCGCGACGGCCTGGGCGTCAACAGCCGCATTCAGCTCGCGCAGCTCACCGCCATCGCGCGCGACCGCATCAACGAGCACTGGATGGCCGAGGGCGTTACCTTCATCGACCCCACGCAGGCCTGGATCGGCCCCGATGCCGTTATCGGCCGCGACACCGTCGTGTGGCCGCAGACGCATCTGATCGGCCACGTCACCGTGGGCGAGGAGTGCCAGCTCGGCCCCAACAGCCGTCTCACCGACACCACCGTCGGCAGCGGCTGCACCATCAATGAGACCATCGCCATCGAGGCCGTCATCGAGAACGGCGTCGACTGCGGCCCGCGCGCCTACCTGCGCCCGGGCACCCACATGCTCGACGGTTCCAAGGCCGGCACGCACGTGGAAATCAAGAAGTCCACGATCGGCGAGGGCTCCAAGGTGCCGCACCTGTCCTACATCGGCGATACCACCATGGGCCCCGGCGTCAACGTGGGCGCAGGCTCCATCACCTGCAACTACGACGGCGTGCACAAGCACAAGACCGTCATCGGCAAGGATGCCTTCATCGGTTCCGACACCATGATGGTCGCGCCCGCCCAGATCGGCGACGGCGCGCTTGTGGCCGCCGGCTCTGTCATCACCGAACCGGTCCCGGCTGACGCACTCGGCCTGGGCCGCGCCCGTCAGGTAAATATTGAGGGCTGGGCCGCCGATTATCGCCGCCGCCTGCACGAGGACGACGAGGTATAACGTTTTACCAAGCATCTAAGGAGCGGTTCCCATGGGGACGGCTCCTTTTTCTATGCTGACCTGCGCGACCGGAATGAGTGGTCGGTTCGTGTCCGTTGACGGTAAAGACGTTATCAAGACCCGATTAACCCCGCCGCGCGGTTACAATGCAAAAAGGCATCTGTATGGCATTCGATGTATAAAGGAGAAGGGTAATGCCGATTAATGATCCCGAGAAGTCGGAGAATATGCGCAAGTCCATCCGCGTGTATTCCGGTTCCTCCAACCGTCCCCTCGCTCAGAAGATTGCTGAGTACCTTGGGGTCGAGCTTTCGGGCCTTACGCTAAAGCAGTTCGCCAACGGTGAGATTTACGCCCGCTACGACGAGACCGTCCGCGGCGCCGACGTCTTCCTGATTCAGTCCGTGGCCGGCGGCAACGTCAACGACATGCTCATGGAGCTGCTCATCGCCACCGACGCTGCCAAGCGCGCATCCGCCCGCTCCATCACTGCCGTTATCACCCACTACGGCTATGCCCGCCAGGACCGCAAGGCCGGCCCGCGTGAGCCCATCACCGCCCGCCTCGTCGCCAACCTGCTCGAGCGCGCCGGCGTCAACCGCATCATCACCCTCGACCTGCACCAGGGCCAGATCCAGGGCTTCTTCGATATCCCGGTTAACCACCTGTCCGCACTGCCGCTGTTTGGCCAGTACTACAACGACATGCACTTCGACACCGACAACCTGGTTGTCGTCTCCCCCGATGTGGGCCGCGCCAAGGCCGCCAAGAAGCTGTCCGACATGCTCGGCTGCGACCTGGCCATCGCCCACAAGGGCCGTCCGCGCCACAACGCCGCCGAGGTCATGGGCATCATCGGTGACATCAAGGGCAAGACCTGCATCATCAACGACGACATGATCGACACCGCTGGCACCCTGTGCGCCAACGTCAAGGAGCTCAAGGCTATGGGCGCTGGCGACATCTACGTCTGCGCCACCCACGGCATCTTCTCCGGTCCGGCCATCGAGCGTCTGAACGACGCCCCGATCGTTGAGTGCCTCGTCACCGACGCCATTCCCGTCGAGGTCGGCGGCAAGATCAAGACCATCACCGTGGCCGACGAGTTTGCCAGCGCCATCGCCGCTGTGTATAACGAGGAGTCCGTGTCCCGCCTCATCGGCGGCGACTTTGCCATGTAAGCCTTTGGGCATAGCAAGTAATGCGGGGTGCATCTCAATTGAGGTGCACCCCGCTTTTTTGTTCTGCGTAAGAACGAGAACTTGTCCCTAGAGCAACGCGCGGCATTCTAAGGACGACTTCTTGCAATGAGAGAGCTCGACTCTCGTCGAAATCTCTTCGCGACCAATCGGGACGCTCGGACCCGAACTACTCCACGACCTCGGCCAAAAAGACGTTGAGGGTATCGACCTCGGGGCAGCAGAATTTGGCCGTACCAGGCTCGTTGCCGGGAACGGTACCGCCGTAGCGAAGGATATCGATATAGGGAAATCCCACATGGCAGGCCATGGGGCATAACCTTCCGCGATCGCGATCAAAATCAAAGACGTCGCCCGGCTTGTGACCATGATGGCAACGGCACTCCCCCAGCTGGTCCACGCAGGTAACGCGGATGCGTGGGCGCTTGCCACGCGGCGCACCAGCGGGCTTGAGGCTCACTGCCCCCTCTGCCATCGCCTCGTTTGCCATGCTACTCACCATCAATCACGTCAAGGCAGGCTTCGATAGGCATGCCCGCAGACTTATCCTCTTGATCGGCATTGCGAGCAATAAGCTCGCGCACCACGCGCGCGGCGTCGGCAGAGGCGCGCTCCAATGACCATCCATGCATCACGCGGCCCAGCAACACGCTGGAAAACGTATCGCCGGTACCCGGGAAGTACACGGGCAGCATGTCAATAGGCACCGTGAAATACTCGCCAGTCGTATGGTCAAAGCCCGCGATGACATCTGCCCCGTCGACCTTGCAGCTCGTGATGACCACCGACTTAGCGCCCAGGTTGCGCACAGCATCGACCAATGCACGGGCCGTCTCGGAAGTAAGCCCATTCTCCATGGGCGTCTCGGTAAGCAAGCAGGCCTCGGTATAGTTGGGCACCGCGCAGTCCGCGCATTCTACCAAGCTTCGCATAAGGCCAATCGTGGACTCCGGCACGCCGGCATATAGCTTGCCGTTGTCGGCCATGATGGGGTCGACAAACACCTTAGTGCCCGTCTTTGCGCGGCGATGGCAAAAATCGGAGATGATGCGCGCCTCTTCCTCCGTAACGATAAAACCGGTGGAGATGGCATCGAACTCAAAACCCAGGTCTTCCCAGATAGCAAGGCTTTCGCGCACATATTCCGTAGTGTCGTGAATATAGAACTTGGGATAATTGAGCGTATCGGACACCAGGGCCGTAGGCAGGTTATGAATGCGGTAGCCCATATGCGAAAGCACGGGCAGCATGGCCGAAAGCGCCACCTTGCCATAGCCGCACATGTCGTTGATCAACAAAAGTTGCTGGGTGTTTTTCATCTGGTCCCCTTAGCGATTCGAGCGTCCACACGGCGCCGCGATTGCCCCAGTGTAGCGCAGAGACGCATAAGGGACATCCATCCGCTAAACTCTCGATAGAATTGTTTACCTGTGGGCTGCCCACACAAAACCGTGCGCCCAAACGCTTTGCAACCGATACCCCGAGGAGTTCCTATGCAGCCGCATCGCATCCTTTTGAGCATGGCCGCACAGGTCATCACCCCGATCCTCTCCGGCGTGGTCATGGACGTCAACCCTGCCATGCTCTTTGCCTACATCACGGGCATGGGTGTGCTCATGGGCCTCTCCGTGGCCGGTGCCAAGCACGGCGACGCCATCCTCATTGACGAGGTCGTCCGTCGCGAGGAGGCGGCCGAGGCCGAGTAGGGCGGGTGCCGGCGCCTT
>CAJMRP010000129.1 GCA_905215765.1 uncultured bacterium
AGGTGTCGGCATCGGACAGACCGCGCGAAAGCGTCGCGGGCGGCACGTTGCGCAGGCGCGCCTCGCCGATCTGGTCGCACAGGTCGCGGTTGCGGTCGGCCAGGTCGCGCACGGTGGCAAAGTCGAAGCTGGGGTCGCCCTCGGCGGTAAAGTACTCGGTCTCGAGCACCTTGAGGGCCTCCTCGCCCTTCTGACGCTCAGATTCCATGGCGCCGTGGTCGCCGTAGATAAACATGGGGATAAACGGCTGGCGCTCGTATTCGAGTGCTTGCGAAACATTCATATGCTGCTCCTTGGACGGGCCGCGTCGCGCGGCTCGGGGTTACTGAGTTGTGGCGAGATGATAGTTTACCATGGGCAACTATTGGCACCGCGCCCGGGACAACTACAATACCCTAGTTGACCGCTAGGACTTTTACAATGCTGCCGAAAGACACGAAAGGTTCCATCCGTCATGGATTTACTGATAGATATTCTGCTCGACGCTGGCAAGGACGCGCTGTCGCTGGTGCCGTTTTTGTTGGTGACGTATTTGGCTCTTGAAACCCTTGAGCACGTTGCGGGCGACCGCGTCAACGGCGCTATCAAGCGCGCCGGAGCCGCGGGTCCGGTTGTCGGATCGTTGTTGGGCATGGTGCCGCAGTGCGGATTTTCGGCCATGGCGGCAACGCTGTACGCCGGCCGTGTCGTGACGCTGGGCACGCTGGTCGCCGTGTTCCTCTCGACCTCCGACGAGATGTTGCCGCTGTTGCTCGCCGAGCAGGTTCCCGTGCAGACCATGGCGATGCTTTTGGCTTCGAAGGCACTGATCGCGCTGGTCACGGGCTTTATCGTGGACGCGGCTATCCGCGGCCTTCGTCGTAACGCTCGCGCGCATGCGGCGATTCGCCGTACCGTGCTGGGGACCGCTGCCAATCCGGCTCATGTGAACTGCGCGCATGATGACCATACCGGGGGCGACATCATTGACGAGGTGGCCGAGGCGGGCGTGAGCGCCGATCACATCCACGAGCTGTGCGAGCGCGACCATTGCGGCTGTGACGAGGATGAGGACGAGCACGAGCACCACCACGGCCACGACCACGGTCACGCGGACAAGCGCGAGCACCACCACGACCACAGCCACTCCCACGAGGGCGCGCCCATTCTGTCGATCATCCGCAGCGCGATCTCGCACACCGTGCAGGTGTCGGTATTTATTTTCCTGGTGACGCTGATTCTGGTCGCCGTGCTCGAGACCTTTGGCGAGTCCGCAATCGAGCAGTTCCTGCGCGGCAACGAAACGCTCGCCGTCCTGGGCTCGGCGCTTGTCGGTCTGATCCCCAACTGCTCTGCTAGCGTCGTTATTACGCAGTTGTACCTCGAAGGTGCGCTGCAGCTGGCGCCGATGCTCGCCGGCACGCTCATTTCCGCCGGCGTGGGCTACCTGGTCCTGTTCCGCACGAACCGCAGCGCTCGCGAAAATGCCGTGTTCCTGGTCATGATGTACGTCATCGGCGCCAGCTGGGGCCTCATCCTATCCGCCTTCGGCCTCTAAGTAGGCCTAGCAAAACGGGCTTCAAAATAGCCATGCTCGGCGCCTGCGCAGTGCGGCGACGCATGGCATTTTGAAACCCGTTTTTTTGTTGAGCCATGGACCCTGAGCGTCCACACCGCCCAAAACAAAAAGGCAGATTTTTAGGCATGTCCCAAAAATCTGCCTTGGTTAGTGCAGCAGCTCGGTGAGGTTGCGTTTAAAGCGGGCTCGGTCCTCGCTGGTGAAGGCTGCCGGCCCGCGGGTGCGTCCCCCGGCGCGGCGAACCTTCTTTTCCTCGTGGCGAATAAACAGCTGCATGTCGATGGTCGCCTTATCGTAGACGCGTCCGCGCACGCCGATGGCGGCGGCATCGCGTCCGAGCACCATACTCGCCAGGCCTATGTCTTGTGTCACGACCACGTCGCCAGCCTGCAGGCGCTCGATAATGGCAAAGTCGGCGCTATCGGCTCCCACACTCACATCGAGCGTCGTGACCCAAAAGCCTCGACGAGCGTGCTCGGCGTCGCGCGGATCGTCGCGGCGAATGTGGCGTTCCAGGTTCTGCGTGCTGTTGCCGGCAATCACTACGGCAACGCCCGCCCTCCGCGCGCAGTCGATCGACTCGCGCGTGACCGGGCAGGCGTCGGCATCAATATAAAGCGTCTTTGGCATCTAGTGCACCAGTTTGCCAAATTGAATGGCGCGAACAATCAGCGTCACGCCAAACACCAGCAACGCGGCACCGCTAAAGATGACGAGCATCTTGGCCGACCACAGCGGATAGATAAACACGAACATGCCCGCGATGATGGAGAGTGCGCCGCTCAGGATGGCGAGGGCGCGGTTAGACGAAAGCTCGGACTCCAGAATCGACATGACGCCCTCGACGATCCAGCCAAAGCCGGCGACGACCACTACAAGCGTGGTGAGCGTCGCGGTCGAGAAGGCCTGATTGCGCAGGATTATGACGCCGCCCAGAATGATGAGCAGGTTGGAGATGATGCTCGTAACGCGCCAGCCGGTGGGCAGCAGCGGCTCGAAAACAGCGGTAAACAGCCTGATCGCGGCCGTGATCACAAAGTAGAAGCCCAAGACGGTCGTTAGGAAGACGAGGGACTTGGCGGGTGCAAACAGCAGTGCGATGCCGGCAACGAGCGCTAAGACGCCCGTGATGGCGTAAATCCAGCGCACGGCCTTGACGGCCTTGCCTGCCATGCTTTTCTCGTCAAATCCAAACGCGCTCGATTGCTTGTCATCGTTCTTAAAGATGCCCATGATGTCTCCTTTCCGTGCGGCGTAAGCCGTAGCTCTTGCAACCAGTATCGCCCAAGGGCGCCGTCGCGTGGGGCGGAAAGGGCGAATGGGAGCCTCACCTTCCCGAATTGTTATCTTTGTTCCCGTTTGGATGTGGGATATTCAACAGGTGTAGAACATTGCGGCTCTGTTCGTTATTGCCTACGTTTTAGGTTAGATTTTCTTAAGGACAATTGGCTTTTATTGAGGGGTCCCTATGAACGAAACAGTTCCCGCAGCGCCGGTAAGCGCCGAGTCGATGGCAAAGCAGGGTTGCGAAAAGCTTGGCCTGGACACGTTTGACACGCTGGTCCGCCGCGCCCGCACGTGCCGCCGATTTGACGAGTCCATGCGCGTACCGCGCGAGTTTTTGCTCGAGCTGGCGGAGCTGGCACACCTGGCCCCTTGCGGCGCCAACGCTCAGCGCCTGCGCTTTCATGTGGTGAGCGGTGCAGAGGACTGCGCGCGCGTATTTGATGAGCTCGCGTGGGCCGGCGCGCTTAAGGACTGGCCGGGTCCCGATGAGGGCGAGCGCCCGACCGGCTACATCGCGATTCTTGCCGAGCGCGCTGTTCCGGGTAAGCCCGCCGCGCCCATCACCGAGGTCGACACCGGCATTGCTGCCCAGACGATGATGCTCGCCGCTCGCGGCGCCACGCCCGAGGTGGCAGCCTGCATGTTCAAAGCCTTTACGCCCCACGCGATCGATGCCATGGGGCTCGATAACGACAAGTATGAGCTCAAGCTGATTATGGCGTTTGGCGTTCCGGCCGAGACGCAGGTGATCGACGCGATCGACTCCAACCCGGATGGCTCTATCAATTACTGGCGCGATGAAGCACAGATGCATCACGTGCCCAAGCGTCCGCTTGCTGACGTGCTGCTGTAGCTGCGTCGTTGCGGCGCGATCCGGCGGCAAAACCACCACAAAGGTGCCTGTCACCTTTGTGGTGGTGCGAGGGGAGGGCGTGTGGCCGATCTGTATTTGGTGCGGCATGGGCAGACCGAGCTCAATGTGAAGAACATTTTGCAGGGCTGGCACGATTCGCCGCTTACGGCGCGCGGGCGCGAGCAAGCGCTGGCGACGCGTGCGGCGTTCGAGGACCGCGGCGTGACCTTTGACCATGTGTATTCGTCTCCGTTGGGGCGGGCGCGGTGTACGGCCGAGCTGATCGTTGGCGAGGGTCGTTCCATAGAGCTGGTCGATGAACTGCGCGAGTGGCATTTGGGTTCGTTGGAGGGCACGTCAAACCACGAGATGCCGGCGCAACCCTGGGGCGATTATCCGGTTGCCTTTGGTGGCGAGTCGGAAAGCGAGCTTCGCGCACGTATGGTCGCGGCGCTGTCCCGCATCATGGCCCGGCCCCGGCACGACTGCGTGCTGGCCGTTTCCCACGGCTCAGCCTGCCAGGAGTTTCTTAGATGCGTGACTGGCGGGGGAGAGCAACCCGACAACGGTGCCATGCTTCATTTTGGCTATTGCGACGGGGCGTTTTCGCTCTTAGGTTGGTAACAAACGAAAGGACCCCTATGAATAAAGACTTGTATCTGGTCCGTCATGGCCAGACGATATTTAACCTCAAGCGCATTATTCAGGGCTGGAGTGACTCGCCGCTTACGCAGCTGGGATGCGACCAGGCGGCGCGTGCCGGCATGTTTTTGCGTGCGCGCGGCATTGAGCCCGATCATGCCTACACCTCCACACTTCATCGCACCGAGCAGACTATCGCCAACTTGTGGCCGGGCTTGGCGTACGAGCGCCTGGACGGTCTGCGTGAGTGGTTCTTTGGCGACTTTGAGGCCGAGCGCGTGATGCTTATGCCCGAGCGCCCGTGGCGCGACTTCTATCGCCAGTTTGGCGGCGAGGGCCAGATGCAGGTGCGCGAGCGCATGGTGGCGACGTTGACCGAGCTTATGCAGCGTCCGGACCATACGTGCGTGCTCGCGGTAAGCCATGGCTCTGCCATCAAGGAGTTCATGGACCACGTGAAGGGCGCGGCGGCCGACGAACGCGATCGTGTGCCGGGCAACTGCTCGGTGCTGCATTTCGTGTTTGACGACGAGGCCGGTACGTTTGAGCTGATTGAGATTTTTACGCAGGAGGATTACGCGCGCGAGCTGGGGCTTGAACCGCTTGTGGCTACTGCAGGTCCGCAGCGCGGATAACGCGAGCGCGGCGGCACGGGTCGCCGGCATAACTTCTCGACGCAAAAGGGGCGGAGATGCATGTACCTGCTGCATCTCCGCCTCCTGTTTGTTGAGCTGCCGATTTTTGTGCTGGGCGGTCTGGTCTTGCTAGAACCGCGCGACCTGGTGTGTGAGCAAACCCGTCGGAACTCGCGGCGCGCCGCTGGCGACTTGCGCGGCGGGGAAGAGCACGGCAACGGTAAAGTTGAACGGTTCTTTGCCCGTATAGGTGCCGGCCGTGCGGGCCTCGTCTGCCAGCAGCTGCGACGCCC
>CAJMRP010000130.1 GCA_905215765.1 uncultured bacterium
AGAGAGCACATTAAGTGCTCTCAGGCTCGTGCGGAACTCGCGATCGACTTCACATGCCGCCGTGCGACCGGGGCGAACACGAGTCCCAAGGTTTTCAAAAAAGCGGTCGGCGCGCAGGTGCGCCGACCGCCGATATATGGGGTCTGATATTTTCTAACAGTTAGGGCCTCTTACTCGTCGAGGAGATCTTCCGGCATGTCGTTGCCGTCGCCTAGATCGACAGGGGTTTCTTCGGGGGCGGAGCCGTTTTCTGTGGCTTCGCCTTCGGGCTTCTCTTTGGCGGCTGTCATGCGGGCTACGGCGCATACGCGGTCGCTGTCGTCGACGGTCATCATCTTGACGCCCTGGGTGGCACGGCCGGTCTGGCTGATCTCGTCGGTCTTGACGCGAATGACCGTCGCGCCCTCCGTCACGATGAACAGCTCGTGCTGTGGGCCCACCGTCTTCATGGCCGCGAGGTTACCCTTACGCTCGGTCATTTGGATGGTGTAGACGCCCTGACCGCCGCGATTCTGCTCCGGATAGTCCGCGACCGGCGTTCGCTTGCCGTAGCCGCGCTCGGTGATGACGAACAGATCGCCGTTGCCGTTAGTGACTTCCATGCCCAGAACGCTCACACCGTCCTTCAGACCGATACCGCGAACGCCGCTGGTGTCGCGGCCGGTGGCGCGCACCTGCTCCTCGGAGAACATGATCGCCTTGCCCGCGGTGGTGGCCAGGATAATCTTGTCGCCCTCGCGCACACGGCGCACGTTCAGCAGCGCGTCGTCGTCGCGCAGGTTGATAGCGATCAGGCCGTCGCGACGGCTGCGGTCATATGCGCTCATCACGGTCTTCTTGACCATACCGCTCTTGGTGGCAAACATCAGGTACTCGTCGGCCGGGAACTCGCGGCAGCTGATGACGCTCGCGATCTTCTCGCCTTCCTCGAAGGGCAGCAGGTTGACGATCGCGGTACCGCGCGCTTGGCGCGTACCCACCGGCAGCTCGTGCACCTTCAGGCGATAGACCTTGCCCTTACTCGAGAAGAACAGAACGTACTCGTGCGTGGACGCGATAAACATCTCGTCGATAACGTCGTCCTCTTTGAGGTTGACGCCCGATACGCCCTTGCCGCCGCGCTTCTGGGCGCGGTAGGCAGCCACCGGGATACGCTTAACGTAGCCGGTGTGGGTGATGGTCACGACCATATCCTCGTCAGCGATGAGGTCCTCGACATCCAGGTCTTTCTCAACCTGGCTGATCTCGGTGCGGCGCTTGTCGCCAAACTTCTTGGAGATCTCGCGCATCTCTTCCTTGATGACGCCCAGGATCTTCTCCTCATGCGCCAGCAGGTCCTCGTAGTAGGCGATGGCGCGGCGCAGGCCGTCCAACTCTTCTTGGATCTTGTCACGCTCCAGGCCGGTCAGGCGGCGCAGCTTCATCTCGAGGATGGCCGTGGTCTGCTCGGGCGTAAAACCAAAGCGCTCGATCAGGCGGCTGCTGGCCTCGGAGTCGGTCTGCGAGGAGCGGATGATGCTAATGACCTCGTCGATATGGTCAAGGGCCATCAGGTAGCCCTCGAGGATATGGGCACGCGCCTGGGCCTTCTTAAGGTCGAAGCGGGTGCGGCGGGTGACGACGTCGACCTGGTGGTCGATGTAGTGCTGCAGCATCTCGCGCAGGCTCAGGCATTTGGGCACGCCGTTGACGAGTGCCAGGTTGTTGACGCCAAAGGTCGTCTGCAGCGAGGTGTACTTATACAGATTGTTGAGCACGACCTGCGGAATGACGCCCTTCTTGAGCTCGATGACCAGACGGATGCCCTTCTGGTTTGACTCATCACGCATATCCGAGATGCCCTCGATGCGCTTGTCGTTGACGAGTTGGGCGATCTTCTCCTGCAGGGTGCCCTTGTTGACCATGTAGGGAATCTCGGTAAAGACCAGGCGGCTGCGGCCGGTCTTGGTGGACTCCACATGTGCCTTGGCACGCACGGTAATGGAGCCGCGGCCGGTCTCGTAGCTCTGCTTAATGCCGGCGCTGCCCATGATGATGGCGCCGGTGGGGAAGTCCGGACCGGGCATGATCTGCATGAGCTCGTCGACGGTGGCGTCGGGGTTGTCGATCAGGTAGCAGGTGGCCTCGATCGCCTCGGTGAGGTTATGCGGGGCGATGTTGGTGGCCATGCCGACGGCGATGCCCTGACTGCCGTTGACCAGCAGGTTGGGGAAGCGCGCAGGCAGCGCCACGGGCTCGGCGAGCGATTCGTCGTAGTTGGGCTGCCAGTCGACGGTATCCTTCTGCAAGTCACGCAACAGTTCCATGGCGGGCTTTGCCAGGCGGCTCTCGGTGTAACGCATGGCCGCCGCGCCGTCGCCGTCGATGTTGCCGAAGTTGCCGTGACCGTCGATGAGCGGCGTGCGCATGGAGAACCACTGCGCCAGGCGGACCATGGCCTCATAGACCGCGGAGTCGCCATGCGGGTGGTACTTACCGATAACTTCGCCGACCGTCCAAGCTGACTTCTTGTGCGGGCGGTTGGGGTAGATGCCGCTCTCGTTCATCGCGTACAGGATGCGGCGGTGCACCGGCTTTAAGCCGTCGCGCACGTCCGGCAGGGCGCGCGCCGTGATAACCGACATCGAATACTCGATGAACGACTGCTTCATCTCGCGGCCAAACTCCGAAATCTGGAGCTGGCCGCCGTTGATATCCTCGCCGGCCGAGGCGCCACGGTCGACTTCGCCAAAGCTCTCCTCGAGCTCGGCGTCCTCTTCCTCATCATCATCGGCATCGGGGTTATAGGCGTCCGGATCGCCGTCCTCGCCCTGCTCAGCACGGGCAAGCAGGCGCTTCAGATCGTCGGGCATGCCGGCATCGCCGGCCTCGTCCATACCCTCATTGTTGTTGATATCGTCTGCCACGTTACCTCCTCTTAAGCATCAAGGAATCGTGCATCATGTGCGTGTTTTTCAATGTACTCGCGGCGATAGCCGACCTCGGAACCCATCAGCTCGCGCACGGCGCGGTCCGCCACCACGGCGTCCTCGATCGACACACGCTGCAGAATGCGGGTCTTTGGGTCCATCGTCGTCGAGGCAAGCTGCTTGGGGTCCATCTCGCCCAGGCCCTTGTAGCGCTGGACGGTATAGCCCTTGCGCTTTTTGGTAATCTTGCCGTCCTTGGCCTTGCCGTCCTCGTCGTTATCGTCGGGGTTCAGGCCCAGACTCTGGATGGTGTCGCGCAGGATCTCGTCTTCGGGCTGGCGGCCGTTGGGATACACGTAGTGGATCTTGTTGCGCACCTTAATGCCAAAGATGGGCGGGCAGGCAACATAGACGTAGCCGGCATCGATCAGCGGACGCATGTACTTGTAGAAGAACGTCAGCAGCAGGATGCGGATATGCGCACCGTCGACGTCTGCATCGGTCATGATGATGATCTTGTGGTAGCGCGCCTTGGTGATATCGAAGTCGCCGCCGTCGCCGGCACTCGTCGTGACGCCGCAGCCAATCGCGGTAATCAGCGACTGAATGGTGTCACTCGAGAACGCGCGATGGTCACCAACGCGCTCGACGTTCAAAATCTTGCCGCGCAGGGGCAGAATCGCCTGGATGTCACGGCGACGGCCGTCCTTGGCCGAACCGCCTGCCGAGTCGCCCTCTACGATGAAGAGCTCGGTCAGCTCGGCATCGCGCACCGAGCAGTCAGCGAGCTTACCGGGCAGGGACGCCGTCTCGAGCAGGCTCTTGCGGCGGGTCGCCTCGCGCGCCTTGCGGGCGGCATTGCGCGCCTTGCAGGCCTGCTGCGCCTTCTTGACGATCTCGCGAGCGGGCTTAGGGTGCTCCTCGAGGTAATCGGCAAGGCCGTCGGTCACGATCTTGAGCGTCAGCGCGCGCATATAGGAGCTGCCGAGCTTGGCCTTGGTCTGGCCCTCAAACTGCGGATCGGGCAGCTTGACCGAGATAACGGCCGAAAGGCCCTCGCGCACATCGTCGCCGGTCAGATTGGCGTCTTTTTCCTTGAGCAGGTTCTGCTTGCGCGCATAGTCGTTGATCACGCGGGTGAGCGCGGTACGGAAGCCCTCAAGGTGCATGCCGCCCTCGGGGGTGTAGATGTCGTTGGCAAACGACATGACGTTCTCGCCGTAACCGCTATTCCACTGCAGGGAAACCTCGACCTCGCCCATCTTGGTCACAGGCGCGTCCGGGTCCGATTTGCCCTCGATGTAGATGGGCTCCTTAAAGGCCTCGGGGACGTCCTTGCCCTCGTTGAGGAACCTGACGAAGTCGATGATGCCGCCCTCGTAGCAAAACTCCTCCACATGGGGAGTCGCTTCGCGCTCGTCGGTCAGCACGATCTTGAGGTTCTTATTGAGGAACGCCGTCTCCTGCAGACGGTTGTGCAGCGTATCGAAATCGTAGATGCAGGTCTCGAAGATCTCGTCGTCGGGCCAGAAGGTGACGGTGGTACCCGTCGAATCCGAGGTGCCCACGACCTCCATCTTCTTGACGGTCTTGCCGCGCGAGAACTCCATCTCGTAGGTGTTGCCATCGCGACGAACCTGAACGACCACGCGCTTGGACAGGGCGTTGACGACGGAGATGCCCACGCCGTGCAGGCCGCCCGAGACCTTATAGGCCGAGTTATCGAACTTACCGCCGGCGTGCAAGATCGTCATGACGACCTCGAGCGTCGGGATCTTTTTAACAGGGTGCTCGTCGACGGGGATGCCGCGCCCGTTGTCGACGACCGTGATGGAGTTGTCGGCGTGGACCGTCACCTGGATCTCGGTGCAGAAACCGGCCATTGCCTCGTCGACGGAGTTGTCAACGATCTCCCACACCAGGTGATGCAGACCGCTGGCGCTCGTCGAGCCGATATACATGCCCGGGCGCTTACGAACGGCCTCGAGACCTTCGAGAATCTTAATCTCGCCGCCATCGTAATCGTTTTCGTTTGCCACACGTCCTCCTTCAGTCAAGAAAATGTGTACAGCCTTACTAGTTTATCGTAAAAAAATACCCTCGGGAACGAGGGTATTTGGCTCTACAAGGCCACCAGATGCGATTTAAGGCTCTTTTTTGCCTTGCACGCCCTTGGCCCACTCGGCACTGGCTCTCATGGCGTTCTCGAGGGCCTCGCGCAGTTTTTGGTCTTCGATGGGCGCCACCTGGCGCTCAATCTCGGTGCGCTCGGCCTCACTTAGGTCGGCGTGCGGGGCCGGCGGGCGCTCGGTCGTCGCCGGGCGCAGGCGCTCCTTAGCGGCGGG